>NZ_CP108036.1:6297500-6611933 GCF_036170895.1 Streptomyces erythrochromogenes | reverse complement strand
GCCCGGTCGGCCGCCGAGGACGCGCGCGAGGCCTCGGAAGCGCAAGGGGCACAAGGGGCGCACGCTCCGGTGGAGGAACGCTACTGCGACGGCGTCTGGCTGGCCGAGCTGGCCTGCGTACGGGATCCGGCGCTGCTGGAGCTGACGCTCTCCGAGGCGCTCGGGCTGACCGACCACACCACCCGGCCGCCCCGGACCGTCCTGGCCGAGCACCTGGCCGACAAGCGGCTGCTGCTGGTCCTGGACGGCTTCGAGCAGCTGGTGGACGAGACCGCTTCTCTGGTACGGGAGCTGCTGCTGCGCTCTCCCGGCCTGCGGGTACTGGCTGCGGGCCGGCGCCCGCTGGAGGTGGCCGGGGAGCGGACGTTCCCGCTGGCCCCGCCGGTCCCGGAGGAGGCACTGGCGCTGCTGGAGGCGCGCGTGTCCGCCGCCGACCCGGCCTTCGCGGCGAGCGCGGCAGACCGGGCGGCGCTCGTGGAGGTGTGCGCGCGCCTCGACGGGATCCCGCTCGCCCTGGAGCTGGCGGCGGGCCGGCTGCGGATGCTGTCCCCGGCCCAGGTGCTCTCCCGGCTGGAGGACCGCTTCGGGCTGCTGACGGGCGGCGCGCGCGGGGGGCTCCCCCGGCACCGGACGCTGCGTACGGCCATCGGCTGGAGCCATGAGCTGTGCACTCCGGCGGAGCGGCTGCTGTGGGCGCGCCTGTCGGTGTTCGCGGGGCAGTTCGACCTCGACGCCGCCGAGTACGTGTGTGCCGGGCCCGACATGCCGGTGGAGGGCGTGCTGGACCTGGTGGGCGAGCTGCTCGCCCAGTCCCTGCTGGTCCGGGAGGAGACGGCCGCCGGGGTGCGCTTCCGGATGTTGGAGACCGTACGGCTGTACGGGGCGGGCTGGCTGGAGTCGCTGGGTGACGCGGTGCGGCTGCGGCGGCGGCACCGGGACTGGTACATGGGGCTGGCGACCTGGTGCGAGCTGGACTGGTTCAGCCCCCGCCAGCACGAGGTGGCGGCGCTGGTGGAGGCGGAGCTGCCGAACCTGCGGCTCGCCCTGGAGTGCTGCCTCGACGAGCCGGACGAGCTGCACCTGGGCCAGTACCTGGCGGGCACCCTGTGGTTCTACTGGGCGGGCTGCGGGCGCCTGACCGAGGGCCGGCACTGGCTGGACCGGACCCTGGACCCCCCGGGCGGGCAGGAGACGCAGTACGAGGGCTCACGGCTGAAGGCCCTGTGGGTGCTGGGGTACGTCGCGGCCCTCCAGGGCGACGCGACGGCCTCGATGTGCGCCCTGTACGAGTGCCGGGACGGGGCGGCGCGCAGCGGGAACCGGGTGGCGGCCGCCTACGCGGTGCACCGCCTGGGCTGCCTGGCCCTCGTCTCGGACGACATGGCCCGGGCCCGGGAGCTGCTGGGCGAGGCGCTGGAGCAGTACCGGGCGGCCGGCGAGCTGAACAGCAACGTGCTGATGTGCCAGGTCGAGCTGGGGATGGCGCTGGCCTTCCTCGGGGACCTGCCGGGCGCGCTCGCGCTGTGCGGGGAGGTCCGGGAGATCTGCGACGAGCGCGGGGAGCGCTGGACGAAGGCGTACGCCCTCTACGTGCTGGCCTACGCGGCCCTGGAGGCGGGCGGCACGCAGGAGGCCCGGCGGCTGCTGACCGAGTGCGTGGAGATCAACCACGCCTTCAACGACCTGGTCGGGCTGGTCCTCGCGCTGGAGCTGCTCGCGCTGGTCACGGTCGCGGAGGGCGATCCGGCCGAGGCCGCGGTGCTCCAGGGCGCGGCGGAGCCGATGTGGGGCGGGGTGGGGCTGCAGCTGTTCGGCTCGGGGTGCTTCAACGCCCCGCGGCTGATGTGCCGGGAGCGGGCGGGGGAGGTGCTGGGCGCCGAGCGCTACGCGGCGTACGCGGCCGAGGGGCGGGAGCTGTGCCGGGAGTCGCTGGTGGTGCGGGCGCTGCGCGGGGCGGCGCGGGTGCCGCGTCCGGCGGGGCTGGGCGGGGTGCCGGGTCCGCGGGTCTCGCGCAGCACGGCCCGGGCGGACCAGCCGTAGCCGCCGTCACCCGCGTTCACCCGGAACGCGGAAAACCCGCCGCCCCATGGAGGGGACGGCGGGTTTCCACCAGCCTGTGAGGGCTACGCCTGCCGGAAGATCAGCGGGCGTAGTACTCGACGACGAGCTGCTCGTCGCAGATGACCGGGATTTCCTTGCGGTTCGGGTCACGGTCCAGGCGGAAGGCCAGGGCCTTCAGGTTGACCTGCAGGTAGCGCGGGGTCTCGCCCTCGCCTGCGTAGCCACCCTCACGGGCAACCTGGAACGGAACCTTCTCGCGGCTGCGCTCGCGCACGGTGATGACGTCGTCCGGGCGGACACGGAACGACGGCTTGTCGACCTTGGCGCCGTTGACCTCGATGTGGCCGTGAACGACCATCTGGCGGGCCTGGTAGATCGTGCGGGCGATGCCCGAACGCAGGACCAGGGCGTCGAGACGACGCTCGAGCTCGACGACCAGCGCCTCGCCCGTCTTGCCCTCGGCCTTCTTGGCGCGGTCGTACGCGCGGGCCATCTGGCGCTCGGAGATGTCGTACTGAGCGCGCAGACGCTGCTTCTCCAGCAGACGGACCTTGTAGTCCGAGTTCTGCTTGCGGCCACGGCCGTGCTCGCCCGGCGGGTAGGGGCGGGCCTCGAAGTACTTGACGGCCTTCGGCGTCAGGGCGATGCCGAGGGCACGAGACTTCTTGACCTTGGGTCGCTTCTGGTTCACGGGGAACCTACCTCCATGTAAGTTAGGTGAGGCTTACCTTAGCGAGGAGGACGTAATGTCTCGACCACATGGGATCCCCCTGCCCAGTGCGCAACGCAGTTCGGATTCCAACGAAACAGAATCCGCTTGCGCCGACGATAAGCAAGGTCAGCCGCGTCCCAGGGAAGGCGTTCGGCAGCTCACCGGAGCCGAACGCGTACGAACCCTCGTAGAGTCCAACGCCTCAGTATCCCTCACCCTGATCGGTGCTCGTGACAGTCACGGGCCCGAGGAGTTCGGGACGGGGATGCCGGTCGCGCGGACCGTCATCCCGGACGGGGACGTGATTCTCCTTGTTTCCGGGGAATCCACGGCTGCCAGGGCAGCCGCTCACGCCCAGGACGACGACGTCACCGCCGTGATCGAGATCACGGACGTGGCGCCGGTGTCCGTCCCACATCGTATCCGAGGCCGTGCGTGGCTGGCCGGGTGGCTGACACCGGTGCGTGGGGACGACCGCGCCGGGTGCGCCGCGCTGCTCGCCGAGCGGCACCCGGTGGGCGAGCTGCTGGGCCTGGGCGAGTCCCTCGACGCCCCGGCGGATCTTCTCCAGGGCGGGGGCCGCCCCGCCTGGATGATGCTGCGCCTGGAGGTCGGCGAGATCACGGTGGACGACCTGTGGGGCGCCGAGCACGTGGACCCCGAGGACCTGGCCGCGGCGGAGCCGGACCCGGTGTCCCCGCACGAGGCGGAGCTGCTCCAGCACCTGTACTCCTCCCACGGCGACCGGATCGGCGAGCTGTGCGGCCTGCTCGGCGACCGCGGGGTGCGGGGCATGACCGCCGTGCCGCTCGCCCTGGACCGCGTGGGCCTGCGCGTCCGCTTCACCGGCGGCGCCTCCGGCTCCTCCTTCGACGCCCGCTTCGACTTCCCGGAGCCGGTGGCGGACATCTGCGGCCTGCGCCGCGCGATGCGCGCCCTCTTCTCGGCCGCCTCTCACTGAGGGCAGCCGGCCAGCATCTCCTGGAGCGGCCGCTTCTCCAGCTCGGTCACGGACAGCCCGTACTCGGCCTTGATGCCGGTGTAGCGGGCTAGAGGGTGTTCACGGCGTGGTCGAGCGAGCGCCAGATCCGCTGGGCCCAGGCCAGGTCGGCGGCGTCCTCGTAGGAGCAGTACAGCCCGGCGGCGATGCCGGGGGCGACGGCCATGCCGTAGAACTCGTGCCGCGGCCGGCCGTTGTCCTGCGGGGTCAGCCAGAACGCGTACCGCACTCCCCCGCCCAGCGGTTCCCGTACGCGCTGGGCGGGCCGGGTGTCGGGCGCGCCGGACAGCAGCTCCGTGAGGAAGTCCGCGGGGGCGCGGCCGGGGACGTCGTCCCGCATCAGGCTGACGGAGGCGCTGCGGTCCTCGGCGGTGAAGTGGTCCGCGCCGTCGGCGAAGGAGGCGCTGAGACCGGCGGTGCGCAGGACCGACCAGCGGCCGCCGAGATCGGTGCGCACGTCCACCGGCAGCGGGTACGGGAAGCGGCTGAGGACGTGGTCGCGGTCCCAGGTCCGCGTCAGGACGCGGGAGGCCACCGGGTGGCGCACGTCGACGACGCAGGGCAGCTCCTCCGGGTCGGCGACCTTCGCGGTGACCGCGGCGCCGAGCAGGTCGTCGCCCCAGGGCTGGATCCGGTTGGCGAAGGTGCCCTCGACGGACAGGTCCGCGTAGCCGGGCTGCTCCCACAGCTCGTGGGCGCGCCGCAGGGTGGCGTCGTCCACCTCCACCCAGGCCCCGAGCACCAGCTCGGTGTCGTGGGTCAGCCGGACGGGCAGCAGGCAGCGGATGAATGAGCCGATCCCGTCCACCCGGAGCAGGGCGCGCACGCCGAGCCGGTGGAGGGCCTCCTCGGGCGCCCCGAGGGCGGCGTCGGGCAGGTTGAAGCCGAAGTCGATGCGGCGCTCGTCGGCGAGCGCGTCGCCGCAGCAGGCGCAGGTGGGGAGGTCCGTGGTCACCCGGGCAGCCTAGTACCGCGGCCAGGACGCCCCCGCCGGGGACGCCTCAGCCGCGGTCGGTCCCGCGCAGGCGCTCGCGGACCTTCTCCACCACGTCCGCGTAGCGCGCTTCGGCGCCGTAGCGGGTCGGCTCGTAGTACCGCTTCCCGTGGATCTCGTCCGGGGCGTACTGCTGGGCCGCGATGGCGCCCGGCACGTCGTGCGGGTACACGTACCCCACCGCGTGCCCGAGCTTCGCCGCGCCCTTGTAGTGGCCGTCCCGCAGATGCGTCGGGACGGAGCCCGCCAGGCCCGCGCGTACGTCGGCCAGCGCGGCGCCGATCGCGGTCGTGGCCGTGTTCGACTTCGGGGCGAGGGCCAGGGCGATCGTGGCGTGCGAGAGGGTCAGCGCGGCCTCCGGGAAGCCGATCATCGCCACCGCCTGGGCCGCGGCCACCGCGATCGGCAGCGCCGTGGGGTCGGCCAGGCCGATGTCCTCGCTCGCGGAGATCATCAGCCGGCGCGCGATGAACCGGGGGTCCTCGCCGGCCTCGATCATCCGCGCGAGGTAGTGCAGCGCGGCGTCCACGTCGGAGCCGCGGATCGACTTGATGAGCGCGCTCGCCACGTCGTAGTGCTGGTCGCCGTCCCGGTCGTAGCGGACCGCCGCCCGGTCGACCGCCCCCTCCAGCGTCTGGAGGGTGATCTCCTCCTCGCCCTTGGCGATGGCCGAGCCGGCCCCCGCCTCCAGCGCGGTCAGCGCCCGCCGGGCGTCACCGCCGGCGATCCTCAGCAGGTGCGCCTCGGCGTCCTCGGGCAGGGTCACCGCCCCGGCCAGGCCCCGCTCCTCCGTGAGCGCGCGCCGCATCAGCGCGCTCAGGTCGTCGTCGGTCAGCGGTTCCAGCGTCAGCAGCAGCGATCGCGACAGCAGCGGGGAGATGATCGAGAAGTAGGGGTTCTCCGTGGTGGCCGCGATCAGCGTCACCCACCGGTTCTCGACGGCCGGCAGCAGGGAGTCCTGCTGGGCCTTGCTGAAGCGGTGGATCTCGTCGAGGAAGAGGACGGTCTCCTTGCCGTAGCCCCCGGCCGCACGGCGCGCGCCCTCGATGACGGCCCGTACCTCCTTGACGCCCGCCGTGATGGCGGAGAGCTCCACGAAGCGCTTCTGCGTGGCCTGGCTGACCACGTAGGCGAGGGTCGTCTTCCCGATGCCGGGCGGGCCCCAGAGGATCACCGAGGAGGCACCGGCCGGGCCGCCGGCCCCTTCGCCGACCAGCCGCCGCAGCGGTGATCCGGGCTTCAGCAGGTGCTGCTGGCCGACGACCTCGTCCAGGGTGCGCGGACGCATCCGGACGGCGAGCGGCGAACTCGCGGGGTCCTTCTCCTGGCGCTCTTCGGCGGCTGCGGTGAACAGGTCTGGTTCCACACGGGAAGCCTAAGCGAGTCCACCGACAGGGCGGCCCGCCGTCAGGAGGTCCAGAAGTCCCACCAGCGGGTCAGGATCAGCATCCCGATGATCCCGATGTGCAGCGCCGGCAGCACCCAGGTGAACTCCTCGAAGAAGCTCTTGAGCCAGCCCGGCGCCGGCAGCAGCCCCTCGCGGACGTTGTGCGAGGTGACGTACCAGAACATCAGGATCGTGGCGACCCAGGCCAGGCTGCACCACAGGCACAGCGCGTTGATGTTGTAGAGCGACTGGTAGGTGAGCCATGCGCAGAAGACGACGCCGAAGAGGGTGCCGGCGTTGAAGGTGAGCCAGTACCAGCGGCGGAAGCGGGCCCCGGCCAAGATGCTCATGCCGACGCAGATCACGATGCCGTAGGCGACGAGGCCGAGCATGGGGTTCGGGAAGCCGAAGACGGCCGCCTGGTCGCTCTTCATGATGTTGCCGCAGGAGACGACCGGGTTGAGGCTGCAGCCCGGGGTGAAGTTCGGGTCCTCCAGCAGCTTGAACTTGTCGATCGTGATCACCCAGGCGGCGAGCAGGCCCGCAGCCCCCGTGATCACCAGCAGCAGGGCCAGCGCCCGGCTGGCCCCGAAGGTCGTCCCCCCGGCGGTGTCCGCGTCCGTGCTTCGTGTCGTCATACCGCCCGCTCCACATCTGCAAGGTGATCAAGCACGGGCCATTGTGCCGTACGAGCCTGTGAACGGACGGGGCCGGGGAAAGATCCCCGGCCCCGTCCTCACGCGTTCCTGCCGCAGCCGTCAGGCGAGGCGGGCCTTGACCGTGTCGATCAGCTCGGCGAGGGCGACCGGGGACTGCTCCCCGGACTCCATGTCCTTGAGCTGGACCATGCCCTCGGCCAGGTCGCGCTCTCCGGCGACCACGGCGAAGCGGGCACCGGAGCGGTTCGCGTCCTTCATCGCGCCCTTGAGGCCCTTGCCCCCGAACGAGAAGTCGGCCGCGACACCCGCCTTGCGGAGCTCGGTGACCTTGCCGAAGAGCACCCGTCGGGCCTCCTCGCCCAGCGCGACGGCGAACACCGACGTGGACGCCGGGATGTCGAGCTCGACGCCCTCGGCCTCCAGGGCAAGGACCGTGCGGTCCACGCCCAGCGCCCAGCCCACCGACGGCAGTGCCGGTCCGCCGATCATCTCGGACAGGCCGTCGTAGCGGCCGCCGCCGCCCACCGCGGACTGCGAGCCCAGACCGTCGTGCACGAACTCGAAAGTGGTGCGGGTGTAGTAGTCGAGCCCGCGCACCAGCTTCTCGTCGTCCTCGAAGGCGACCCCGGCCGCCGTGATCAGCGCCCGCACCTCCTCGTGGTACGCCTTGCACGCGTCGCACAGGTAGTCGCGCAGCACCGGCGCGCCGACGAGCTGCTTCTGCACGTCGGGCCGCTTGTCGTCCAGGACGCGCAGCGGGTTGATCTCGGCCCGTCGGACGGTCTCCTCGTCCAGGTCCAGGCCGCGCAGGAAGCCCTGCAGCGCCTCCCGGTACACCGGGCGGCACTCCTTGTCGCCGAGCGAGTTCAGCAGGATCCGGAAGTTGCGCAGGCCGAGCGAGCGGTAGGCCTGGTCGGCCAGGATGATCAGCTCGGCGTCCAGGGCCGGGTCCTCGGCACCGATGGCCTCGGCGCCCACCTGCGAGAAGTGGCGGTAGCGGCCCTTCTGCGGGCGTTCGTAGCGGTAGTAGGAACCGGAGTACCAGAGCTTCACCGGCAGGTTGCCCTGCTTGTGCAGGCTGGCCTCCAGAGCCGCGCGCAGAACCGAGGCGGTGCCCTCGGGGCGCAGTGCCAGCTGGTCGCCGCCCTTGGTCTCGAAGGCGTACATCTCCTTGGAGACGATGTCGGTGGACTCCCCGACGCCGCGGGCGAAGAGGCCGACGTCCTCGAAGCCGGGGGTCTCGATGTAGCCGTAGCCGGAGTTGCGGAGCGGGGCCGCAATGGCCTCGCGCACCGCCAGGTACTTGACCGAGACCGGCGGGATCAGGTCGTACGTGCCCTTGGGGGCCTTGAAAGTAGCCACGAAACTCTCGTCACATTCCTCGTCGTGGAGCGGCTGTCGGGTCCGCTGCCAGGCCGGCGGCGACCTCCCGCAGGTACGGGTTGGTCACGCGCTCGCGGCCGATGGTGGTCTGGGGACCGTGGCCGGACAGCACCACGGTCGAGTCGTCGAGCGGCAGGCACACGCGGGCCAGCGAATCGAGCATCTCGGCGTGGGAGCCGCCCGGCAGGTCGGTTCGTCCGATGGAGCCGGCGAAGAGCAGGTCGCCCGAGAAGAAGACCGGCGGGATGTCGGCCAGCTCGGGCATCCGGAAGGTCACCGACCCCTTGGTATGGCCCGGCGCGTGCGCCACGGAGAAGTCCATTCCGGCCAATTTCAGGGCGGCGCCGTCGGCCAGCTCGCGCACGTCGTCCGGCTCCCCCACGGTCAGCTCGCCCATGAGGGGCATCCCGATGGAGCGGCCGAGGGCCTTCTCCGGGTCGCTCATCATGTAGCGGTCCTCGGGGTGGATCCAGGCCGGTACGTCGTGTGCTCCGCACACCGGGACCACCGAGGCCACATGATCGATGTGGCCGTGGGTCAGAACGACCGCGACGGGCTTGAGCCGATGCTTCTTCAGCGTCTCCTCGACACCCTGGGCGGCCTGGTGGCCCGGGTCGATGATGACGCACTCCTCGCCGGCGGCGGGGGCGACCACGTAGCAGTTGGTGCCCCAAGCGCCTGCGGGGAACCCGGCAATCAGCACGTTCGTCCTCAATCGTCGTCCGGCGGGAGGCTGCAGGTCTTCAATCCTGCTGCTCAGAGCCTACCGGCGCCGCTCATTACACAGCGAACCCATATACGGTACGGCCTATCCCAGCCCGGACAGCAGTATCAGACACGTACAAGGAGACGACCCCGTGGTCACGAGCGATCAGCGGCGGCGACAGCTCGCCAGGGAGAAGTACGAGCGCCAGCAGAAGCGCCGCGCCGAGGCCCGGAAGAAGGGCCGCCAGCGGGCGGCGGTGATCGGCGCGGTGGTCGCTGTGGTGATCGCGACGCTGGTGGGCCTGATCGTGGGCGGTGTCTTCGACAAGGACAAGAAGGACCAGGCCTCGGACCCGGCGGCGAACCCGTCGTCCTCGGCGACCCCGCCCGAGCCGAAGCAGTCCCCCTCGCCGGAGATGGCGATCGACCAGAAGGGGAAGTACACCTTCGCGCTGAAGACCAGTGCCGGTGACATCAACTTCGCGATGGACGCGGCGAAGACCCCGCAGACCGTGAACTCGTTCAAGTCGCTCGCCGACAAGGGCTACTTCGACAACACCAAGTGCCACCGGCTGACGGCCGGCGGGATCTTCGTGCTCCAGTGCGGCGACCCCGAGGGCACCGGCCGCGGCGGCCCGGGCTACAACATCCCGGACGAGAACCTGGACTCCCTCGGCAAGGCCAACGAGCAGGGCCAGGTGATCTACCCGGCCGGCACGGTGGCGATGGCCAACACCGGCCAGCCCGGCTCGGGCGGCAGCCAGTTCTTCCTGGTCTACAAGGACAGCCCGCTGACGCCGACCTACACGCCGTTCGGCAAGATCGACGCGGCCGGCCTCAAGGTCCTGGAGGAGATCTCCAAGGCCGGCACGGTCGACGGCGGCCAGGACGGTGCGCCGAAGAACGAGGTCAAGATCGAGAAGGGCACGGTCACCCAGAACTGACGGGTGACGCGACCCCGGGCCGGCCGGCCCGCGCCCGTACGCCGATATTCCGTCGTGCGGGATGCGGACAGCCGGCCCGGCGGTCGCCTATGTTGGCGTTGTGCAGGGCGGGCGCTGCCCGCCCCAGGAAACTGTGGACGATGCCCAGGGGGTGAACCCCTCGCAGGCATCAGGTGGAGGAGGCGCTGTGAGCAGCGACCCGTGGGGCCGAGTCGACGAGACGGGCACCGTGTACGTGCGTACTTCCGATGGCGAGCAGGTCGTCGGTTCGTGGCAGGCGGGCACCCCCGAGGAGGCCCTGGCCTACTTCGAGCGCAAGTACGAGGGCCTGGTGGTCGAGATCGGCCTCCTCGAAAAGCGGGTGCGGACCACTGATCTGTCCGCCAAGGACGCGCAGACGGCGATCGACCACCTGCGTACGCAGGTCGACGAGCACCACGCCGTGGGCGACCTGGACGCCCTGCGCGTGCGGCTGGACAAGCTGGTCGAGACCGTGGAGTCCCGGCGCGAGGAGCGCAAGGTCGCCAAGGCCAAGCAGGCGGACGAGGCCCGGGCGGCCAAGGACGCGCTGGTCGCCGAGGCCGAGCAGCTGGCGCAGAGCGACCAGTGGCGCAGCGCCGGCGAGCGGCTGCGCGCCCTGGTGGACATCTGGAAGGGCCTGCCGCGCCTGGACCGCAAGTCGGACGACGAGCTGTGGCACCGGTTCTCGCACGCCCGTTCCGCCTTCTCCAAGCGCCGCAAGGCGCACTTCGCCTCGCTGGACGCGCAGCGCGAGGACGCCCGCAAGGTCAAGGAGAAGCTGGTCTCGGAGGCCGAGTCGCTGTCGAAGTCGACCGACTGGGGTCCGACGGCCGCCCGCTACCGCGAGCTGATGGCGGACTGGAAGGCGGCGGGCCGGGCGCAGCGCGAGGCCGAGGACGACCTGTGGAACCGTTTCCGCGGTGCGCAGGACGTGTTCTTCGCGGCCCGCAGCGAGGTGTTCGCGGAGCGTGACGCCGAGCAGATCGAGAACCTGAAGCTCAAGGAGGAGCTGGCCGACGAGGCCGAGAAGCTCGTTCCCGTTACGGACCTGAAGGCGGCCCGTGCCGCGTTCCGCTCCCTCAACGAGCGCTGGGAGGGCATCGGCCACGTGCCGCGCGACGCCCGGCCGAAGGTCGAGGGCCGGATGCACGCGGTGGAGCGGGCGATCCAGGAGGCCGAGGAGGGCGAGTGGCGCCGTACGAACCCGGAGGCGCGGGCGCGTGCGGCCGGCCTGACGGGTCAGCTCCAGGCGGCGGTCGACAAGCTGCGCCAGCAGATCGACGCGGCGCGCGCCGCGGGCAACAACGCGAAGGCCGACAAGCTGGCGCGTGAGCTGGAGGGCCGCCAGGCCCTGCTGGACCAGGCGCTGAAGGGCCTGGAGGAGTTCGGCGGCTGATTCGGGCCGCCCGTGCACGACGAGGGCCCCGGTACGGAGATCCGTACCGGGGCCCTCGCGCTGTCCGCTACGGCCGGCGGGCCGAGGTGACGCGGTAGACGTCGTAGACGCCCTCGACGCCCCGGACGGCCTTCAGGACGTGCCCCAGGTGCTTGGGGTCCCCCATCTCGAAGGTGAACCGGGAGGTGGCCACCCGGTCGCGGGAGGTCTGGACGGCCGCCGACAGGATGTTGACGTGCTGGTCGGACAGGACCCGTGTGACGTCCGACAGCAGCCGGGACCGGTCCAGCGCCTCGACCTGGATGGCGACCAGGAAGACCGAGGACTGGGTGGGCGCCCACTCGACCTCCAGCATCCGCTCGGGCTGCTGGGAGAGGGAGTCGACGTTGACGCAGTCCGCGCGGTGAACCGATACGCCACTGCCGCGCGTGACGAACCCGATGATCGGATCGCCCGGTACCGGGGTGCAGCAGCGGGCCAGCTTGACCCACACGTCGTCGACGCCCTTGACGACGACGCCCGGGTCGGCGTTGCTGCGCCGCTTGCTGCGGGCCCGCGCGGGCGGGATCGATTCCTCGATGTCCTCGTTGGCCGCCTCCTCGCCGCCGAGGGCCGCCACCAGCTTCTGTACCACGCCCTGCGCGGCCACGTGGCCCTCGCCGATGGCCGCGTACAGGGAGGAGATGTCCGGGTAGCGCATCTCGTGCGCGAGGGTCACCAGCGAGTCGCCGGTCAGGATGCGCTGGATCGGCAGGTTCTGCTTGCGCATGGCCCGCGCGATGGCGTCCTTGCCGTGCTCGATTGCCTCGTCGCGGCGTTCCTTGGAGAACCAGGCGCGGATCTTGTTCCGGGCGCGGGGGGACTTGACGAAGCCCAGCCAGTCGCGGGACGGTCCGGCGCCCTCGGCCTTCGAGGTGAAGACCTCGACGAGGTCGCCGTTGTCGAGGGTCGACTCCAGCGGGACCAGGCGGCCGTTGACCCGGGCCCCTATCGTCCGGTGGCCGACCTCGGTGTGGACGGCGTACGCGAAGTCCACCGGGGTGGCTCCGGCGGGCAGCGCTATGACGTCGCCCTTGGGGGTGAAGACGAAGACCTCGTTGCGCGAGAGGTCGAAGCGCAGCGAGTCGAGGAACTCGCCCGGGTCCTCGGTCTCCTTCTGCCAGTCCAGCAGCTGGCGCAGCCAGGCCATGTCGTTGACGGTGTCCTGGCCGGCGCTACCCTTGGCGGCCTGCGGGACGTCGGTGCGGACCTTGGAGGTGCCGGCGACGGTCTGCTGCTTGTACTTCCAGTGCGCGGCGATGCCGTACTCCGCGCGGCGGTGCATGTCGAAGGTGCGGATCTGCAGCTCGACGGGCTTGCCGCTGGGCCCGATGACCGTCGTGTGGAGCGACTGGTACATGTTGAACTTGGGCATCGCGATGTAGTCCTTGAACCGGCCCGGGACCGGGTTCCACCGCGCGTGCACCGTGCCCAGGGCCGCGTAGCAGTCCCGGACGGTGTCGACGAGGACGCGGATGCCCACCAGGTCGTAGATCTCCGCGAAGTCACGGCCGCGGACGATCATCTTCTGGTAGACGCTGTAGTAGTGCTTGGGGCGGCCCGTCACGGTGGCCTTGATCCGGGCGGCTCTGAGGTCCACCTGGACCTCGTCCGTGACGACGGCGAGGTACTCGTCGCGCTTGGGGGCCCGCTCGGCGACCAGGCGCACGATCTCGTCGTACATCTTGGGGTAGAGGATCGCGAAGGAGAGGTCCTCCAGCTCCCACTTGATCGTGTTCATGCCCAGCCGGTGCGCCAGCGGGGCGTAGATCTCGAGGGTCTCGCGGGCCTTCTTCTCCTGCTTCTCCCGCTTGAGGTAGCGCATCGTGCGCATGTTGTGCAGCCGGTCGGCGAGCTTGATGACCAGGACGCGCGGGTCCTTCGCCATCGCCACGACCATCTTGCGGACGGTCTCGGCCTGGGCCGCCTCGCCGAACTTCACCCGGTCGAGCTTGGTGACGCCGTCGACGAGCAGCGCCACGGCGTCGCCGAAGTCGCGGCGCAGGTCCTCCAGGCCGTACTCGGTGTCCTCGACGGTGTCGTGCAGCAGGCCGGCCATGAGGGTGGCCGGGTCCATGCCGAGCTCGGCGAGGATGGTGGTGACCGCGAGCGGGTGGGTGATGTACGGGTCGCCGCTCTTGCGCTTCTGGCCGCGGTGCCAGCGCTCGGCGACCTGGTAGGCCTGCTCGAGCTGGCGCAGCGTCGACGTCTCGATCTTCGGGTCATTGCTGCGGACTATGCGGAGCAGCGGTTCCAGTACCGGGTTGTACGGGTTCGAACGCTGCACGCCGAGGCGGGCCAGGCGGGCGCGCACCCGGTTGGAGGACGCAGCCGACTTCGCGGGCGCGGGCTTGACCGGCGCCGGCTTCGGGGCGGGCTTGACCGGCGGGGCCGGCGGGGGCGTGGCGGCGGCCGCCGTGGCCTGCTCGGCCTGCGGGTCGGGCTGCGCGGCGGAGATTGGCTGGACCTCGTCTGGCAAGAGCGCTCCTCACGGGGGTCCCCCCAGACGGAGTCCGGGGGAGGATCCGGTGCCCATGTCCGGTCCGGATAACCCATCGTAGCGAGGGTTGGGTCGCACCGTTCGCCGAGCCTGTCGCAACGGCCCGCGCACGCGGACGGCGGGCACCCGGGAGATTCCGGATGCCCGCCGTCTCGTTGCGGGGTGGGTGCGGTAGGACCGCTCAGACCACGATCAGCGCATCCAGCGGAGCCCCTGCGAGGGACCCGGCCAGCTTGGCGCGGCCCGGGAGGAACGAGAGCTCCATCAGGACCGCCACGCCGGCGACCTCGGCCCCGGCCCGCCGGATCAGCGAGAGGGAGGCCTCGGCCGTACCGCCGGTGGCCAGCACGTCGTCGATGACCATGACCCGGTCACCGGCCGACAGGTCCTCCGCGTGGACCTCGATCTCCGCCGTGCCGTACTCCAGCTCGTACGACTGTGCGAGCGTCGCGCCCGGCAGCTTGCCGGCCTTGCGGACCGGCACGAAGCCGATCCCAGCCTGCACCGCCACCGGGGCCGCGAGGATGAACCCGCGCGCCTCCAGCCCGACGATCTTCGTCGCGCCGTACTGCCCGGCCAGCTCCACGAGCGCGCCGGTCAGCGCGCCGAACGCCTCGGGGTCCGCCAGCAGCGGGGTGATGTCCTTGAACATCACGCCCGGCTTCGGGTAGTCCGCCACGTCCTTGATCCGGCTGAGCAGGAGGGCCCGCACGTCGTCGGACAGCTGTGCGGTCAACGTCGCCGCCCCGGCTGCCGGCCCTGCGACACGACCTGCGGCTCGTCCTCGGAGCCCTGGGCGTCGTCCGGGGACTCGCCCCTGGCCGCCGCGGACGCGCGCTTGGCGAGCACCCGCTTCTTCAGCGCCTTCATCGCCGGCTCGCGCTCCTTGAGGTCCACGACCAGCGGGGTCGCGATGAAGATCGAGGAGTACGCACCGGCCGCGAGGCCGACGAACAGCGACAGCGAGATGTCGTTCAGCATGCCGGCGCCCAGGAAGCCGCCGCCGATGAACAGCAGGGCCGCGACCGGGAGCAGCGCCACGACCGTGGTGTTGATCGAACGGACCAGGGTGCCGTTGATGCTGCGGTTGGCGATCTCGCTGAAGGTGTAGCGGGTCTGCTTGGTGATGTCCTTCGACCCCTCCTTGAGACCGTCGAAGACGACGACGGTGTCGTAGAGGGAGTAACCCAGGATGGTCAGCAGACCGATCACGGTGCCCGGGGTGACCTCGAAGCCGACGAGCGCGTACACGCCGACGGTGATGGTGAGGTCGTGGATCAGGGCGATCAGCGCGGCGACGGCCATGCGCCATTCGAAGGCGATGGCGAGGTAGATCACCACGAGGACCATGAAGACGCCGAGGCCGGTCCAGGCCTTGTTCGCGATCTGCTCGCCCCAGCTGGGGCCGACCAGGTCGGCGTTGATGTCGGCCTCGGTCACCTTGAGGTCGGCGGCCAGTTGCTTCTTCACGTCGGCCGCGGCGTCGGTGTCCAGACCGGAGATCTGGATGCGCATGCCGCCGGTGCCGAGCTCCTGGACGATCGCGTCGTGGCCGGAGGCCTTCTCCGCGTCCTCCGTGACCTTGGCGACCGAGGCGGTCGTCTTCGGGGTGGTGAAGACGGCTCCGCCCTTGAACTCGATGCCCATGTTCAGGCCCTGGACGGCCAGGGCGACGATCGCCGTGATGGTGATCAGGATGGAAACGCCGTACCAGAGAAAGCGCTTTCCGACGAAGTCGTAGCCGACCTCACCGCGGTACAGCTTGGCGCCGAGATCTCCCAGCTTCGACATCTCTCACGCCTCCTTTGCTTCGACGGGGGCGGGTGCGGCGGTACGCCGGGAGCTGCGCAGCGGGGGCTTGGCGCCGAGCCGCTTCGGGTCCAGCCCGGACCACGGGTGACCGCTGGAGAAGAACTTCGTACGCGCCAGCAGCGTCATGACGGGCTTGGTGAACAGGAACACCACGACCACGTCGAGCAGGGTGGTCAGACCCAGCGTGAAGGCGAAGCCCTGCACCTTGCCGACGGTGACGATGAACAGCACCGCGGCGGCGAGGAACGACACGAAGTCGGAGACCAGGATCGTGCGGCGGGCGCGCGGCCAGGCGCGCTCGACGGCCGGACGCAGGGTGCGGCCCTCGCGGATCTCGTCGCGGATGCGCTCGAAGTACACGATGAACGAGTCCGCGGTGATGCCGATGGCCACGATCGCACCGCAGACCGCCGGCAGGTTCAGCGCGAAGCCGATGCCCTTACCGAGCAGCGCCATGATCGTGTAGGTCAGGATCGCGGAGACCAGCAGGCTGACGATCGCGATGAAGGCCAGGCCGCGGTAGTACACCAGCAGGTAGACGACCACGAGGAGGAGACCGATCGCACCGGCGATCAGGCCGGCGCGCAGCTGCTCACCGCCGAGCGCGGCGGTGACGGTGGTGACGCTGTCCTCCTGGAAGGACAGCGGCAGGGCGCCGTACGAGAGCATGTTGCCCAGGTCCTGCGCGGACTGCTGGGTGAAGCCACCGGAGATCTGCGCGTTGCCGCCGGTGATCGCGGTGCTCACGGACGGGTCCGAGATGACGTCGCCGTCGAGGACGATCGCGAACTGGTTCTGCGGCATCTGCTTGGCCGCCAGCTCGCCGGTGACCTTCGCGAAGGCGTCGGCGCCGTGGTCGTTGAAGTTCATCGTGACGATCCACTGACCCGACTGCGGGTCGATCTCGCCCTTGGCGCTCTTGACGTCCTTGCCCTCGACCGCGGCCGGGCCCAGCAGCCACTTGCCCCACTGCTCGCCGCGCTGGCCGCAGGCGAGCGTCGGGTCGGTGGGCTTGACGCCCGTGCCGACGTTGGCGCGCTGCGCCTCGTTCGTGCAGTCGAGCGCGGCGAACTTGGCCTGCAGGTCGGCGGCGGCCGGGTCGGGTGCGGGGGCGCTCGCGGAGGGCGACGGGGCCGCCTTGTCGTCTGCCTTCTTCGACTCGCCCGCCGACGGCGTGGGAGTGGGCGCGTTCGGGGCCTTGAGGCCCTCGCTGAGCGCGCGGCCCTGGGAAGTGGCGCTGGACGACGGGGTGGCGGACGGGCTGGTCTTGTTCCCGTCCTCGGCCTTGGGGGCGCCGGAGCCGCTCGCGGAGGGGCTCGGGCTCTGGGCGCCCTCGGGAGCGGCGGGGGCGCCGTCCGCGAACGCGATGACCGGGCGGAAGTAGAGCTGGGCGGTGGTGCCGACCTGCTCGCGCGCCTGCTTCTCGTTCATCCCCTTGGGGATGTTCACGATGATGTGGTCGCGTCCCTGCGTCTGGACCTCGGCCTCGGAGACGCCGAGTCCGTTGACACGGCGCTCGATGATGCCGACCGCCGTGTTCATGTTGGTCTCGTTGACGGCGTTCTCTTTGCCGGGCTCGCTCTTGGCCTTGAGCGTGATGCTCGTGCCGCCGGCGAGGTCGATGCCCAGCCGGGGAGTCGTCTGCTTGGAGATGAACATCCCCGCGGTGAGCGCCACCATCGCGATCAGGATGATCGCCAGGGCACGCCCCGGCCTCCCCTGAGCCCCCGTGGGCCGCCGGCCCTTCTTCGGTGCTGCCACCTTGTCGTTTCTCCCTGTCCAACCGCCCCGCGCCGGGTCAGCGCGCGGACGGCCACGAAATGTGTGGTGGGGACCCCTGCCCCCCGCAGAAGTGTCACTGACGGGGACCGCGCCGACCGCCGGTCAGGCGCCCGCACGGTCCCCGGCCGCGCGCTACTTCGCGCCGGCCTCGCCGTCGGCCTTGCCGTCCTCGGGCTTGTCGTCGCCCTTGGGCTCGTCCTTCTTGCCCAGGTCCAGCTTCGGCGCCTCGCCCTCGTCCTTGGTGAGGGAGGAGGCGTCGTCCGGCACGACGGGCGTGTCGGTCGTCACGTCGTCGATGCCGT
This sequence comes from Streptomyces erythrochromogenes, assembly GCF_036170895.1. Taxonomy (NCBI): domain Bacteria; kingdom Bacillati; phylum Actinomycetota; class Actinomycetes; order Kitasatosporales; family Streptomycetaceae; genus Streptomyces; species Streptomyces erythrochromogenes. Next base: position 6,594,236 of record NZ_CP108036.1, on the reverse strand, counting down.
GGACGATGCGGTTGTACTCCGCGTCCTCCAGTACGGCGCCGATGGCGTTCTTCGCGTAGATCGCGTGGACGCCGGGAGCCACCTCGAGGGTGACCGTGTCGTCACCGATCTCCTTCACCGTGGCGTACATGCCGCCGATGGTGCGGACCCCGGTGCCGGGCGTCATCTGGTCGCGCATCTGCGCGGCCTGCTGCTGCTTCTTCTTCGCGGAGCGGGTCATCAGGAACATCGCCCCGATGAGCACGATGAACGGGAGGAGTGTCACGAGATTCACGGGACGGAAATCCTTCGCACGACCGCACGCGGACGGCGGCCTTTTCTACGGGGGTGGGCACGCCGACCCGAAGGGTCGGCATCGGCGGAGTCTAGGCGAGTCCGCACCGATGGAACAACGCCCAGCATGGCACCGCAGTTCCTGAGGGGGCGAACCTCCGCGCCGTCAGGCCCTGAACAAGCCCTGTTGCCCCGTTGATCCACTTCCGCCGTGCTGCGGTGCGACAAGGCCCAGGTGAGCCCATGCGGCGGGGGTCGCGACCCGTCCCCTGGGGGTGCGCGCGAGCAGGCCCTCGCGGACCAGGAAGGGTTCCGCGACCTCCTCCACGGTCTCCCGCTCCTCCCCCACCGCCACGGCGAGGGTGGACAGGCCGACGGGCCCGCCGCCGAACAGCTTCAGGAGTGCCTCCAGAACGGCTCGATCCAGTCGGTCGAGGCCGCGGGCGTCCACCTCGTACACCTGGAGGGCGGTGGCGGCCACCTCTCGGTTGATCACCCCGTCCGCCCGGACCTGGGCGTAGTCGCGCACGCGGCGCAGCAGCCGGTTGGCGATGCGCGGGGTGCCCCGGGAGCGTCCGGCGATCTCGGCCGCGCCGTCGGTGTCGATCTCCACGTCGAGGAGGCGGGCGGAGCGGTGGACAACGCGCTCCAGCTCCTCGGGAGCGTAGAACTCCATGTGGCCGGTGAAGCCGAAGCGGTCCCGCAGCGGCGGCGGCAGCAGTCCGGCCCGGGTGGTGGCGCCGACCAGAGTGAAGGGCGGCAGCTCCAGCGGGATCGCGGTGGCCCCCGGCCCCTTGCCGACGATCACGTCGACGCGGAAGTCCTCCATGGCCATGTAGAGCATCTCCTCGGCGGGCCGGGACATGCGGTGGATCTCGTCGAGGAAGAGGACCTCGCCCTCCTGGAGGGAGGAGAGGATCGCGGCGAGGTCGCCGGCGTGCTGGATGGCGGGGCCGGAGGTGATCCGGATGGGCGCCCCCATCTCGGCGGCGATGATCATGGAGAGGGTGGTCTTGCCGAGTCCGGGCGCGCCGGACAGCAGGACGTGGTCCGCGGTGGCCCCGCGCTGCTTGGCCGCCTTCAGGACCAGGTCCAGCTGCTGGCGGACCTTCTCCTGGCCGACGAACTCCCCGAGGTCCTTGGGGCGCAGGGCCGCCTCGACGGCGGTGTCCTCACCGTCCGCCGCGGCGGCGACGATACGTGCCTCGTCCTCGGCGGTGGTGTCGTCGTCCCAGTTCACGGTGTCAGTCTGCCTTCTCGGTTCGTACGGTGGTCGGTCGCGTGCGGCGGCGCCGCGGCGTCCGGGGCGGCCCCCCGGCCGCCGGGCGGCGCGGGCGGGTCAGCGGGCCCGGTTGAGGGTCTGGAGCGCGGCCCGCAGGAGTTGCGGCACGGGGGCCGCCCCGCCGGCGGCGATGGCCTCCTCCGCCTGCGGGGTCACCGCGGCAACGGCCTCCTCCGCGTCGCGGGAGGCGTAGCCGAGGCCGATCAGGGCGGCGGACAGCTGCTCCGTCCACGGGGACGGGGCGGACGCGACGGCGCGCTGGGCGCCCACCAGGCCGCTGCTGCCCAGCGGGGCGCCCAGCTTGCCCTTGAGCTCCAGCAGCAGCTTCTGAGCGCCCTTCGGGCCGATGCCCGGCACCGCCGTCAGCGCCTTCGCGTCACCGGCGGCGAAGGCCGCCCGCAGGGCGTCCGGGCTGTGCACGCCGAGCATCGCCTGAGCCACCCGCGGTCCGACACCGCTCGCGGTCTGCAGCAGCTCGAACACCTGGCGCTCGTCGTCGTCGGCGAAGCCGTACAGGGTCAGCGAGTCCTCCCGTACGACCAGGGAGGTCGCCAGCCGGGCCTGCTCGCCCATCCGCAGGCCGGCGATGGTGTTCGGCGTGCAGTGCACGGCCATGCCCACTCCCCCGACCTCGATCACGGCGAGGGTGGGGGTGAGCGCGGCGACCGCGCCGTTGACGAAGGCGATCATCGGGTACGGCCTTTCGGGGCGTGCTGGGCGTGCTGGGCGACCGCCTGCTGGAGGCGGTTCTGGGCGGGGGCCCGCCAGATGTGGCAGATGGCGAGGGCGAGGGCGTCGGCCGCGTCGGCGGGCTTGGGCGGCTCCGCCAGCCTCAGCAGCCGGGTGACCATCGCGCCGACCTGGGCCTTGTCGGCCCGGCCGCTGCCGGTGACGGCGGCCTTGACCTCGCTGGGGGTGTGCAGGGCGACCGGTATCCCGCGGCGGGCGGCGCAGAGCATCGCGACGGCGCTCGCCTGGGCGGTGCCCATCACGGTGCTGACGTTGTGCTGGCTGAAGACCCGCTCCACGGCGACGACTTCGGGCCGGTGCGTGTCGAGCCATTCCTCGATGCCCTGCTCGACGGCGACGAGCCGGTGGCCCAGCTCCGCGTCGGCGGGCGTCCGTACGACCCCCACCCCGAGCATGGTGAGGGGGCGGCCGGCGACGCCTTCGACGACGCCGACTCCGCATCGTGTCAGCCCCGGGTCCACGCCCAGTACGCGCACCGCGCCCCCTTTTGCGGCTAAACCGCCGCCGCTCTCGCGGAGGTGGCTGAGCACCGTCGTGGTTGCTCAAATTGATGGTTGCGGTCCGAAAACGGGCGCACACCCGGTTGACGCCGTCAGGCTATCCGCCCGCACTGACAATGCGACGGCGGGCCGACAGGGTGTGTCCTGTCGGCCCGCCGGATCCGCTCGGCTCGCGCCGGCGTTACGCGTCGACCTTCTCCATGACCTCGTCCGAGACGTCGAAGTTGGCGAAGACGTTCTGGACGTCGTCGCTGTCCTCGAGCGCGTCGATCAGCTTGAAGATCTTGCGGGCGCCCTCTTCGTCGAGCTCGACCTGCATGGTCGGGACGAAGCTGGAGTCCGCCGAGTCGTAGTCGATGCCGGCGTCCTGGAGCGCGGTGCGGACCGCGACCAGGTCGGTGGCCTCGCTGATGATCTCGAAGGTGTCGCCGTTGTCGTTGACCTCTTCGGCACCGGCCTCGAGCACCGCGCCGAGCACGTCGTCCTCGGAGAGCTCGGCCTTGGGCAGGATGATGACGCCCTTGCGGTTGAACAGGTACGAGACCGAGCCCGGGTCGGCCATCGAACCGCCGTTGCGGGTCATGGCGACGCGGACGTCGGAGGCGGCGCGGTTGCGGTTGTCGGTGAGGCACTCGATGAGCACCGCGACACCGTTCGGACCGTAGCCCTCGTACATGATCGTCTCGTAGTCGGCGCCGCCGGCCTCCAGGCCGCCGCCGCGCTTGACCGCGGAGTCGATGTTCTTGTTCGGGACCGACTGCTTCTTGGCCTTCTGAACCGCGTCGAAGAGCGTCGGGTTGCCCTCGATGTCGGCGCCGCCCATACGCGCCGCGACCTCGATGTTCTTGATCAGCTTCGCGAAGAGCTTGCCGCGCTTGGCATCGATCACGGCCTTCTTGTGCTTCGTCGTAGCCCATTTAGAGTGGCCGGACATCCGCCTGTCTCCTTCGCGTCACCAACAGTGTTCGTCTTCGATCCTACCGGGAGCTCGTCACAGCCCGGCGCGCACCATCTCGACGAAGTACGCGTGGACGCGGTCGTCGCCGGTCAGTTCGGGGTGGAACGAGGTCGCGAGGACCTTGCCCTGGCGCACGGCGACCGTGTGGCCGTCGTAGGTCGCGAGCACCTCGGCGGCGGCGCCGACGGACTCGACCCACGGGGCGCGGATGAAGACGCCCTCGACCGGGCCGCCCTCGATGCCCGCGAAGTCGATCTTCGCCTCGAAGGACTCGTTCTGGCGCCCGAAGGCGTTGCGGCGCACGATCATGTCGATGCCGCCCAGGGTCTCCTGGTCCTCGCGGCCGTCGAGGAGCTTGTCCGCGAGCATGATCATGCCGGCGCAGGTGCCGTACACGGGCATGCCGGCGGCCACGCGCTCGCGCAGCGGCTCCAGCATGCCGAAGAGCACGGCGAGCTTCGACATCGTCGTGGACTCGCCGCCGGGGATCACCAGGGCGTCGACCTCGGCGAGCTCCTCGGGGCGCCGGACCGGCCTGGCCACGGCGTCCGCCGCGGCCAGGGCGATCAGGTGCTCCCGTACGTCGCCCTGGAGGGCCAGGACACCGATCACGGGGGTGTTCGTCATGTCGGGACTACCAGCCGCGGTTGGCGTAGCGCTCGGCCTCGGGGAGGGTGTCGCAGTTGATGCCGACCATGGCCTCGCCCAGGTTGCGGGAGGCGTCCGCAATGATCTTCGGGTCGTCGAAGAAGGTGGTGGCCTTCACGATGGCGGCGGCGCGCTTGGCCGGGTCGCCCGACTTGAAGATGCCGGAGCCGACGAAGACACCCTCGGCACCGAGCTGGCGCATCAGGGCGGCGTCGGCCGGGGTGGCGACACCACCGGCGGAGAACAGCACGACGGGGAGCTTGCCGAGCTCGGCGACCTCCTTGACGAGCTCGTACGGGGCGCGCAGCTCCTTGGCGGCGGCGTACAGCTCGTTGTTGTCGAAGCCGCGCAGCTTGGCGATCTCGTTCTTGATCTGGCGCAGGTGGCGGACGGCCTCGACGACGTTGCCCGTGCCGGCCTCGCCCTTCGAGCGGATCATGGCCGCGCCCTCGGCGATGCGGCGCAGGGCCTCGCCCAGGTTGGTGGCGCCGCAGACGAAGGGGGTGGTGAACGCCCACTTGTCGGAGTGGTTGACCTCGTCGGCCGGGGTCAGGACCTCGGACTCGTCGATGTAGTCGACGCCGAGGGACTGCAGGACCTGGGCCTCGACGAAGTGGCCGATGCGGGACTTGGCCATCACGGGGATGGACACGGCCTCGATGATCTCTTCGATCATGTTGGGGTCGGACATGCGCGCGACGCCGCCGTCCTTGCGAATGTCGGCCGGGACCCGCTCCAGGGCCATGACGGCCACGGCGCCGGCGTCCTCGGCGATCTTCGCCTGCTCGGCGTTGACCACGTCCATGATCACGCCGCCCTTGAGCTGCTCGGCCATGCCGCGCTTGACGCGCGAGGTGCCGATCGCCGACTCGGCGGACTGGGGGGAGGTGGGAAGCGTGCTCACGGATTGACCTCACTCGAAAGGAAGACGGGGTACTGCGCGTACTACTGGGCCGAGGAAACCCCAGGGGACCAGTCCACTACAAGGGCCAATGTGGAGCCAGTGGCTCTTTCATTTGTCCCTCGTGGCCCTAGGCCGGCCGGTCCGCGAGGTCCGCCGGAGGTTCGTCGTCCATTTCGAAGGCCAGCGGGAACGGCGCGTGCCCGGCCAGTCTGAACCAGCGGACCTTGCGGTGGCGGCGCAGCGCGCGGGCGGCCCGTACGGCGTCGTTGTGGAACCGGCGGGCCATCGGCACCCGGCGGACGGCCGCCGCGAGTTCCTCGGTGGCCTGTGCCCCGCCGGGAGCGGCCTTCAGCACCTCGACCTGGTCCGCGTCGGCGAAGACCGCCCGCAGCGCCTGGCTCAGCTCGCTCTCGGCGACCTCGCGGTGATCCTCCTCGGCCTGCCGGGCGGCGTGCGCGGCCTCGTACAGCACCAGCGAGGAGGCGGGGTCGAGCGCCCCGGAGGTGGCCACCTCCAGCACCACGGAGGCGCGCCGGACGAGCTGTGCGTCGAGCGCGGCCCGCGCGGCGTCCATCCGCGAGTGCAGCCGGTCCAGCCGGCCGGCGGTCCAGCTGAGGTAGACGCCGACGGCAGCCAGGGCCAGGGCGATCCAGACAAGGGTTTCGATCACGCTGCGCGACCCTACCGTTCCGGGGGCACCGGGCTCCCATCGGCCCTGGCCGCCGCCCCTGGCCGCGCTGACCGGGGCCATCCTGCTGGGCCCGCCGAAGTCCCAGCTGCGGGGGCCCCTGGCCGGCCTGGTGCTCGTCTTCGGCGTCCCGGCGATGCTGCTCGCCGGCTTCCTCTCGACGGGGACGGACGGCCCGGAGCCCCGAATCGACGCGGAGGCGGCCGCCCCCGGCCGGACGGACCGCCGACTCGTCGTGGTGACCGCGGCGGGCTACCTGGATCCGGTCCGGTGCGTCTACGTCCACGACGGGAGCCGGCTCCTGGAACGCCGCTGGCTTGCCGGCTGTTTCAACGGCGACGCGGAGGAGAGCGGACTCGCCGAGGCCGTGTGGGCGGCCGGCGACCGGGTACGCATGACCACGGTCGGGGGCGAGGTCCACGAGGTGGCTGTCGGCGCCGACGGACGGCCGTACCGGACCGTCGGCGCCCGCTGACCCGTCTCCCCGGCCCGGTCAGGAGGGTGAGGTGTCCTTCGAGAAGCCCAGGCGGGTGCGGAGGGGGACGCGTTCGTCCGGGCCCACGGCCGCCGCGCCGTCCGTGACCGTCTCGTAGACCGCCAGGATGTCCGCCCCGACCGTGGACCAGTCGAAGCGGCGGACGTGCGCCGAGCCGCTGGCGCTGAGCCGCGCCCGGCGGTCCGGGTCCCGCAGGAGGGCGATCGCCCCGGCCGCCAGGGCGTCCGGGTTCTCGTTGGCGAAGAGGTCGCCGGCCCCGCCCTGGTCCAGGACCTGCGCGAAGGCGTCCAGGTCGGAGGCCAGTACCGCCGCGCCCGCCGACAGGGCCTCGACGAGGATGATGCCGAAGCTCTCGCCGCCCGTGTTCGGGGCCACGTACACGTCGACGCTGCGCAGCAGCCTCGCCTTGTCCTCGTCCGAGACCATGCCGAGGAACTCGACGCGCGAGCGGAGACCGGCCGGCAGCGAGGCCACCGCCTCCTCCTCGTCGCCGCGGCCCGCGACCAGCAGCCGTACGTCCGGGCACGCCTCCACGATCTTGGGGAAGGCAGCCATCAGCACGGGCAGGCCCTTGCGCGGCTCGTCGATGCGGCCGATGAAGCCCAGGGTCTGCCCGGTCCAGTCGGGGTTCGGCTCGGCCTTGGCGAAGAAATCCACGTCCACGCCGTTGGGGATGACGACCGCGTCGCCGCCGAGGTGCTCCACCAGCGTGCGCCGCGCGTACTCGCTCACCGCGATCCGCGCGCTGATCTTCTCCAGCGCGGGCTGCAGGATCGGGTACGCGGCGATCATCGCCCGGGAGCGCGGGTTCGAGGTGTGGAAGGTGGCCACGATCGGCCCCTGGGCCGCCCAGCAGGACAGGAGCCCCAGCGACGGCGAGGCCGGCTCGTGGATGTGGATGACGTCGAAGGTGCCGTCGTGCAGCCAGCGCCGGACCCGGGCCGCCGAGAGGAAGCCGAAGTTCAGCCGGGCCACGGATCCGTTGTACGGGACCGGCACGGCCCGCCCCGCGGACACCACGTACGGCGGGAGCGGGGTCTCGTCGTCGGCCGGGGCCAGTACCGACACCTCGTGGCCGAGGCCGATCAGGTGCTCGGCCAGGTCCCGGATGTGGAACTGGACGCCGCCCGGCACGTCCCACGAGTACGGGCACACGATGCCGATCTTCACAGCGTGCGCTCCTCCAGGTCTTCCAGCCAGAGCCGCTGAAGCATGTGCCAGTCCTCCGGGTGCTCGGCGATGCCCCACGCGAAGGCGTCCGCCACCGCCTGGGTCATGACGGTGGTCTTCTCGGCCCGGGTCCCGGTCTTCGGGACCTCCACCTCGGGGTGGATCCGGCCGTACATCTTCGGCGTGTCGCCGTAGTGCAGGGTGGCCGGGAGCAGCACCGCACCCGTCTGCTGGGCCAGCAGCGCCGGTCCGGCCGGCATGCGTGCCGTGGCGCCGAAGAAGTCGACCTCGACGCCGGAGGCGGACAGGTCCCGGTCCGCGACCAGGCAGACCAGGCCGCCGGAGCGCAGCCGCCGGGCGAGGATGCCGAAGGCGGCGCCGCCGCTGTGCGGCAGGACCTCCATGCCCAGGCTCTCGCGGTAGGCCACGAAGCGGTCGTAGAGGGTCTCGGGCTTGAGGCGCTCGGCGACCGTGGTGAAGGGCACCCCGATGTGGCCGATGGCCCAGGCCCCGGCAAGGTCCCAGTTGGCGAGGTGCGGCAGGGCGACGACGACCCCGCGTCCGGAGGCGAGGGCTTCGCGCAGGATGTGCTCGTCCTTGAACTCGACGTCCGTGCCGAACCGCTCCGGGTCCATGGTCGGCAGCCGGAAGGACTCCATCCAGTACCGCATGTACGAGCGCATGCCGGCCCGGGAGAGCTCGCGCAGCCGCTCGGGGCCGGCGTCGGGCACCACCCGGGCCAGGTTCGACTCCAGGCGCAGCACGCTCTTGCCGCGGCGCTTCCACGCGAAGTCCGCGATCCGCCGGCCGAGGGCAACGGCGGCCGGCTCGGGCAGCTTCTTGACCCCGGCCCAGCCGAGCCCGTACAGGCCGTCCACCAGCTTGTCCTGTGCGGCGCCCATCAGGCGGCGCCCCCTTCGGAGGCGGCCGCCGCGGCGTCGGCCTCAGCGGACTCGCGGCGTACGGTGACCACGCGCTGGATCAGGGTGACGAGCGACCCGACGGCGACCACCCACAGGGCGATCGGCAGGAGGACGCCGATCCAGGACGGCACCCCGAAGGTCTGCAGTCCGGACAGGCCGGCCGCGACCAGCGAGATCACCAGGCGCTCGGCGCGCTCGATGAGCCCGTTGACGGCCACCGGCAGCCCGATCGACTCGCCGCGCGCCTTGGTGTAGGACACCACCTGGCCGCTGGCCAGGCAGAAGATCGCCACCGCGCACAGCGCGTTGTCGTTGCCGGAGCCGGCGTACCAGAGGGCGAGGCCGCCGAAGATCGCCGCGTCGGCCACCCGGTCGAGGGTGGAGTCGAGGAAGGCGCCCCACCGGCTGGAGATCCCGGCCTGGCGGGCCATGTTCCCGTCGACGAGGTCGGAGAAGACGAAGAGGGTGATGGTGATGGTGCCCCAGAAGAACTCCCCGCGGGGGAAGAAGACCAGCGCGCCCGCCACCACTCCGGCCGTGCCGATCAGGGTGACCGCGTCCGGGCTCACCCCCCGCCGGAGCAGAAATGCGGCGAATGGCGTGAGAACACGCGTGAAGAATGCACGCGCGTACTTGTTCAGCATGGCCTTCCCGGAGGGTCGCTGGGCCGCACGGCCACCACGGCCACCGGCTGGCCCATCGTAGCCAGCACGCCGCCGCCGGAACGCCGCGCACCCACCGGTTCTCGCCCGTAAGGCGTTCTTCATGCCGCGGACCGCCGCCTGTGCGTCACGGGTAAGGCCCCCGTACGTCCCCGGTACGTCCCCGGTACGACGTATGGACGCGGTGTGACAGCAGTGCAAAGCTCGTAGAACCGCGCATTCCTCATGCGCGGGGACAAGGAACCCACCCTCCTCACCGTCACCACCGGGAGGCACGAGCACCATGGGAGCCACATCACACCAAGCCGGAGCCGCCGGCAGGGCACTGACGGCCGACCGCCCCTCGTCCATACGGAACGTCGTGCTGGTCGGCCACAGCGGATCCGGCAAGACCACACTGGTCGAAGCCCTCGCCCTGACCGCCGGAGCGGTCAACCGGGCCGGTCGGGTCGAGGACGGCGCCACCGTCTCCGACTACGACGAGATCGAACACCGACGCCAGCGTTCCATCCAGCTCTCCCTCGTCCCCGTCGAATGGGACGGGATCAAGATCAACATCTTGGACACCCCCGGATACGCCGACTTCGTCGGGGAACTCAGGGCCGGTCTGCGCGCAGCGGACGCGGCCCTTTTCGTCGTCTCGGCCTCGGACGGGATCGACGGCGCCACCCGCATGGTCTGGGACGAGTGCGAGGCCGTAGGCATGCCCCGCGCCATCGTCGTGACCCACCTGGAGGCCGCCCGCTCCGACTACGCGCAGATGACCACCGTCTGCGGCGAGATCTTCGGCGCGGAGGACCCCGACGCGGTCATCCCGCTCTACCTCCCCCTGCACGGCCCCGCCGGCCCGGACGGGCACGCCCCCGTCACCGGCCTGCTCGGCCTGCTGTCCCAGCGCGTGTACGAGTACGCCTCCGGCGAGCGCGTGGAGCGCGACCCGGACCCGGCCGAGCTGGACCTCATCACCGCGGCCCGCGCGCGGCTCATCGAGGGGATCATCGCCGAGAGCGAGGACGAGACCCTCATGGACCGCTACCTCGGCGGCGAGGACATAGACCTCAAGACCCTCGTCGACGACCTGGAGCGCGCCGTCGCCCGCGGCACCTTCCACCCCGTCCTGATGGCCGCCCCGGCCGCCGACGGCGCCCGCCAGGGCCTCGGCACCGTGGAACTCCTCGAACTGATCACCGGCGGCTTCCCGACCCCCCTGGAGCGCCCCGCCGTCACCGTCACCCGTCCCGACGGCTCCGCCCGCCCCGACGTCACCTGCGATCCCGCCGGACCCCTGGTCGCCGAGGTCGTCAAGACCTCCTCCGACCCCTACGTCGGCCGCGTGTCCCTCGTACGCATCTTCTCCGGCACCCTGAACCCGGAGGAGACCGTCCACGTCAGCGGGCACGGCCTGGCCGACCGGGGGCACGAGGACCACGACGTCGACGAGCGGATCGGCACCCTGACCGCCCCCTTCGGCAAACAGCAGCGCGTTCTCGGCCGGTGCATCGCCGGGGACCTGGCCTGCGTGGCCAAACTCAGCCGCGCGGAGACCGGCGACACCCTCTCCGCCAAGGACGACCCCCTCCTCATGGCGCCGTGGACCATGCCCGACCCCCTGCTCCCCCTCGCCATCGAGGCCCACAGCAAGGCCGACGAGGACAAGCTCTCCCAGGGCCTGGCCCGGCTCGTCGCCGAGGACCCCACCATGCGGCTGGAGCAGAACCCACACACCCACCAGGTGGTCCTGTGGAGCCTGGGCGAGGCACACCAGGACGTCGCCCTGGAGCGGCTGCGCACCCGCTACGGCGTCCAGGTCGACCCCGTCCCGCACAAGGTGAGCCTGCGCGAGACCTTCGGCGGCAAGGCGGCCGGCCGCGGCCGGCACGTCAAACAGTCCGGCGGCCACGGCCAGTTCGCCATCTGCGAGATCGAGGTGGAACCGCTCCCGCCCGGCAGCGGCATCGAGTTCGTCGACAAGGTCGTCGGCGGCTCCGTGCCCCGCCAGTTCATCCCGTCCGTGGAGAAGGGCGTGCGCAGCCAGGCCGCCCGCGGGGTCGCCGCCGGCTACCCGCTGGTCGACGTACGCATCACCCTCCTCGACGGCAAGGCGCACTCGGTGGACTCCTCGGACGCCGCGTTCCAGACCGCGGGCGCGCTCGCCCTGCGCGAGGCCGCGGCGGAGGCCCGGATCGACCTGCTCGAACCGGTCGCCGAGCTCGACGTCCTGATCCCCGACGAGTACGTCGGGCCCGTCATGAGCGATCTCGCGGGCCGCCGCGGCCGTGTCGTCGGCACCGACCAGGCCGGGGCCGGGCGCACCCGGGTCCGCGCCGAGATCCCCGAGATCGAGATCGGCCGCTACGCCGTCGAGCTGCGCTCCGTCTCGCACGGCACCGGCCGCTTCGCCCGCGCCTACGCCCGGCACGAGCCCATGCCGCCCCAGATCGCGGAAAAGGTGCGCGAACAGACGGAGAAGGGAACGTAGTTGAGGTAGCACCGGGGTGCCGCCCACCCAACCGTCTTGCGGTGGGCGGCATTTCCCTGTCCCATGACCATGGGGCGAGATCCGCCGATAGGCTCGTCGGCGCACCAAAAGAGCAGGAACGCAAGCGAGGGGGGCAGCGGTGGCGGACGACGGATTCGATTTCAGGCCCGGCGCGCAGATTCCACTGCAGAACGGCGGGGGGCAGACGGCGGCGACCAACGCCCTCGCCTCGGCCGCGTACCGCGACGGCGGCAAGGACAGCAAGCTCGAGGCCATACTCGGGGCCAACAGCGAGAACCACCCGGCCACGGTGAAGCCCCCGAAGCTCTCCCTCTTCGAGCCCAGCCTCGGCGAGGCCTTCTGCCGGGCCGTCGAGGCCCGCACCCTGGGGTCCGGCCGCAAGCCGCTCATCCAGTCCTTCGGCGCCGACCCGCAGACGGTCGTGGAGCACTGCCTGGCCGCGTCCCGCATCCGCAAGGAGCGCGACCGCAGGCTCCGGCTGATCATGCTGGTCTGCGGTGTGCTGTTCCTGCCCGGGCTGCTGCTGTGGCTGGGCCTCTTCCAGCTCCGCAAGTCCCTGGCCTCCAAGCAGGGCAAGCACTCCTGGCTGGGTACCACGCTCCTGGTGGGCATCGGCATCGTGGTGGCCGTCCTGATGTTCAGGCTGCCGCTCACCGGCTTCCTCGGCCTCTACGTCCGCGGAATGATCATCGTTCCCGCGCTGGGCTGGCTGCTCGCCCGCCGCACCTGCGAGTCCACCGCCCGCGACCTGCGCGAACGCTGGGACGGACTGCTGTCCGGCGGCGGGGTCGCCGCCAAGATCCCGGAGGCGGTGCCCGGCAACCCCGACGAGAAGGCCCGCGAGGACCTGCGCCTCCAGCTCGCCAAGCTCACCGCGGAGGACCGCAGCAACCAGGTCTTCTACGCCGGCCCCAAGGGCATCCTGGGCATGGGCACCCGCTGGGGCAACTGGCAGATGGCCGAGGAGCTCGCCCCGAAGGACGAGGGCAAGGAGATCCACCCCTTCCGCGCCTGGGACGTCATACGCGCGATCGACGCCCAGCTGCGCAAGCTGGAGCGCGGCCCGCTGCACACCGGCGGCTTCCCGCCCGCCGCGATCCAGCACTGGATCGTCACCCCGGTCGGCGAGGGCGCCGCCGAGGTGGCCCGCCCCACCGGCGAGAACGTCGACGCCTTCCTCGTCAAGCCGCACGAGGTCACCCGGATCTGCAACGAGCAGCAGTTCAACTCCGGGAACCGCCACTACCTGGGCATCCAGTACCCGCTCTGGGACGGCCAGCTGATCATCAACATGCTGGTCACCGTCACCGTGCTCTACAAGACGCTGCGCGTGGACGTCACCGCGCACGCCCTGGGCCCCGTGCACGGCCTGTTCACCACCAAGTCCAAGGCCCCGGTGGTGGAGGTGCCCAAGAGCATCCGCTTCTGGGAGACCGTGGAGAAGCCGCTGCCGCTGGTGGACGCCCAGGAGGTGGTGCGCCTCGCCGTGCGGGCGCCGCTGACCTGGTACCCGCCGGTCCTCGACTTCTTCGGCGGCAAGCTGGTCCTGCCCGAACCCTTCGGCCTGCGCCACGTCTGGGCGAGTTCGATGTGGCGCCACCGGTTCATGGCCGACGACGCCCTGCGCACGGTGGCTCCGGTCCTGCGGTCGATCCACGCGGCGACCTTCAAGGTCCTGGAGGAGAACGGCGTGGACACCGATCGCTTCACCAACCGCTCCTCGATCATGAGCGGCCTCATCCAGGAGCCCGCCCCGCGCAAGGCGGACGTCTACGACGCCTAGTTAGGCTGGAGGGAGACGAGGAGACGGCCCGAGGAGGCAACCATGACCGAGCGCAAACCGCCTGGCGTGGACTTCGAGTCCTTCGTGGACCGGCAGATCAGGCAGGCCACCGCACGCGGCGACTTCGAGGAGCTGCCCGGCTTCGGCAAGCCGATGGCCTCGCTGGACGCCCCGTACGACGAGCTGTGGTGGATCCGGGGCAAGATGCACCGCGAGGGCTTCGCGGCCCTCCCGCCGGCGCTCGCCCTGCGCAAGGAGGCCGAGGACGCCCGCGAGGCGGCCGCGGCGGCGCGCACGGAGCGCGAGGCGCGGGCCCTCCTCACCGAGGTCAATGACAAGATCCGGGCGGCCTTGCGGATGCCCCCGCCGGGCCCTCCCCTCAACCTGAAGGAGTTCGACGTCGAGGCCGAGCTGCGGGCCCGGCGCGAGAACCGCGAGGCGTAGGCCGCGAGGCGTGGGCACCGCCGCCCGCCGGGCGTGCGGAGCCCCCGGAGGTCAGCCCACGGGCCAAGCGTCGGCGAGCATCTGGCGCGTGTCCGCCAGGAGTTGGGGCAGCACCTTGGTGTGGCCGACCACCGGCATGAAGTTCGTGTCCCCGCCCCAGCGGGGCACGATGTGCTGGTGCAGGTGCGCGGCGATGCCGGCGCCGGCCGCCGCGCCCTGGTTCATGCCGATGTTGAACCCGTGCGCACCCGAGGCCTTGCGGAGCGCCACCATCGCCCGCTTGGTGAGGTCGGCCAGCTCGGCCGTCTCCGGGGCGTCGAGCTCGGTGTAGTCGGCGACGTGGCGGTACGGCACGACCATCAGGTGGCCGCCGTTGTAGGGGTAGAGGTTCAGCACGGCGTAGACGTGCTTGCCCCGCGCCACGACCAGGCCGTCCTGGTCGGACATCTCCGGAATCCCGCAGAAGGGACAGCCGTCCCCGGCCTCCGGGCCGGTCGGCTTGTTCTCCCCTTGGATGTAGGCCATCCGGTGGGGCGTCCACAGACGCTGGAACGCGTCCTGCGTGCCGACCCCGATCTGCTGCTCCGGCTCAGTCGTCATGGCATGCAGCATATGACCTTGCCTGCGCGGACGAGGAAGGCCCCCGGAAAGTGATCACTTCCCGGGGGCCCCGACGTTGCGGATCAGACCTGGACGCGGTCCGCGACGACCTTCGCCAGCTTGGCCAGCGCCTCGTCCTTCGGGATGCCGTTCTCCTGCGAACCGTCGCGGTAGCGGAAGGAGACCGTGCCCGCCGCCATGTCCTCGTCACCGACGATGATCATGAACGGCACCTTGAGCTTCTGGTGGTTGCGGATCTTCTTCTGCATGCGGTCGGAGGAGGCGTCCACCTCGACCCGCAGACCCTGCTTCTTCGCCTCGGCGGCGAACGCCTGCAGGTACTCGACGTGCCCGTCGCCGATCGGGATGCCGACGGCCTGGACCGGCGCCAGCCACGGCGGCATGGCGCCCGCGTAGTGCTCCAGCAGCACGGCGAAGAACCGCTCGATGGAACCGAACAGCGCGCGGTGGATCATGACCGGACGCTGACGGGAGCCGTCGGGCGCGGTGTACTCCAGGTTGAAGCGCTCCGGCAGGTTGAAGTCGAGCTGCACGGTCGACATCTGCCAGGTACGGCCGATGGCGTCCTTGCACTGCACCGAGATCTTCGGACCGTAGAAGGCGGCGCCGCCCGGGTCCGGGACCAGCGGGAGGCCCTGCTTCTCGGCGACCTGCGCGAGGACCGCGGTCGCCTCCTCCCAGGCCTCGTCCGAGCCGACGAACTTCTCCGGGTCCTTGGTGGACAGCTCCAGGTAGAAGTCGGTCAGGCCGTAGTCGCGCAGCAGGTTGAGCACGAAGGTGAGGGTGGTGTCGAGCTCCTCCGCCATCTGCTCACGGGTGCAGTAGATGTGCGCGTCGTCCTGGGTGAAGCCGCGGGCGCGGGTCAGGCCGTGGACGACACCCGACTTCTCGTACCGGTACACGGTGCCGAACTCAAACAGGCGCAGCGGCAGTTCGCGGTAGGAGCGGCCGCGCGCGTCGAAGATCAGGTTGTGCATCGGGCAGTTCATGGGCTTGAGGTAGTAGTCGGTACCACCGTCGAGCTGCATGGGGGGGTACATGCCCTCCGCGTACCAGTCCAGGTGGCCGCTCTTCTCGAAGAGGGCGCCCTTGGTGGCGTGCGGGGAGTAGACGAACTCGTAGCCCTCCTCCTCGTGCCGCTTGCGCGAGTAGTCCTCCATGACCCGGCGGATGATGCCGCCGCGCGGGTGGAAGACGGCGAGGCCGGAGCCGATCTCGTCCGGGATGGAGAAGAGGTCGAGCTCGTTGCCGAGCTTGCGGTGGTCGCGCTTCTCGGCCTCGGCGAGGAAGTCGAGGTGGGCCTTCAGCTCCTCCTTCGACGGCCACGCGGTGCCGTAGATGCGCTGGAGCATCGGGTTCTTCTCGCTGCCGCGCCAGTAGGCGGCGGCGTTGCGCATGAGCTTGAACGCCGGGATGTTGCGGGTGGTGGGCAGGTGGGGACCGCGGCAGAGGTCCTTCCAGCACAGGTCGCCGGTCTTGGCGTCCAGATTGTCGTAGATGGTCAGCTCGCCGCCGCCCACCTCGACGTTCGCGCCGTCGTCGGTGGACGCGGAACCCTTGATGCCGATGAGCTCCAGCTTGTACGGCTCGTCGGCGAGCTCCTCGCGGGCCGCCTCGTCGGTGACGACGCGGCGGGAGAAGCGCTGGCCGCGCTTCTGGATCTCCTGCATCTTCTTCTCGATGGCCTTGAGGTCCTCCGGGGTGAAGGGCCGGGCCACGTCGAAGTCGTAGTAGAAGCCGTTCTGGACCGGCGGGCCGATGCCGAGCTTGGCCTCGGGGAACAGCTCCTGCACGGCCTGTGCCATGACGTGCGCGGTCGAGTGGCGCAGGATGTTGAGGCCGTCCTCGGAGGAGATCTCCACCGGCTCGACGGTCTCGCCGTCCTGCACCTCGTAGGCGAGGTCCTTGAGCTCGCCCGCCACACGGGCGGCGACGATGGTGCGCTCGCCGGCGAAGAGCTCCGCCGCCGTAGTGCCCGTGGCCACCACGCGCTCGTCCCGCTCGGAATCGCGTTGGATGATCACACGGACGTCTGACACCGGTCTCTCCTGACTCAGGGGATGCGCGAGCGAACGCTGCGCGCCTGAATCGTACCGAGCCGAGTGGCTGCGCCGCTAAACGGTTCCTCCCCGGCCCGGCCCGGACCCCCTCCCGACGGCTCGGGCACCGCCCACCCGAGCCGGACCCGGACGCACGGCCCCCGCTACCGGGCACTGGCACCGCTCGGCACGGGCATCCGCAGGCGGGGCGTGGCGCGGGGTCCCCCCGGGATCTCTCCTCGGCTCGCGAACCCCGTGCCGAGCCGGTCCGCTGGTCAGGGGTGGGTTCGCTCGGCCTGCGGGGAGATCCCGGAGTGGGCCCGGGCTCACAGGCGGAGACGGCCCGTGGGGTGGGGACACTCCGGGGCGTCCCCGCAGGCCGAGCGAACCCAGCGCCGACCAGGGGGCCGATCCGGCACAGGGTTCGCGAGCCGAGGAGACGCCCCGGAGGGGCACCGCCCCACCCCGAAGCCCCGGCTCACGGCCCGAACCGTCACGCGCAGCGCAGGCGCACCGCCCCACCCCGAAGCCCCGTCACGCACCGCGCAGCGGACGCGCACCGCCACACCCCGAAGCCCCGGCTCACGGCCCGAACCGTCACGCGCAGCGCAGGCGCACCGCCCCGCCCCGAAGCCCCGTCACGCACCGCGCAGCGGACGGGCAGCGGACGGGCAGCGGACGCGCAGCGGAAATTCCGGGTCCGCCGCCGGAAGCCGGCGGTAGCGTGGGGGCCGCCCCAGCCCACGGAGGGACCCCTGTGCCGAGCCCGCACATACGCCCGCACCTACGCACGCTCGACCTGAGCGACGACGCCACCGCGGCCGCCGTGCACCGGATCGGCCGGGCCGCGTACGCGGTCGAGGCGGAGCTCATCGGCTTCGACGGCATCCCGGCGCTCCGCGAGAGCCTCCCGGAGCTGCGCGCGCAGGACCTGCGCTGGGTCGGCGCCGTCGCCGAGGGCGGCGAGCTGGCCGGCTTCCTCGCCTGGGAGGAGGAGCCCGACGGCGGCATCGGCATCGACCGGCTCTGCGTGGCCCCGGCCTTCTTCCGCCGGGGCGTCGCCTCCCTGCTGCTGCGCCACGCCCTGGCCGAGCTCTTCCCCGGCCGCCCCGTCCAGGTCACCACGGGGGCCGCCAACACCCCCGCAGTCCGCCTCTACGAGGCGCTCGGCTTCGTCCGCGGCGCCGACTTCTCCCCCGCCCCGGGCCTGGTCATGGCGTCCTTCAGTCGTCCGACGGCAAGACGTCCGCCGGGTCGAAGGACTCGTCCAGGGACTTCATGAGGCGGTCCCGCTCGACCTCGTCCAGTGGGACGGGGCTCACGTCCGTGGCGTCGGTGAGCCGGCGGAAGCCGCCCCGGCGCTGGAGCCGTCCGCTGATCCGGATCGGCAGGCCCACCAGGTGCGCGTGTCCCGCCACCCGGTACGCCTCCTCGTCGAGGGCGGCCCGTACGTACGGGACCTCCGCCCCGGCGAGGACCCGCAGCCGGACCGTGCCCCCGCCGCCCGGGGCCGAGCGCCGCATCCGGACCACCGCCCCCGCGACGCGCACCTGCACGGCCGGCTCGTCGCGCGTGTAGCGCGCCGCGGCCTCCCGCAGCACGGGCAGGTCGCCCGGGGAGAACTCCACCGGCTCCGGCCGGGCCGCGCAGCCCGCCGGCACCCCCGCCGCGGGCGCCCAGGCCAGCGCGACGCGCGCGCCCTCCGAGCCGCGCACCAGCGCGATGAGCGCCTCGGCGAGCTCCCGGCTGACCCCGGCCGCCACCGCGGCGTCGAAGGCCTCCATGCCGCCGGTGGCCCGCTGGTAGTCGACGGCCTCGCGGGCCGCGTGCAGCGCGTGGTGCAGCCGCGTCACGGTGCCCCGCCCGCCGTCCACCGGAACGTACGCGCTCAGCCGCCGCCCGCCCGGCTGCGGCCCCACCAGGACGGCGTCCAGGACCCGTTCGGCCTGGGCCCGGTGGCGGGCGCCGTAGTAGCCGGCCCGCGCCCGCGCCGCGAGCGCCCCCGCCAGCAGCAGTTGCCGGGCGGCCGAGCGCAGTTGCTCCTGCACGGTCCAGGCGGCCTCGCCCTCCAGCCCGTACGCCCCCGGCGGGACCTCCCGCTCCCAGCGGATCTCGTCACTGGGCACGCTCAGCCCGTAGAGCACCTCCCGTGCGGACGGCAGCGTGCTGCGCGAGAGGGCGGTGAGCGCCTCCTCCAGCAGGTCGGCGCAGTCGGGGAAGGCCCTGTTCTCGGGGACGAGCACGCTGGTGCCGGCGTACCCGGGCGGTGTCCAGCGCCCGTACCGGCCGGCGGCCCCGCCCCGGCGCAGCCAGCCGTGCCGGTGCAGCAGCGCGCCGAGCACGGCGGGGTCGACCTGCGCGGGATCGGGGGCTGCGGAGGAGTGCGGGAAGTCCGGGAAGTGCCCGGGCCGGCCGTGGTCCGGGGGCAGCAGTGGTTCGAGGTTCGACGGGTGCCAGTGCATCAGGGTGTCCCTCCCGACCCGACCCGGGTCATGATCTCGCACAGCGCCCGGTCGTCGAAGATCCGCGCGGTCGGGATCCGTACGGTGGTCCGGCGCCGGCCGGTCACGGGGTGTCCGGCGAGATTGGTCCAGTAGCAGCAGTGCCGCAGGTCGAGCCGGTCGTGTCCGGCGGCGAGCCACTGGTCGCGCTCCCGCGGGACGAGCATCACGACGAGGATCTTGTGGACGGCGACCGGGGTGCGGGCCAGTTTCACCAGGTGCTCGTTGTCGAGGGTGAAGGCGAAGGTGGGCCCGGGCGGCCGGGGCGGTACCTGGTAGGTCGCCTTCAACTGCACCTTGAGGGTGACCTCGTCGTCGACGACGTGCTCGGGGGCGCCGTGGCTGACGTGCCAGTCGACGCCGTTGTCGGGGAAGGGCTGGGACAGCGAGCAGCCGGCCGCGGCGGCGACGGCGTGCAGGTATCCCACCTGGAGGGTCTCCATGCAGGCGGTGGTGGCGAGTGTGCCGCGCAGCGGTACGGCCCGCGTCCCGTCCGGTGTGTCCGTACCGGTTCCGGTCCGCGGATCGATCTGCCCCGCCAGCACCCCGCCCGGTTCGGGCTGTGCGAGCGCCATGGCCGGCTCCCCATGCCTTCCGGGCTCTGCCTTCGGTGGGTGGGTGGGTGACGACCGGTCATGTGTACGGTCCCCCAAGGTTGTTGTCTCCGCACCCGGGTCGCCGCAAACGGCGTACGGAACAAACAGCCCGGGTATCACCGATTCGGGCAGGGGCGGCACGTTCCGAGGCGGCGGCGCCCGGCTGCACCCCAACTGCCGACCGGGGACGAGGAGTTCGCCATGACACGCTGGTATGAGGGCCCGCTGGCCGCATTCGACACGGAGACCACCGGGGTGGACGTGGAGCAGGACCGGATCGTGTCCGCCGCGCTCATCGTGCAGGAGTGCGCGGGCGGCCGGGTCCGCACGACGCGCTGGCTGGTCAATCCCGGCGTTCCGGTGCCCGCGGGCGCGACGGAAGTGCACGGCCTCACCGACGAGCACCTGCAGCGCCACGGGCGCTGGCCGGCGCCGGTGGTGGAGGAGATAGCCCGCGCGCTCGGGGAGCAGCAGGTCGCGGGCCGGCCGGTGGTGGTGATGAACGCGCCGTTCGACCTGACGCTGCTGGACCGGGAGTTGCGCCGGCACCGGGCGTCGTCGCTGTCGCGGTACCTGGACAACCGGCCGCTGACGGTGCTGGACCCGCGGGTGCTGGACAAGCACCTGGACCGGTACCGCAAGGGCCGCCGGACGCTGACGGACCTGTGCGCGCACTACGGGATCGAGCTGGAGGGCGCGCACGACGCGGCGGCGGACGCGCTGGCCTCGCTGGAGCTCGTACGGGCGGTGGGCCGCCGGTTCGCCTCGCGACTGGAGCGGCTGACGCCGGCCGAACTGCACACGCTCCAGGCCGTGTGGCACGCGGCGCAGGCGCGGGGCCTCCAGGCGTGGTTCGCGCGGCAGGGGACCCCGGAGGCGGTGGACCCGCACTGGCCGCTGCGGCCGGACCTGTCGGCGGCGGCGTAGCCGGGCAGGGGGACCGGACATGCGGAAGGCCGGTCCGTCATCGACGGACCGGCCTGACCCGGTGGGCGATACTGGGATCGAACCAGTGACCCCTTCGGTGTGAACGAAGTGCTCTCCCGCTGAGCTAATCGCCCGGGAACGCACTGAACAATACAGAAGCCTCGGGGCTGGTTCAAACCGCTTCCCCGGCCGGGGGCCGCCCGGCGGTACTCAGTACGTATTTGAGTACCCCCGCCCATGTCCTGACCGGGTGACGGGCGCCACACTCCGCATATGAACTCCCCTCTGCCGCCGGCCGAAGAGCTGGCGCTCATCGACCGTGAGCTGGCCCAACTCGATGCCCGGCGCCTGCACTTGCTGGCCCGCCGGGACTGGCTGCTGCGCCTGCTCCAGCAGTCGGGCACGGCGGTTGTCCGCTGGGGACCCGCCGCTTCCGGCTCGCCCTCCTGGTCCGCCGGCCCCTCAGGGCCCGCGAAGGAGGCTTCGGCCCCCAGTGCGCAGAACGTGCTGCTCGCCCTGGGCGCGGTGCTGCTGGCCGTGGCCGCGCTGGCGTTCACTCTGGTCAGCTGGGGCTCGATGGGGATCGCCGGGCGCTCGGCGGTGCTGGCCGTGGTGACGGCGGCGGCTCTGGCCGCACCCGTGCCGCTGGTGCGCCGCGGGCTGCGTTCGACGGCGGAGTCGGTGGCCGCCGTGGGGCTGCTGCTGACGGTGCTGGACGCGTACGCGTTGTACGCGGTCGGCATGCCGGACGCCGACGGCACCGGGTACGCGGCGGGCGCGGCGGCGGTGCTGGCGGCGGTGTGGGCCGGGTACGGGGCGGCGCTGCGGACGCTGCGGCTGCCGCTGCCTGCGGCGGTGCTCGCCGCGCAGCTGCCGCTGCCGCTGGCGGCGGTCGCCGGGGATGCGGGTGCGCTGGGTCTCGGCTGGGCGCTGCTGGTGACGGCGGCACTGGACGCGGCGCTGGCGCTGCGGGTCCGTGCGGCGGCGGTCCCGGCGGCGGTGCTGGGCTCGGCCGCGCTGCTGGTCGGCGCGGCGCAGTCGTGGTCGGCGGGCTCGGCGGGGCAGGCCCTGGCTCCGGCGGCGCTGCTGCTGGCCGGCGCGGCCCTGGGTGTGGCGGCCGCCTGGCGGGAGCCGCGGGCCTGGGCCGCGGCGCTGGTGGGCGCCGTGGCGGCGGTGGCGGCCGTCGGCGGCGTGGCCCGGCCGGAGCTTGAACCGGGCTGGGCGGTGGTGGCGCACCTGCTGGTGGGCCTGCCGCTGCTGGCGGCGGTACGGGTGCCCGCGCTGCCGGAGGCGGTCCGGCGCGGGGCGGTCCTCGCCGGTGCGGTGGTGGGCGCCCTGGGCGCGCTGACGGCCGGCGCGGCCGTGGCGGCGGTGCTGGTGGCGCGGCTGCGGGTGCTGGAGGAGGTGTGGGCGGTGACGACCCCGGCGGCGGATCCGTACGCTCCGGGGGCGGCGGCCGCGGTCGCGCTGCTGATGACGGCGGGGGCGGCCTGGTGGCTGTCGCGGGTGTCGGCGCGGCCGGAGCCCGGGGTGCTGGCGGTGGTCCTGGGCTGGGCGGGTCTGTTCACGGCGCCGGTGCTGCTCGGGTTCCCGGTGGCGGCGGTGTTCGCGGTGCAGCTCCCGGTGACGGGGGCGGCCGGGGTCCTCGCCCTGCGCCCGCCGGCGCGGGGGGCCGGGATCGCGGCGGCGGTGTGCGCGCTGGCGGGGGCCGCGAACGTGTCCCTGGGCGCGCTGGACGGCCGCGCGGCGACCTTCGCGGTCTGGGGCCTGCTGGGCGCGGGCTGTGCGGCGGGAGCGGCGTACGGGCCCGCCGCGCGGTGGGTCCGGTCGGGGGCCGCGGTGTGCGCGGTCGGTTACGCGACGGGGCTGCTGGTGGCCGCGTCCGCGGTGACGGACCTGGCGGTGGCCTGGTGGGCGCTGCCGGTCCTGGCGGTCCCGGCGCTCGTGGCGGCGCTCGGGCCGCGGCTGGGCGCCGTACGGCTGCCGGCCGAGATCGCGGCGGCCGTGTCGGGTGTCCTGGCGCTGGTGCTGTCCGCGGGGCGGCCCGGGACGCTGGCCCTGGCCCTGGCGCTGGCCGGGGTGGTCTGCGCGGGGGCCGCGGTGCGGCCGGAGCGGCGGGTGCTGGGTTGGGCGGCGGGTGCGCTGTTCGTGGCGGCGACGTGGGTGCGGCTGGCGGAGGCCGGGGTGACGGCGCCGGAGGCGTACACGCTGCCGGTCACGGTGCCCGCGCTCGCGGTGGGCTTCCTGCGGCGCCGCCGGGACGCGGAGGCCTCGTCCTGGACGGCGTACGGGCCGGGGCTGGCGGCGACGCTGGTGCCGAGCCTGCTGGCGGCCTGGGGCGACGCGGACTGGGTGCGCCCGCTGCTGCTGGGGGCGGCCGCGCTGGCGGTGACCCTGGCGGGTGCGCACCGGCGGCTCCAGGCTCCGCTCCTGCTGGGCGGCGCGGTGCTGGCGGCGGTGGCGGTGCACGAGCTGGCCCCGTACGTGGTGCAGGTCGCGGGGGCGCTGCCGCGCTGGGTGCCGCCGGCCCTGGCGGGGGTGCTGCTGCTGGCGGTGGGTGCGACGTACGAGAAGCGGCTGCGGGACGCGCGCAGGCTGCGTGCGGCGATCGGGCGGCTGCGCTAGGGGCGGCGAAAACGCCAGGGGCCCGGAGACGGTGAATGTCTCCGGGCCCCTGGTCCGGGTGGGCGATACTGGGTTCGAACCAGTGACCCCTTCGGTGTGAACGAAGTGCTCTCCCACTGAGCTAATCGCCCGGACGCACCGCAAACATTACCCCATGTCAGCGGTGCTCTTTGACCATCACTGGTCCTTGAGGTCCCAGGGCAGGACGAGCCCGTACTTCCACAGGTAGAAGCCGATCAGGGCGCCCGCGACGACGAGGCCGACGGTGGTCAGGATGATGTTGCGGCGGCGCACCTTCGGGTCGAGCGCCTTCTGTGCGGCCTCGGTGACCTTGCGCTTGGTCCAGCGCAGCACGAGGTGGGCCCAGGCGAACTCGGTGGCCCAGATCGCCAGGCCCGCGAAGATCGCGACCCAGCCGGGGCCGGGCAGGACGAGCATGGCGACGCCGGCGGCGATCACCGCGAGGCCGACGATGAAGACGCCGACCTGCCAGCTGAGGTGCAGGCTCTTGCTGGCCTTGATGAAGGCGGGCGCCTTCGACACGTGCGGCGTTTCCTCCGCGGTCTCCGCGGCGCTCTGCGCGCTGGTTTCCGTGGTGGTGTCGCCGGTAGCGGACTCGTTCGTTCCGCGGTCACTCCCCGTATTCATGAGTCGAATCTACCCGAGCGCGAAGCACACGGGAACGACGGTTTGGATCCGCCGTCCGAGGGACCCAGAGGTCCACAAAACGGTCAGAGGGGTTTACAACGACACCGTAGGTGGCATGTCGATTTCGCCGACGTGCGAATCCCCGAGCGCACACTGAGCGAAAGGCCCTGGCGCTTATGAACACCACGGTCAGCTGCGAGCTGCACCTGCGCCTCGTTGTGTCGAGCGAGTCCTCACTGCCTGTTCCCGCGGGCCTGCGGTATGACACGGCCGACCCCTACGCCGTGCACGCCACCTTCCACACCGGCGCCGAGGAGACGGTCGAATGGGTGTTTGCCCGCGACCTCCTCGCAGAGGGTCTCCACCGGCCCACCGGTACCGGCGACGTCCGCGTCTGGCCCTCCCGCAGTCACGGTCAGGGCGTCGTCTGCATCGCCCTGAGCTCACCGGAGGGAGAAGCGCTTCTCGAAGCACCCGCCCGAGCCCTGGAGTCGTTCCTCAAGCGGACGGACGCCGCGGTTCCACCCGGGACCGAGCACCGGCACTTCGACCTCGACAAGGAGCTCTCCCACATCCTGGCCGAAAGCTGAGCCAGGCTCACGGCCGCTCGACACCGTCCGACTCGGGGCGACGGTGCGGAGCGGACAACCACATACGCGTGCGCCGGCGCTGTTCCCGCGGAAGCCACCCGCGAGGACGGCGCCTGTGTGCTGTGCGGGGACCGGCTATTGTCGGGCGGCATCGGCGGCACGCCCGTCGCCGCAGGCCCGGCCCCCAGGGAGACACCGTGCAGATCCCACACGACACCCGTCGCGCGCTCGACGTCGTCGTCGCGCTGGTGAACACCGCGGCCGAACCCGACCAGCCCGACGGTCTCTCGGACATCGGCGCGCTGCGCGGCTTCGTCCAGGAGTACTCGATCAGCGACGTCGGCGAGCTCGGCGCCCGTGATCTGGCCGGCGTCCGGACCGTGCGCTCGAAGTTCGCCCAGGTCTTCGCGGCGCCGAACGCGCGCGCCGCGTCCGTGCTGATCAACGAGCTCGTGGCGACCGCGGGCACCACCCCGCAGCTGACCGACCACGACGGCTACGACTGGCACGTGCACTACTTCGCGCCGGGCGCGTCGGTGGGCGACCACCTGGCGGCCGACGGCGGCATGGCGCTGGCCTTCATCGTGGTCTCCGGCGAGGAGGAACGGCTGCGCCGGTGCGAGGCCCCCGACTGCCGGCGCGCCTTCGTGGACCTCTCGCGCAACCGCTCCCGGCGCTACTGCGACAGCCGGACCTGCGGGAACCGGCTGCACGTCGCGGCGTACCGGGCCCGCCGCAAGGAGGCCGACGCGGGGCCGTCAGAGCAGGAAGAGATCGTGCACGGCGGCGAGCAGCAGCAGGATCCCGATCACCGCTAGGAAGATCATCAGCGGCGGCTGGGAGAGGGCGAAAAGGCAGCCCCGCGGCTCGTCGGCGACGGGGTCGGGTACCGGGACGGGCACCGCGGGGTCACTCTGCGATGTCTCGAACATGTCGCGCCGATGATGGCGCAGCGGGCCGCCACGCACGCCTCAACACGCCAACACTCGCGCGGCAGTTCGCTCGATCTTGTGGACGTACCGCGATCCGCCTCCCGCCACCCCGCCCGCCGTGCTTCCCGCGCGGGCGCGGTGGTCGATGCCGTGCCCGCCGGCTGCGTCGCCCGCCCCGGGGCGACTGGAACCGCCCGCAGCGGAAGCAGACCAAGAAGTGCTGACCGGCTGCGTGCCCGGCCCGGGGCGTCGTCAGATGCCGTGCTTCTTGAGGATGGCTTCGATGTCGGAGAAGTCGTCCGCGGGGGCGGCGGGCGGCTGGTCGCGGCGGGGGGTGGTGGGGCCGGCGGTGCCCAGGGAGGGCTGGGAGGCGGCCGGGGCGACGGCCTCCGGGGAGGCGCCCGCCTTCGCCTTCTTCGCGGGCTTCCCGGAGCTGCCCGGACTGCGCCGCTCGACGGCGCGGGTGGTGAAGAGGATCAGCCAGGCCAGCCCCAGCAGTGCGAAGCCGATCCAGACGGTCGGGTTGAAGACGATGCCGGTCAGCCACTCCACGACACCCGTCAGCACGAGGCCGATCGGCACCAGCGAGTACGCGGTGATCCGCGCGGCGGCCAGGAACCGCCTGCGGTAGGCGGTCACCACGGCGATGCCCAGGCCCGCCGCGGACACCGCGGAGCAAATGGTCTCGGCAAGCATGCGGTCCTCCGGACTCTTCGAGGGCGGGGCGGTCTGTCCCCGTCCGTCCATCGTGCACCGCCCGCCGCCGCAGGGGCCAGGCACGGGGCCTCCCCCGTGCGGATCTCCGGGAGATATCGGGGTCGGATCTCCTCCCCAGGTCCTGGGAGACTGTCCGCATGACCGATTCCGTGATCCTCGACGTCTGGTGCGAACTGCAGTGCCCGGACTGCCACCGCGCCCTGGACGACGTCCGCGCCCTGCGGGCCCGCTACGGCGACCGGCTGGACATCCGGCTGCGCCACTTCCCCCTGGAGAAGCACAAGCACGCGTTCGCCGCCGCGCAGGCGGCCGAGGAGGCCGCCGAGCAGGGCCAGGGCTGGCCCTACGCCGAGGCCCTGCTGGCCCGCACCGCGGAGCTGTCCGAGCGGGGCGAGCCGGTGCTGTTGGACGTGGCCCGCGACCTGGGTCTCGACGTCGAGGAGTTCGACACCGCCCTGATCGACGGCCGGCACATCCTGATCGTCGACGCCGACCAGGCCGAGGGCAAGGCGATCGGCGTGACGGGCACCCCGACCTACGTGATCGACGGCGAGCGCCTCGACGGCGGCAAGAGCCAGGAGGGCCTGCGCGCCCGCATCGAGGAGATCGTCGACCGCCTCCTCGCTGACTAGGCGTCGGCGCCGGGCGGCGCGGGTCGGGCAGGATCCGGAAGAGACGGCCTAGATCAGCACCTTGGAGGCGTTCACCGCGACGTCCCGGTACCCGAGCGACTCGTAGAGCCGCCGGGCCGGGGTGTTGCCCTCGACCACGTGCAGGCCCAGCCGGCTCCCTCCGGCGGCCAGGACGGTCCGCTCGGCGAGGAGCATCAGGGTCCGCCCGTGGCCCTGCCCGCGGTGCTCGGGCGCGACCTTGACGTCGTACACGTACGGGGCGGCGCCGAGGCCGGGCAGTTCGCACTCCCCGATCCACACGGTGCCCAGCGTCTCCCCTGCCGGGGTCTCCAGCAGGAGGAAGTCCGTCCCCGGTGTGTCGGGGCCGTCGGGCAGCATCCTGGCGTGTTCGGCGCGGGAGGCGGCCACGCCCTGCTCCTCGGTCATGCCCGGGGCGACGAGCCGGCGGCCGTACTCCACGATGCCCGGCTCCAGCCAGGCGTCGAACTCGGCCCGGGTCATCGGCCGGCCGATGCTGCCGGCGGGGAGGTCCGGCGGCGGCTCCGGCAGTTCCTTGACCATGACCCGGCCGGTCTCCCGGTAGCCGAGGGCCGCCGCCATCCGCAGCGCCGGCCCGGCGTCGGCGGGCACCGACACGGCGACCCCGGTGCAGCGCCAGGAGCGCAGCACCTCCTCGGCGGCGAGCGCGGCGACCGTGCCGCGTCCGCGCCGGCGGTCGCCCTCGTCGATCCACAGCCCCCGGATCACACCGATGCCGGGCTGGGCGGCGGACCTGGTGGCCAGTTCGAGGGTGCCGACCCGGCGGCTGTTGACCCGGACCTCGTAGGCCCTCCGTCGGGTGCCGTCACTGTTTCGCTGAAGCGGCTGCGCGGGCCGCAGGGTGGTGGTCATCACCTCGAGTTCTACCTGCCCCGCGGCTCCGCGTCACCGGTGTTCACGGATCGAGGTCGGCGCCGGCCTTCACCTGGAAGATCCGCATGACCTCGGCGGTGACCGGTCCGGGCCCCGTCCCCAGTTCCCGGCCGTCGAGGCGGACGACGGCCTGGGCGTCGCGCAGCGAGGAGGTCACGAAGACCTCCTCGGCCTGTTCCAGCGCCTCGAAGGGCAGGTCGGTCTCCTTGGCGCCGGCCCACTCGACGACGAGGGCCCGGGTGATGCCGGCGAGGCAGCCGGATTCCAGGGGCGGGGTGTGCAGTTCCCCGTCGAGCACGACGAACACGTTGGAGCCGGTGCCCTCGCAGAGCCGGCCCACGGTGTTGGCCAGGAGCGCCTCGGAGGCGCCCGCCCGGTGCGCGGCGGCGAGGGCGACCACGTTCTCCGCGTACGAGGTGGTCTTCAGGCCGGCCACGGCGGAGCGCTCGTTGCGGACCCAGGGCACCGTGACGACGGCGGTGGTGTCCGGGCGGCGGGGGGACGCGGCGACGGCGGCGATCAGGGTGGGCGCTGCGTCGCCGCGGTCGGAGCCGAGCGGGGCGAGGCCGCCGGTGTAGGTGACGCGCAGCCGCCCGTGTTCGACGGGTTCGGCCTCCAGGACGGCGGCGCAGGCGCGGCGCACCTCGTCGAGGTCGGGGTCGGGGAGGCCGAGGCCCCGGGCCGAGCGGGTCAGCCGCTCCAGGTGGCGGGTGAGCGCGAAGGCCCTGCCGCGCTCCGTCTTGAGCGTCTCGAAGACGCCGTCGCCCACGGTGAGCCCGTGGTCGAGGACGGACACGGTCGCGCTGTCGACGTCCCTCAGGGCTCCGTCGAGCCAGATCCTCATGGTGCTGTCCTTCCCGTGGTGCCGTTCGCCCAATGGGGGCCGTTGGTCTCCCGGTCGGCAGCGACCCGCAGCAGGCGGGCCGCCTTGAGCTCGGTCTCCGCCCACTCGCGGTCGGGGTCGGAACCCCAGGTGATGCCGGCCCCGGTGCCGAAGAGGAGGCGGGGGGCGCCGGGGGCCTCCCGGTCGATCCAGAAGGTACGGATGCCGACGGCGAGCTCGCCGGTGCCCCGGTCCGCGTCGACCCAGCCGATGCCCCCGCAGTAGGGCCCGCGGGGGGCGGTCTCCAGGGCTTCGATGATCCGCAGGGCGGAGGACTTGGGCGCGCCCGTGACGGATCCGGGCGGGAAGGTCGCGGCGAGCAGTTCGGGCCAGCCGGCCCCGTCGGCCAGCTCGCCGCTCACGGTGGAGACGAGGTGCACGAGGCCGGGGTGCTCCTCGACGGCGCACAGTTCGGGGACGGACACGGAGCCCGTGGCGCAGACCCGGCCGAGGTCGTTGCGTACCAGGTCCACGATCATCACGTTCTCGGCGTGGTCCTTGGGCAGGAGGTCGGCGACGGTGCGGCCGGTGCCCTTGATGGGTCCGGACTCGACGCGGCGGCCGTCTCGGCGCAGGTACAGCTCGGGCGAGGCGGTGGCGATCTCCACGCCGTGCGCCGCGAGACGAATCGTTCCTGCGAAGGGTGCGGGGTTGCCGCGCGCGAGGAGCGCGGTGAGGGCGTCGACGTCGGCGCGGTCCGGGCGCGGCAGCGGTGCGGACATCACCCGGCAGAGGTTGGCCTGGTAGACCTCGCCGGCCGCGATGTGCTCGCGGATGCGGCGCACTCCGGCGACGTACGCGGCCCGGTCGAGGGAGGAGGTCCACTGGTCGGCGTCGGGACCGGTCCAGGCACCGGGGACGGGCGCGGGAACGGGGTCGGGCCGTACGTCCCCGAAGCGCGCGCAGACGAGGCGCCCTTCGAAGTCGGCGGCCACCGCCCAGAAGCCGGTGGAGTCGAGGGCGGCGGGATCACTGGTGACATCCCGCAGGTCGGTCGCGAGGAGGCCGCCGAAGCGGGCCATGGGGGGCAGGTCGTGCACGGCTGCGAGTCTATGACCGGCGACGCGAGGGCGCCGGTGCGGTGACGGCCGGGTGACCTGTGGTGATCGAGCGGCAGCACGCTGCGGAAACGCGTTTTTGAGCTGGACCGGGAATCCGCTAGAGTTCAACACGTCGCCAGGGAGCGAAGGGGGAAAACCCCGGAGCGAACACGGTGACCTGCGGACGTAGCTCAGTTGGTAGAGCACCACCTTGCCAAGGTGGATGTCGCGAGTTCGAGTCTCGTCGTCCGCTCGAAGTGGGGGATCTTCCCGAGAACCCCTGCAGCTCCATGGTGGAGTGGCCGAGAGGCGAGGCAACGGCCTGCAAAGCCGTCTACACGGGTTCAAATCCCGTCTCCACCTCCAAGGACGATTAGCTCAGCGGGAGAGCGCTTCCCTGACACGGAAGAGGTCACTGGTTCAATCCCAGTATCGTCCACTGGTCCGCAAGGATCCCCGCGCGATTAGCTCAGCGGGAGAGCGCTTCCCTGACACGGAAGAGGTCACTGGTTCAATCCCAGTATCGCGCACGCAGTACACGCACCATCTGCGGTTTCGCACCGCGGTCCCGCGCGATTAGCTCAGCGGGAGAGCGCTTCCCTGACACGGAAGAGGTCACTGGTTCAATCCCAGTATCGCGCACCACCGGGAAGCCCCGGCCGTATCCACGGCCGGGGCTTTCGCGTTCCTCCACACGGGTGCGGGGTGCATGCGCGGGGTCTGCGCGGGGTCTGCGCGGGCGTCAAAAAGGGTGCTGCCCGTACGACTCCCCAGTCGTGCGGGCAGCACCCTTCACCTGCCGTCCGTCGCGCCCCCGTCCCCACGGGGTACGACAGGCCGATGTCCCGGCCCGGGCCGCTCTCCCGGGCCCGGGGCGCCGCTCAGCGCCCCGGCATCATGCCCACGGACGACGCCTGTGCCGCCAGCTGATCGAACCCTCCGAAGAGGAAGAGCAGCAGGGCGGCCAGGGGGAGCACCATGGCCGCGGCCACCAGCGGGTGGCGGGTGCCGGACTCATGGCTGTTGAACGCGAATGCCTTGCGTCCCTGCCGTGCGATGTCCGCCATGGTCCTCTCCCTGTCGTCTGGCAGCGGCGGGCTCTTGACCTCGGGGGACGAGTGCATCACCCGCCGCTTGACTTCAACACTAGGCGGGCGGACGGCCGCAGGCCTCATGCCCTCGTACCCATTGCCGGGCCTCCAGGAGGATGAGGGCGACCCCGCCGCGTACTCCCCTGGGTGGAGACCGTCCCCCTTGTGTCGGGGTCATCCCGGAGGGGATGACCGGAGGGTAGTGACTTCCCTCACTTCCGTCACTCCCTGTTCATGCGTGTCCGTCGATCGGACATGGTCAAGATCGACTCTGGTCGCGGCGGCGCCGGTGCGCGCTCCGGCGCACTCCGACCTGCGCCGGAGCGCCAATCCCCTTGCCCGAAGGGCTGTTTGGGCCCGCGGCCGGCCTTCTCCGGGCCGGCGGGCGAGATCCCTGAGGCTCCCTCAAGTGTGCTGTGCCGCACTGACAATCGAATCTCCCGACGAGGGCGCGGCCTCTGAGCACGCATGCCGGATGGTCCGTAAGCTGTGGCAGGTCAACAGGACGACCGGTCAGCGGGGTGGACATGGCGATGATGCGGCTCCGGCGCGAGGACCCGCGTGTCGTCGGCTCGTTCAGACTGCACCGGCGGCTCGGGGCCGGCGGCATGGGCGTGGTCTACCTGGGATCGGACCGGCGCGGGCAGCGCGTCGCGCTCAAGGTCATCCGGCCGGACCTGGCCGAGGACCAGGAGTTCCGTTCGCGGTTCGCCCGCGAGGTGTCCGCGGCCCGGCGGATCCGGGGCGGGTGCACGGCGCGCCTGGTCGCCGCGGACCTGGAGGCCGAGCGGCCGTGGTTCGCCACCCAGTACGTGCCCGGGCCCTCGCTGCACGACAAGGTGGCCGAGGAGGGCCCTCTGACGGCCGCGCAGATCGCCGCCGTCGGCGCCGCGCTCTCCGAGGGCCTGGTCGCCGTACACGAGGCGGGGGTCGTCCACCGGGACCTCAAGCCCTCGAACATCCTCCTTTCCCCCAAGGGCCCCCGGATCATCGACTTCGGGATCGCCTGGGCCACCGGGGCCAGCACCCTCACCCATGTGGGTACGGCCGTCGGCTCCCCCGGCTTCCTCGCGCCCGAACAGGTGCGCGGCGCCGCCGTCACCCCGGCCACGGACGTCTTCGCGCTCGGCGCCACCCTCGCCTACGCGGCCACCGCCGACTCGCCCTTCGGGCACGGCAGTTCCGAGGTCATGCTGTACCGCGTGGTGCACGAGGAGCCGCACCTGCAGGGGGTCCCCGACGCCCTGGCGCCCCTCGTACGGGCCTGCCTGGCCAAGGACCCCGAGGAGCGGCCCAGCACGCTCCAGCTGTCGATGCGGCTCAAGGAGATCGCGGCCCGCGAGGCGCAGGGGCTGTCGGACGGCCGCCCGCCGGCCCAGCGGGTGCGGACGGAGCGGCCGACGGGACGGCTGCCGGAGGGCGCCCCGGACCACGCGGAGCAGCGTACGGAGCGCCGTACGGGCGGCGGCGCGCCCAGGGTGCAGGGCGGCTCTCCGGGCGGCCCCCACTCGCGGCCCTCCTCCTCGCGCAACCCGCGCAGTTCCGGCGGCCCGTCCTCCCGGCCGACCGCGGGGCGCACGGGCGGCCGCCCGGCGCCCAGGACGACGGGCGCGGGGCGCCGGCCTTCACGGCCGGACCCGAAGCTGATGCGCCAGCGCCTGATCGTGTTCATCGTGGTCACGCTGATCGTGGCGCTGGGCATCGCCGCCGCCCAGAAGCTGTAGCGCCCGCTACGGGTGGCTCTGGGCCACCGCGTAGAAGGCGACCGCGGCGGCGGCGCCCACGTTCAGCGAGTCCACGCCGTGGGCCATGGGGATGCGCACCCACTCGTCTGCGGCGACCAGCGCCCGCGTGGACAGGCCGTCGCCCTCGGCGCCGAGCATCAGCGCGACCCGCTCCAGGGACTGCGGCGCGGCCACGTCGATCGGCGTCGCCTTCTCGTGCGGGGTCAGCGCGAGCAGCTTGAAGCCGGCCTCGCGCACCGAGTCCAGGCTCTTGGGCCAGGCCTCCAGGCGGGCGTAGGGGACGGAGAACACCGCGCCCATGGAGACCTTCACCGAGCGCCGGTAGAGCGGGTCGGCGCAGTCGGGCGACAGCAGCACCGCATCCATGCCGAGGGCGGCGGCGCTGCGGAAGATGGCCCCGATGTTGGTGTGGTCGTTGACCGCCTCCATGACGACCACGCGGCGGGTCGCGGCGAGGAGTTCCTCGGCCGTCGGCAGCGGCTTGCGCTGCATGGAGGCGAGGGCGCCGCGGTGCACGTGGTAGCCGGTGACGCGTTCGGCGAGGTCGGGGCTGACGGCGTAGACCGGTGCCGGGATCTCGTCGATGACGTCGCGCATGACGTCGACCCACTTGGCGGAGAGCAGCATCGAGCGCATCTCGTAACCCGCGTCCTTGGCCCGTCTGATGACCTTCTCGCCCTCGGCGATGAAGAGGCCTTCCGCGGGCTCGCGCCTGCGCCGGAGTTCGACGTCGGTCAGGCCCGTGTAGTCGCGCAGGCGGGGGTCGTCGGGGTCGGTGATGGTGATGAGATCAGCCACAGGGTGATACTGCCTTGTCCTGGGTGCGGTGCCAACGGCCTGTCAGGCGCTGGTGGTGGGAACGTCCGGGGTTCCGACGCGGACGACCTCGCCGATGACGATGACCGCGGGCGGGCGGACCTCCTCGGCGCGGACCGTCTCGCCGACCGTGGCGAGGGTGGCGTCCACGCGGCGCTGGGTGGCGGTGGTGCCCTCCTGGACGACCGCGACCGGGGTGTCCGCGGAGCGGCCGTGCCGGACGAGCGCCTCGGCGATCAGGCCGATCTTGTCGACGCCCATGAGGATCACCAGGGTGCCGGTGAGCTTGGCGAGGGAGGCCCAGTCCACGAGGGACCGCGGGTCGTCGGGGCCGACGTGGCCGCTGACCACGGTGAACTCGTGGGCGACCCCGCGGTGGGTGACCGGGATGCCGGCGGCACCGGGGACCGAGATGGAGCTGGAGATGCCGGGGACGACGGTGCAGGCGATGCCGGCCTCGGCGAGCGCCTGGAGCTCCTCCATGCCGCGGCCGAAGACGTACGGGTCCCCGCCCTTGAGCCGGACCACGGCCTTGCCGGCCTTGGCGTGCTCGATCAGCGCGTTGTTGATGGCCTCCTGGGCCATGAACCGGCCGTACGGGATCTTCGCGGCGTCGATGACCTCGACGTGCGGGGGGAGTTCGTCGAGCAGGTCGCGGGGGCCGAGCCGGTCGGCGATGACCACGTCGGCCTCGGCGAGGAGGCGGCGGCCGCGCACCGTGATCAGGTCGGGGTCGCCGGGGCCGCCGCCGACGAGGGCCACGCCGGGAGTGGACTTGTGGCGGTGGCCGGGGGCGGCGAGGCTGCCGTCGCGCAGGCCCTCGACCACGGCGTCCCGGACGGCGGCGGAACGGCGCGGGTCGTTGCCCGTCAGCACGGCGACGGTGACGCCCTCGATGCGGCCGGTGGCCGGAGTCCACGCGGTGGCCGCGGAGGCGTCGTCGGCGCGGACGCACCAGACGCGCTCGCGCTCGGCCTCGGCGGAGGCCTGCTCGTTGACGTCGCGGTGCTGGGTGGCGATGAGGGCGTACCAGGCGCCGGCGAGGTCGCCGTCCTGGTAGCGGCGGCGCTCCCAGCGGATCTCGCCGGTCTCGGCCATGGCGTCCACGGAGGGGGTGGCGGAGGGCGAGACGAGCAGGACGTCGGCGCCGGCCGCGATGAGCGCGGGGAGGCGGCGCTGGGCGACCTGGCCACCGCCGATGACGACGACGCGGCGGCCGGCGAGGCGGAGTCCTACGGGGTAGGCGGGGGTGTCGGCCATGGCGGTGCGGCTCCTGATGCGGCGGTCGTTCTGTCTTGCCGCTGCGGCTCTGGAGCGGCGGGGGTACTGACGTGCGGGTTCCTGGTGCGGGTCCACCATACGGCGCGGGCCGTCCCACAGCGCGGACGGGGCCCGCGGCTGCCCGGGCGGCTACGCGGCCCGATTCCCCGGGGCGCCGCCCCGGACCCCGCGCCTCAAAGGCCGGTGGGGCTGGTGGTGTGCGGCGGTGCCGGGCCGCGGGCCGGGGTGGCTTCGCGGCGGAGCGGGGCCCTCCGCGGCGTCTCCTCGGCTCGCGCACCCTGAGCCGGACCGGCACGCGCGCCGAAACCCATCGGGCGGACCCGCCCCGCCGGACCGGTGCGGGTTACTTCTCGGTGACGCCCGCCGAGTCGAAGGTGGCGACTTCGTGCATGGCCCGGGCCGCGCTCTGAACCAGCGGGAGGGCCAGCAGGGCGCCCGTGCCCTCGCCGAGGCGGAGGTCCAGGTCGACCAGGGGGCGCAGGCCCAGCTTGTTCAGGGCCGCCACGTGGCCCGGCTCGGCGCTGCGGTGGCCCGCGATGCAGGCCGACAGGGACTCGGGCGCGATGGCGCGGGCCACCAGGGCGGCCGCTCCCGCGCTGACGCCGTCCAGGATCACCGGAGTACGCAGGGAGGCGCCGCCGAGGAGGAGGCCGACGATGGCCGCGTGCTCCAGGCCGCCGATCGCCGCCAGGACGCCGATCGGGTCCGCCGGGTCAGGCTGGTGGAGTTCCAGGGCCCGGCGGACGACCTCGACCTTGCGGGCGTGGGTCTCGTCGTTGATGCCCGTGCCGCGGCCGGTGACCTCGGACGGGTCGACGCCGGTGAAGACCGAGATGAGGGCCGCGGAGACCGTGGTGTTCGCGATGCCCATCTCGCCCGTGAGGAGCGCCTTGTTGCCGGCCGCGACCAGGTCGCGGGCCGTCTCGATGCCCACCTCGATGGCGGCGACGGCCTCCTCGCGGGTCATCGCCGGGCCGGTGGAGAGGTCGGCCGTGCCGGGGCGGACCTTGCGGGGCAGGAGGCCGGGGGTGGCCGGGAGGTCCCCGGCGACACCGACGTCGATCACGCAGACCTCGGCGCCCACCTGGTTGGCGAAGGCGTTGCAGACCGCACCGCCGCCCAGGAAGTTGGCGACCATCTGCGTGGTGACCTCCTGGGGCCACGGGGTGACGCCCTGGGCGTGCACGCCGTGGTCGCCAGCGAAGATCGCGACCGCGGCCGGCTCCGGGATCGGCGGCGGGCAGACCCGGGAGAGGCCCGCGAGCTGGGCGGAGATGATCTCCAGCATGCCCAGGGCCCCGGCGGGCTTGGTCATGCGCTTCTGCCGCTCCCAGGCCTCGCCGAGCGCCTTCGCGTCGAGCGGGCGGATGCTGGCGACGGTCTCGGAGAGGAGGTCGTGCGGCTCCTCGCCGGGCAGCGCGCGGCGGCCGTAGGTCTCCTCGTGGACCACCCAGGAGAGCGGGCGGCGCTGCGACCAGCCGGCCTGGGCCAGCTCGGGCTCCTCCGGGAACTCGTCGACGTAGCCGACGCACAGGTACGCGACGACCTCCAGGTGCTCGGGCAGGCCGAGCTCGCGGACCATTTCGCGCTCGTCGAAGAAGCTCACCCAGCCGACGCCGAGGCCTTCGGCGCGCGCGGCGAGCCAGAGGTTCTCGACGGCGAGGGCCGAGGAGTACGGGGCCATCTGCGGCTGGGTGTGCCGGCCGAGCGTGTGGCGGCCGCCGCGGGTGGGGTCGGCGGTGACGACGATGTTCACCGGGGTGTCGAGGATGGCCTCGATCTTGAGTTCCTTGAACTGCTTCGCCCGGCCCTTGGGCAGCGACTTCGCGTAGGCCTCGCGCTGGCGCTGGGCGAGCTCGTGCATCGTCCGGCGGGTGTCGGCGGAGCGGATGACGACGAAGTCCCATGGCTGGGAGTGGCCGACGCTCGGGGCGGTGTGGGCCGCCTCCAGGACGCGGAGCAGCACCTCGTGCGGGATCGGGTCGGTACGGAAGCCCTTGCGGATGTCACGGCGCTCGCGCATGACGCGCAGGACGGCCTCGCGCTCCGCGTCGTCGTAGCCGGGGGCCGGGTCGCCGGCGGGCTCTGCCGCGACGGGCGTCTCGGGCCCGGCCTCGGGCTCCGCCTCGGCGGCGACGGCCTCGACCGGCTCGGGCACCACGGCGTCGGCCTGCTCGGCGGGCTCCACCGGGGCGGCGGGCTCTACCGGGGCGGCGGGCTCTACCGGGGCGGCGGGCTCCACCGGGGCGGCGACGGCGGGCTGCGGCTCGGTGGCCACCGGCTCGGCCACGACGGGCTGCGGCTCGGTGGCCACCGGCTCGGCCGGTACGGGAACGACCGCCTCGGCCGGCACCGGCTCGACCACGACGGCTTCCACGGGCTCGGCGGCCTCCACCGGGGCGGCGACGGGCTCGGGCTGGACCGGCTCGGGCGCGACGGGCGCGGCCGGCTCCTCGGGGGCGACCGCCATGGGCTGTGGCAGGTCGGCCACCGGCTCGGCCGCGGCGGGAGCGACGGCCTCCGCCGGCACCGGCTGGACGGGCTCGACGGCGACGG
The DNA here is from genome assembly GCF_036170895.1 of Streptomyces erythrochromogenes. NCBI lineage: Bacteria > Bacillati > Actinomycetota > Actinomycetes > Kitasatosporales > Streptomycetaceae > Streptomyces > Streptomyces erythrochromogenes. The sequence goes on along the minus strand of NZ_CP108036.1, from coordinate 6,557,103 downwards.
GTGCGACGGGTGCGGCGGCGACGGGCGCGACCGGCTCTGCGGCCGCAGCGGGAGCGGCCTGCTCGGCGTCGGCCGCGGGCGCCTCGGCGACCACGGGCTCGGGGGTCTGCGCCGGCGCGGCGGACGCCTCGGCAGGTACGGCCTCGGTCTGCGGCGGCTGGGCCGGCGTCTCCGCGGGGGCGGCCAGGGGCTCCGGCCCGGGCTCCACGGCGGCCTGCACCGGCTCGGGGGCCTCGGCAGGCTCGGGGGCCTGGACGGCCTCGGCCGGCGTCGGCTCCGGCACGGAGACGGGCTCGGGCGCGGCGACCGGCTCCGACGTCCACGGCGTCCCGGCCTGCGGGGGGACCTCGCCGAGCTGCGGGGCGGGCTCCTGGGCGGCCTCGGCGCGCGGGACGTCCAGGTACTCGGGCCCGATGGTCGGGGGGCCCGCCTGGTGGAGCGGGGTGGTCGGCACGGCGGCGCTGAGCGCGGAGACGAGCGGGGCGGGCTGCGCGGGCGCGGCGGCCGGGCCCCGGTCTGCGAGGGAACGTACGACTCCGCCGGTGGCGTCGGGCATGGGCGGGCCCATGTGCAGCGGACGCCGGGCGGGGGCTGCGGGGGCCGTCGGGGCGGCGGGGGCCGCGGGCGGCGGGACGACGAGCCCGCCCAGGTCGAGCGCACCGGAGTCCCGGCCGCCCGTCTCGTGGGCGCCGGCGCTGTAGGAGCCGTCGGGGAAGGCGGGCTGGGGGAACTCGGAGTACGCGGCGGGCTCGGGGTACGCCGCCGGGGCGCCGGCGTACGCGGACTCGGCGCCGTAGGACGCGTCGGCGTACATCTGCGGCTCGCCGATCTGGGGCTCCACCGGGAAGGCGGGGACCTGCGGGACGACCTGCGGGTCGCTCCAGGCGCCCTGGCCGCTCGGCATGAGCAGCAGTTCCTCGTCCTCCGGCTCGGCCGGGTTGTCCATGAGGTCCTGGAAGGCGTAACCGGGCATCGGTGCCGGGATCTGGGCCGGGGCGGGGATGCCCTGCTGATCCACCATGCCCGTGTTGTCCGGGAGACCCTCGCCCGGGACCTGGCCGGTGTCAGTCATGCTTACCCCTCGCCCATCGGTGTTGCCTCTTCGTCACCCGGTCGCCCACGAGGCCTCCGAGCGGAGTTGCCGTGCGGTGTCGCGGGTGCGACGAGTCCGTCTCACGTGCGCCTGCACGACAACCAGTAAGCATTGTCGCGCCCGTTAGCGATCGTGGCGGCCATAACCACCACGGTCCTCTGTGGACTGCGCCACGTCGCGCGTCCAGGCCGTGTCGCGATGCCCGAAACGTCCGCGCAGTACGACGATCGGCCAGCCTACCCCGGCCCTCGTCTCAGCGGGCGACAGGGCGCTGAGCTGCCAGGAGGAACACCACGGAACGGTCCTGTTCCGCCCAGGTGCGGGGGTCCAGGCCGACGGCCTGGAGGAGGGCGCACTCGACGTCGTAACCGTGTTCGGTGAGGGCCCGGCCGATGGCCTCCGCCTCGTCGCGGGTGGAGGCGTGGCTGACGATCCGTTCGGGGCGCCGGTCGGCGACGGCCGCGACCACCTCGGCGCCGCCGCCGCCGACGCGGACGACGTCGGGCTCGGGCAGGTTCTCCAGGACGTGCGGTGCGCGCCCGGCGACGAACTGCAGTTGCACGCCCCGCCTGCGGGCCGCGGTGGTCACCCGCTCGCGGGCCCCGGGGTCGGCGTCGACGGCGATGACGGCGGCGCCGAGGGCTGCCGCGTCGACGGCCACGCCGCCGGATCCGGTGCCGATGTCCCAGACGAGGTCGCCGGGACGCGGGCCGAGCCGGGCGAGTTGGGCCGCGTGCAGCAGCGCCGACTCCCCCTCCCCCGCGCCGGTCTGCGGGCGGGCCCAGCCGCGCTCGGCGGAGTGGGCGGCGCTCTGGCCGAGGAGCCAGCCCGGGTCGGCGGTCTGCGCCTGTCCGGCGCCGCCGATGACGATGACGACGTTGGGGTCGCGCCAGCTGTGGTCGGCGGCCTTGTCGGAGGTGAGGACGCTCACCTGCTCGCGGTCCGTGCCGAGTTCCTCGCAGACGACGAAGGTGCGGTGGACCCCGTCGAGGAGCAGGGCGAGTTCGGCGGGACCGGCCCCGGGCGAGGTGAGGACGGCGACCTTGGGGTGGGCGCGGCAGACGTTGACGGCACGGCGCAGGGTGCGGGGGTGGGCGACGACCACCTGGGCGTCGTCCCAGGGCATGCCGGCGCGGGCGAAGGCGGCCGCGACGGAGGAGACTGCGGGGACGACCTCGACCTCGAGGCCGTGCTCCGGGGCGCGCAGGGTGCGGACGACTCCGAAGAAGCCGGGGTCACCGTCGGCGAAGACCACCGCGGTGCCGCGGTGGCCGGCGATGCGGCGGGCGGCCAGGCCCAGGCTGCCGAGGCGGATGCGTTCGGCGGTGGGCGGGACTTCGGGAAGGGCGAGGTGGTGGGCGGCGCCGGCCACCAAGGTGGCGGCGGAGAGCGCGGACCGGGCGGCCGAGGTCAGGGGCGAACCGTCCCAGCCGATCACCGTGACCCGGTCGGCCATCGTCGTCTGTCTCCTGGTGTGGGGGGGGCTGGAGGGAGGGGCGGGCACGGTGAGACTACCGGGTCATCGGTTCATTTCCGGTCGGCGCCGACCGGGTGCCCGTTCGCGTCGGACCGCTGTCCGGGGACCGGGTGGCCGGGGTGGGCGCCGCGGCCGCCGTAGGTGTCGTGGCTCTCGTAGCCGTCGTACCCGTCGAAGCCGTCGCCCTCGTCGAGGTCCTCGGGCAGGAGGCTCCACACGATGAGGTCGGTGCGGGTGTCGGTCCAGCCGCCGTCGGCCGTCTGCGTGCGCACGGTCCACGCGTTGCGCAGGACGCCCTCGCTGATGCAGCCGATCTTCTGGGCGACCTGCTGGGAGGCGGTGTTGTCGGCGGCGGTGCGCAGTTCGAGGCGCTCGAACCCCTGCTCGCGGAACAGCCATTGGGCGACGGCCAGGACGGACTCGCTGGCGTAGCCCTCGCCGCGGGCCCAGGGTGCGGTGACGTAGCCGACCTCGGTGGCGCGGGTGCGCCAGTTGGTGTTGCGGAGGTGGACGATGCCGACGAGGCGCTGGGTGAGGAACTCGGTGACGGCGAGGACGATGCCGCGGCCTTCGGTGCGTTCGGCGTGGGAGTCCCGGGTGGCCCATGCGTGGGCGTCGGCCTGGGTGTAGGGGTACGGCGCGGAGGTCCAGGCGGTGATGTTCTCGTCGTTCATCATCTCGGCGAGCGCGGTGACGTCCTCCTCCTCGAACGGGCGCAGCACCAGCCGTTCCGTGCTGATGGTGACGTCCGGGAAGGTGGTAGTCATGCGCAGCTCCATGCCTGAGAACGTGGTGCGACCGTGGTGCGATGCGACTGTGGTGCGGGGCCGTTGGTGCGGGACCTGATCCACGGGTCGTAGGCCACAGCATGCAGCATCGAACGGGGGATGTGCAGGGCCGGGTTGCCCGGGAGCGGGCAGGACCGGGCTCCGGGGGCGGGCAGGACTCGGCCCCGCGCGCCGACAGGGGCGTGCGGGGCCGAGATGCATGACCGTCCGGGGCCCGACGGGGTCGGGCGGCGGGGTCAGGAGGCGGGGGTGCCGAAGGCCGGGACGACCGAGCCCTGGTACTTCTCCTCGATGAACTTCTTGACGTCGTCGGAGTTCAGGAGCTTGGCGAGCTTCTGGATCCGCGGGTCGTTCTGGTTGCCGTCCTTGACCGCGAGGAAGTTGGCGTAGGGGTTGCCCTCGGCCTTCTCCAGGACGAGCGCGTCCTTGGCGGGCGCCAGGTTGGCCTCGAGGGCGTAGTTGCCGTTGATGACCGCGGCGTCCACGTCGCCCAGGGCGCGCGGGACCGTGGCGGCCTCCAGCTCCTTGAACTCCAGGCCCTTCTTGTCGGTGATGTCGGACAGCTTGGCGCTGGTGCCGACACCCTCCTTCAGGGTGATCAGGTTGTTCGCGGCCAGCAGCTGGAGCGCGCGGCCCTCGTTGGTGGTGTCGTTGGGGACGGCGACGGTCTGGCCGGGCTTGATGTCGGAGAGCGCCTTGACCTTCTTGGAGTAGAGGCCGAGGGGCTCCAGGTGCACGTTCACGACCGGGACGACGTGGGTGTTGTTCTTCTTGTTGAAGTCGTCGAGGTACGGCTTGTGCTGGAAGTAGTTGCCGTCGACCTGGCCCTGCTCGGTGGCGGTGTTGGGCAGGACGTAGTCCGTGAACTCCTTGACCTCCAGCTTGAGGCCTTCCTTGGCCGCGAGCTTGTCCTTCACGAAGTTCAGGATGTCGGCGTGGGGGCTCGGGGAGGCCGCTATGACGAGCGGCTTGCTCTCGTCGGCCTTGCCGCCGTCTGCCTTGGCGGAGGACGGGTCCGAGGAGCTGCCGCAGGCGGTGAGGCCGAGGGTCAGCGCGGTGGCGGTGGCGGCGAGGGCGGTGAGCTTGATGTTCTTACGCACGAAGAGTGCCTTTCTTGCTGAACAAGTACCGAGGACTTGCTGGTGGTGGCGGCCCAAGCACGACAAGTGCGGGCTCTTTGGGGGAAATCAGTGGGGGCGGCGGCCCGTGGTGGCGGTCAGGCGGTGCGGCCGCGGCGGGCCAGCAGGCGTACGGCGCCGTCGCCGATCAGCTGGACCACGGTGACGAGGACGATGAGGACCACGACGGTGGCGACCATGAAGCCGGTCTCGAAGCGCTGGAAGCCGTACGTGATCGCCTTGGAGCCGAGTCCTTCGCCGCCGACGGCGCCCGCCATGGCGGAGTAGCCGACGAGGGTGATGACGGTGGTGGTGACGCCGGCGACCAGGGAGGGCAGGGCCTGCGGCAGGAGCACCTTGCCGACCAGGGTCGGGATGCCGCCGCCCATGGACTCGACGGCCTCGATGAGACCGTGGTCCACCTCGCGGACGGCGGTCTCGACGAGCCGGGCGAAGAAGGGGATGGCGCCGATGGCGAGCGGCACGATCATGGCGGTGGGGCCGATGAAGGTGCCGACGACCGCCGTGGTGACCGGGATCAGGAAGATCAGCAGGATGATGAACGGCAGCGAGCGGCCTATGTTCACGATCACGCCGAGGACCTTGTTGAGCGGCTGGTTCTGCAGCAGGCCGCCCTTGTCGGTGAGGACCAGCAGGATGCCGATGGGCAGTCCGCCGAGCACGGTCACCAGGGTGGACCACAGCACCATGTAGAGGGTGTCGTAGGTGCCCTGGGTGAGCAGGGGCTGCATCTCGGACCAGGTCACTTGGCACCATCCTTGACCAGTTCGGCCAGTTCGTTGTCGATCTCGTCGACGACGTCGACCTGGAGGCCCTGTTCGCGCAGGAAGCCGACGGGTACGACGTTGTCCTCGTAGCGGCCGGGCAGTTCGATGCGCATGCGGCCGATCAGCCGGCCGGCGACGGTGTCCATCGCGGCGCCGAGGATCGAGATGTCGATGTTGTACGTGCGCGAGAGCTGCGAGATGACCGGCTGGGCGGCGGCCTCGCCGTGGAAGGTGACGTCGACGACCGTGCGGTCGGGGCCGGAGGCGGCGCCGGTGACCGGGAACAGCTCGCCGGCGAGCTCGGAGCCGGGGGTGGCGAGCAGTTCGGCGACGGTGCCGGACTCGACGATGCGGCCCTTCTTCATCAGGGCGGCCGAGTCGCAGACGGTCTTGACGACGTCCATCTCGTGCGTGATGAGCAGGACGGTGAGGCCGAGCTGCTCGTTGAGGTCGCGCAGCAGGCCCAGGATGGAGCGGGTGGTCTCGGGGTCGAGGGCGCTGGTGGCCTCGTCGGAGAGCAGCACCTTGGGGTCGCCGGCCAGGGCGCGTGCGATGCCGACGCGCTGCTTCTGCCCGCCTGAGAGCTGGGTGGGGTAGGCCTTGGCCTTGTCGCCGAGGCCGACCAGGTCGAGGAGTTCGAGGGCCTTGCGGGTGCGCTCGCGGCCGGAGACGCCGAGGATCTCCAGGGGCAGCTCGACGTTGGCCTGGACGGTGCGCGAGGACAGCAGGTTGAAGTGCTGGAAGACCATGCCGATGCGGCTGCGGGCCTCGCGGAGTTCCTTGCCGGCGCGGCGGCCGCGGCCGGCGAGAGCGGTGAGGTCGACACCGTCGACGTGCACGGTGCCGGTGGTGGGGCGCTCCAGCAGGTTCACGCAGCGGATCAGGGAGGACTTGCCCGCGCCGCTCTGGCCGATGACTCCGTATACCTCGCCCTCGCGGACGTGGAGGTCGACGCCGTCCAGGGCGGTGACCTCGCGGCCACGGGACTGGTAGACCTTCGTGAGGCCCGATGTGGTGATCACAGGAATTCCGTCGCTGTCGAGTGCGCGGCGCAGCGGGGTGCGCCGGGCACGGGGCAAACATCTGGGGACGCGATACGGGACGAACCGTCAGAAATCGATGGCTTCGACGCGTGCGCGGGGCATGAGTGGGCCGTGCTGTCCATCAGGCGGTGACGTACTGGCGCGGCTGGTCTCGCTTCGGGGCGCGAGGCTCAGGAAGGGGCCCTCAGAAGGCGCACATTCGACACATACAGCGAGCACCGGGCGTCATCGTCGCCTCGGTCGCAAGGGTGCGGCTGCTCGTCGTGGTCATGGGCCCCAGTAAAGCAGACGTATCCCCTCACCGATCAAAGCTGTCCGGATAGCGGACGCAATTCGACCGCATACCGGACAACACCGGTCAGTCCCGTCCGCCCGTCCCACCCGGCCGCCATCGCCCCTGACCTGCACCGACGCAGCCCTCCCGTCCCGCCGCCGGACCTCGTCGCGGGGGCCGGCGGCGGGCCCCTCTGTGGTCAAGACCACGGCCGGATCCAGGGTGCCGGCGGCAGCGCCCGGGCCGCCGTACGGGAAGGGGCGCGCGCATCGGGTCTTTCGGGCCGTAATACCCTCGCTGCATGCTCGACGCCCTGACGGTCGCCATCGGCGTGGCCGCACTCGCCCTCGCCGCCTGGTGCGGTTTCGCCGCGCTGCGGGACCAGCCGACCAAGGACTGGCACTTCATCGGCATGGCCGTCGTGACCGTGCTGGTCCTGGCCCAGCTGGTGATCGGCCTGGTCCAGCTGGCCAGGGGCGAGAAGCCCGACGAGGGCTCGGTGATCTTCGTGGCGTACCTGCTCGGCGCCTTCGCCGCGGTACCGGCCGCCGGGCTGCTCTCGCTGACCGAGCGGACCAAGTGGGGTTCGGTGACGGTGGCCGCGGGCGCGGTCGTCCTCGCCGTCCTCGAAGTACGGCTCTACGACATCTGGGGAACCACCGGTGCCTGACGCTGACACGACGACCGCCGCTCCCACCGGGCGCAAGCGGCTGGTCTCCGGGCCCGGGCTGCTGCTGGTGTGGCTGTACGGGGTGATGGTGGTGGGCGCGGTCTCGCGGTCGGCCTTCCAGATCTCCACCGAGTTCGACCGGGCGCCGCTGGCCTACGCGCTGTCCGCGGTGGCGGCGCTGGCCTACGCGTTCATCACGTACTCGCTCGTGCGCGGCGGCGAGACGGCGCGCAAGGCGGCTCTGGTCTGCTGCGCCGCGGAACTGGCGGGCGTACTGGCCGTGGGCACGTGGACCGTGCTGCGCCCGGAGTCCTTCCCCGACACGACCGTCTGGTCGCAGTTCGGGCTGGGCTACCTGTTCATCCCGGTGATCCTGCCGATCACCGGGATGCTCTGGCTGCGCAAGCGCTAGGTCCTGTCGTCAAGGACAGGACCCAGGCGGGCTCAGGCGCTGACCGCGAAGTCGGTCGGGTCCTTGGCTTCCTTCTCCAGGATCACCAGCTGCACGCCGTCGGACGCCGTGCGCCCGCCGACCTTGACGTAGCCGGCCTTGCGGTAGAGGCGCAGGTTGGACTCGCTCTTGTGGCCGGTGTGCAGGCGGAAGCGGGTGGCGGTGCCGGGGCTCGCGAGGGCATCCTCCACGGCGCGCAGCAGGCGCGCTCCGAGTCCGTGTCCCTGCAGGCGCGGGTGGACGCAGAGCTTGGCGATCTTGGCGGTGCCCTCCTCGTCCACGCTGCCGCGCACGGTGCCGACGATCTCGTCGCCGAGCCGGGCCACGAGGACGGTGTCCGTCGCGAGCTCCCCCTTCAGGGAGTCCAGGGACTGGGTGAGCGGCTGGATGAGGTAGTTGCCGTACAGCTCCGCCTCGCGCTGGAAGGCCAGGTACTGCAGTTTGAAGATCTGCTCGGCGTCCTCGGCGACCGCCGCCGAAATGGTCACGCTCATGCCCATGTGCGCATGCCTCCAGCTCACCTGGTAGCCCTTTGGTCTACCGCTCCATTCCCCGAAGGCCAGGAGCCGCAACCTCTGCCGCCAGCATTCTGCGCAGACATCCCAGGCAACGGGAACGCACGGGCCCTAAACTTCCTTGTGAGATACCCAACTCTCCTGCGATTTCACGGTATGTGAGGTCTCTGGGCGAAAGAAGTGCCTTCATCAGCTCGGGACAGCGTCCGGGCAACCGGGCGACGGCCGATCGGAGTGCGCGGTTCTCCTCCCCGTGCAGCAGGGCGTCTTCGGGTACGGGCCCGGCGGCCGCACCGGGCTGCGGGCCGCCGTCCGCGGGATGGTGGCGCCGGCCGTCCGCGGAGTGGCGACGGTGGTCGTACGGGATCTCGCGCCTCGCCCGGCGCCTGGCCAGGCGGGCCTCCGCCCGTACCGCCCGGCGCAGCCAGCGGGCCGGCTCGGCCGGGTCGGCGGGATCGGGCGCGCGCCGGCCGCTCTCCAGCAGCCTGACCCAGACGGCTTGTTCGAGGTCGGCCGCGTCCACTCCGGCGCCCGGGGCCTCCGCCGCCGCCTCCGCGGAGAGCAGCGGGCCCAGTTCGGTCACGAGGTCGGGGTCCTTCAGCAGGTCCATGCCGAGCGGGACGAGCAGGGCGCGCCCGGCGGTTTCCCCGCCGGGCGCGGCCCACTCGTTCGGGAAGCGGGGCTCAGCCGTTGACGGGGCGCCGGCCCGGGCGGAAGGCCTCGGCGGCGAGCAGTCCGGTGTCCGGGTTGTCGGTGAAGATGCCGTCGATGCCCTGTTCGAAGTAGGTGCGGAAGGCGCCGAGGGCGTCGCCGTACGCGGCCGGATCCGTACCCCTTCGGTACTCGGCCGGCAGGAAGCTGTTCTCGTTGCGCGCGGTATAGGGGTGCAGGAGCAGTCCGCGGGCGTGGGCGTCCTTGACCAGGGTGGTGGGAGTGCCGAGCCGGCCGGCCGCGTCGCGCGGGAGGATCAGGTCCATGGTGGGGCCGATGCCCTGGGCGAATCCGGCGATCCACCTGAGGCCCTCGGGCTCGACCAGGTCGGCGACCGTACGGGGGTCCCCCGCCTGCTCGAAGTCCCAGGGGCGGGTGGCCGCGGCGGAGAGCAGGACGACGCGGGGCGCGGAGACCAGCCGGGAGAGCCGCTGGATGCTGGTGGGCTCGAAGGACTGGAGGAAGACGGCGGCGTCGCGGCCGTCGCGGCCGTAGCGGCGCAGCAGCCGGGCGAGGGGCTCCTCCAGGCCGAGGCCGAGGCCGCGGAAGTAGCTGGGGTGCTTGGTCTCGACGTGCAGCCAGACGCGCTCGCCGCGTCGCCGGCCCTCGCGGTCGGCCCAGCGGAGCACCTCTTCGAAGGTGGGCACGGCCCACTGGCCGTCGTAGAGCGTGTTGCGCTGGCGGACGGCGGGGATGCGCTCCTTGGCGCGCAGGGTCTTCAGCTCGGCGAGGGTGAAGTCCTCGGTGAACCAGCCGGTGACCGAGACCCCGTCGACGGACTTGGTCGCGCGCCGGGAGGCGAACTCGGGGTGGTCGGCGACGTCGGTGGTCCCGCCGATCTCGTTCTCGTGGCGGCACACCAGGTGGCCGTCCCGGGTCGGGACCAGGTCCTGCTCGACGACGTCCGCGCCCAGGTCGAGGGCCAGCTGGTAGGAGCCGAGCGTGTGCTCCGGCCGGTATCCGCTGGCGCCGCGATGGCCGATGACCGTCGGGTACGGAAGACCCCGGTAGCCCTTGCCGCCTTGCCCGCCGCCCTCGGCGGACGCGGAGGCCGTTCCCGCCGCGAGACCGGTGATCCCCGTCCCCGCCGCCAGGACCGCCGCCCCCAGGACCGTGCGCCGCGCTGCCCCACCCTGTGTCATGAGTGCCACTCCTCGTCGTGAAAGGGGCCGGCGGTCCCGGGACCTGTGGCGTCACGGCATTCCGCGGCCCGCGATCGGCGTGCCGATGGTAGGCAAAAGGGGGTGGCCGCAGGGGGTGCCTCGAAGGCACATCCGGGGAACTTGGCGAAAACGCGCGTCAACAATACGTATCCGACACGTGAACCCGATGTGCGCTGGGAGCTGACCCACGAGTATCGTCCTCACCTGCGCTACCGCCGAGCGGTGGGGGCGCGAGCCGCTTTTCGATGCCGGAGGGCCCACGTTGTTCCGTACGAAGCTCATCAAAGCCACTGTCGGACCGGTCATGCGCACGATGTTCCGCACCCGCGTGGAGGGCGCCCGGAACATCCCCGGCTCCGGACCGGTGATTCTGGCGGGCAACCACCTCACCTTCATCGACTCCATGATCCTCCCGCTGGTGTGCGACCGCACGGTCCACTTCATCGGCAAGGACGAGTACGTGACCGGCAAGGGCATCAAGGGCCGGCTCATGGCGTGGTTCTTCACCGGCGCCGGCATGATCCCCGTCGACCGTGACGGTGCCAACGGCGGGGTCGCGGCCCTGATGACCGGCCGCCGGATCCTCGAAGAGGGCAAGATCTTCGGCATCTACCCCGAGGGCACCCGCTCCCCCGACGGCCGGCTCTACCGCGGCCGCACCGGCATCGCCCGCTTCACCCTGATGACCGGCGCCCCCGTGGTGCCGTTCGCGATGATCGGCACGGACAAGCTGCAGCCCGGCGGCGCCGGCATGCCGCGCCCGGGCCGGGTCACCGTCCGCTTCGGCGAGCCGATGGAGTTCTCCCGCTACGAGGGCATGGACCGCGACCGGTACGTGCTGCGGGCCGTCACGGACTCGGTGATGGCCGAGGTCATGCGGCTCTCGGGCCAGGAGTACGTCGACATGTACGCGACCAAGGCGAAGGCCGCGTAGTACCTCGGCTCCCCGCGGTCCCGGCGGTTCTCACTGCCGCCTCAGTGACCGGCTGACGCCCGCCGCCGTCGTGGTGGCGAGGACCCAGCCGGTCACGATCAGCAGGTACGACAACCACTGGTGCCAGCCGCTCGGCGCGAAGGCCTGCTCCTGGCCGAAGCCGATGATCGGCAGCATCAGGTCGATGGTGTAGAAGACGGCGTTGAAGTCCGGGGCCTCGCCCTGCTTGAGCGGGCGCGGGGGCTGCAGCGCGAACGCGATCGCCCCGGTGAGCAGCAGCGCCGCCAGCCAGCCCGCCGCGCGCAGCGGCCGGAAGCCGTAGCCGACGGTCGCGTCCTGGAGCAGCCCCCACAGGCGTGTGTGCCGGGGCAGTGTGCGGCGGTGCCTGCGCAGCTTGGCGAGCATGACCGTACGGGCGGCCTCCTCGTCGCCCGCGGTGCGGTAGGCCGCGGCCAGCTGCTCGTACGGGTACGGGAGGTATCCGGGCTCGCCGGTCTCCAGCGCGGCCAGCCGCTCCTCGGCGGGCAGGTGGGGCCCCAGCGTGCGGTAGGTCAGGCCGTCCAGGCGCAGCGGGTCCCGCCAGGTCCCGGCCCGCATGTTCAGCAGGTCGAACTGCGAGCGCCGCAGGTTCACGGTGCCCCGTACGTCCTCGCAGGCGGGCAGCCACACCTCGCCGACCGTGCAGCTGGAGGCGCGCAGGGCGATGCCGCCCGGGTTCTCGAGGACGGCGTGGGCGAGGTTGAGGCGGCCGGGTATCCGTGAGCCGGTGAGGTTGAGGCGGCCCTGCGTCCGGGCCCGCGCGGCGTGGAGGTTGGTGCCGACCAGGAGGGTCTCGGCCTGGAGAGCGGTGCCGTCGGGGGCAAGGAGGCGGGCGTCGTCCAGGTTGATCTGGCCGCCGACGACCGCTCCGTTGAGGCGGAGCTGGCCGTGGACGGTCAGGTCGTTGGCGATGATGTCGGTGCCGACTTCCGCGTGGTTGAGCTGGAGCGGGGGTTCGTCCGCCTCCTCGCCCGACATGGGGCCGACCACCGCGCCCTGGAGGAAGAGGCCGCCGGATATCTTGGCGCCCTGGAGCCGGACGGGGCCGGTGATCCGGCAGCAGGAGAGCCGCAGGACGACGTCGACGCGCAGGGTGGCCGCGGTGAGGCCCGGCAGGGTGGAGTAGCCGAGGACGAGGGCCTTGAGCTGGGCTCCGTACAGGAGCGGTTTGCGTTCGAACCAGCAGTCGCGCATCCGGATCGGGTGGTCGATCACCGCGTACCGCAGGTCGAGCTTGCCGACGATCCTCGCGCCCTTGATCTTGAGCCCGGCTACCCGGCCCTCCGCGGCGGGGGCGGCGCCCAGCAGGAGGGCCCGCAGCACCTCGGCCCGCAGCGTGCGGTCGGGTCCCCAGCCGGCCCCGTCGACGGAGCTGTCCTCGGGGTGCTCCCTGAAGTCGACTCCGTCGCCGCGCGGGAAGGCCTCCCATACGCGGCGCTCGGCCGGGGTCAGATCGTTGATCTCCATCGCGGGGATGGTGTCCCGGGTTCCACGGACTGTCAACTCGGTCCGGGACAGCGCCCCTTGATACGGCGACGGGTCAGTGCTCGACGCCGTCCTGGAGCCGCTGGCCCCTGAGGAGGAACCAGGCGGCCACGGCGGTGGCGAGCAGTACGGCCGCGCCGACGCCGGAGGCGAACCGCAGGCCGTCGACGAAGGCGTCCTGGGCGGCGCCGACCATGTGGGCGGCGGTCTGCGGGTCCAGCGTCTTGGCGGCTTCCACGGCGCCGCCGAGGGACTCGTGCGCGGCGTCGGCCACCGGTCCGTCGACGGAGGCCGGGGCGGTGAAGCCCTGGTAGACGCCGGTGACGATGGAGCCGAGCAGGGCGATGCCGAGGGCGGCACCGAGCTCGTACGCCGTCTCGGAGACGGCGGAGGCCGATCCGGCCTGCTCCTTGGGCACGCTGGAGAGGATCACGTCGGCGGTGACGGTGAAGGAGAAGCCGGCGCCGAGGCCGACGACGAGCAGGGCCGCGCCGAGCAGCGGGTAGCCGCTCTCCTTGTGGATCACGGTCAGGACGGCGAGGGCGGCGCCGATGGCGGCGAGGCCGCCGGTGACGACGGAGCGCACCGAGTACCGGCGGGCGTACCTGCCCGCGACCAGGCCGGTGGCCACCGCGCCGATGGCGGCGGGCAGTTCGGCCAGGCCGGCCTCCAGCGGGCCGCGCCCCTGGACGAGCTGGAGGAACTGGGAGAGGAAGAAGACCAGTCCGGACAGGCCGAAGACGGTGAGCAGGTCGGCGAGGACCGCGCCGGAGAAGCCGCGGTGCCGGAAGAGCCGCATGTCGAGCAGCGGGGACGGCAGGGTGAACTGGCGTCGGACGAAGGCGTACAGGGCGCCGGCGCCGAGGCTCGCGGCGACCGCGACCTCCCAGGTCATGCCGTGCGTGGCGGCTTCCTTTACGGCATAGACCACGCCGATGACGCCGACGAGGGAGAGGCCCACGCTGAGCAGGTCCCAGGGGCCGGCGACCGGGTTCTTGGACTCGGGAAGGAGCTTGATTCCGACGAGGACCAGGGCGATCATCACGGGGAGGTTGATGAGGAAGACCGAGCCCCACCAGAAGTGCTGGAGGAGGGCTCCGCCGACGACGGGTCCGACGGCCGCGCCGGCCGAGGCGGTGGCGCCCCAGATGCCGATGGCGAGGCTGCGCTCCCGGGGGTCGGTGAAGATGTTGCGGATCAGCGCGAGGGTGGACGGCATCAGGGTGGCGCCGGCCACGCCGAGCAGGGCGCGGGCGACGATCATCATCTCGGGGCTGGTGGCGTAGGCGTTCAGGACCGAGACGGCGCCGAAGGCGGTGGCGCCGACGAGGAGCAGCTTCTTGCGGCCTATCCGGTCGCCGAGGGAGCCCATGGACACCAGGAGTCCGGCGATGACGAAGGAGTAGATGTCGCCGATCCACAGCAGCTGGGTGCCGGACGGCTTGAGGTCTTCGCTGAGGGAGGGTGTGGCGAGGCCGAGGACCGTGGCGTCGACCGCGACGAGCAGCACGGCAAGGACGAGCACGGAGAGCGCGAGCCAGCGGCCGCGACTCTTCTCCTCCACCCCCGTCTGACGTATCAGCTGTTCGGTACGGCTCATTTCTCCACACTCCGTCGGGCGCCACCGAGCAGCAGCTCGATGATCATGTATTGGAAGTCCTTGGCGGCGACCCGGCCGTCGATGACGGCCCAGGCGCAGCTGCCGATGAGGCCGTAGAGGGCCTCGGTGAGCCATGCGGGGCTCAGGTCGATGCGGATGTCGCCCTCTTCCTGGCCGCGCCGGAACAGGGCGATGACGCGGGCGTCGAGCCGGGCCCAGCCCTCGTTGACCTCGTCGCCCTCGAACAGCTGGTTCTCGGTGACGAGGAAGGCCAGCAGTTGGGCGTTGGGCTCGGCCTCGGCGACGAGGCGCCGGAGCGCCTCCACCGCGGTGCCCTCGTCGAGGCGGGCGTTGTCGAACGCCACCTCGAACTCGCGGATGCCGAGGTCTTCCAGGGCGCGTACGAGCGCGTCGCGCCCGGCGAAGTGCCGGTGGAGGGTGGCGCGGCCGATTCCGGCGGCGCGGGCGACCTCGTCCATCGTGGCGGTCGATTTGCGGGAAAGCAGGGCGGCCGCGTCGCGGAGCACCTGGTCACGATCCATGGCCATGAGACAAGCATAACCCGATTGAGACATCCACGTCTCATTCTTTTGGTAAATGGGCTGCCCCGCAGGCGGCCGGAAGGGAATCCTGCCGAGATGAAGCCACTGCTGCTGATCGACGTCGACGGACCGCTGAACCCCTACGCGGCCAAGCCGCAGCGCCGCCCCGAGGGGTACTCCACCCACCGGATGCGGCCGACGGGCTGGACGGAGGAGGAGAGAGCGAAGCCCCTGCGGGTCTGGCTGAACCACGGCCACGGCGCGGAGCTGCTCGCGCTCGCGGACGCGTACGAGCTGGTCTGGGCAACGACCTGGAAGGACGAGGCCAACGACTGGATAGGCCCGCACCTGGGACTGCCCCGGCTCCCGTTCATCGACTGGCCGGTGATGCACGGCCGGGCGCCGCGCGGCACCTTCTGGAAGACCCAGTACATCCTGGACTACGCGGGCGAGCGGCCCTTCGCCTGGATCGACGACGACATCACGGCGATGGACCGCGAGTACGTCGACCAACGCCACCCCGCGCGGACCCTGCTGATGCGCATCGACGAGCAGATCGGCCTGGTCCGGGAGGACTTCGACGCGCTGGCAGAGTGGGCGGCATGACGCGCAGCGGCGAACGGCCGCCGCGGACCGGGGTTTTGATCATGCTCCGGCAGCGACTTAGCATGCTCATGCCCCCCCAACCCGTACCCGACGAGAGCGACCCATGCGCCTTCAGCGGATCATCGCCGCGACCGCCACCCTCTGTTGCCTGACCGCACTCTCCTCGTGCAAGGAGGGCGGGCAGCCGGGTGCGCCGGCCGCATCGCCGTCCACGTCCGCGGCCGCCGCCGCGGGCCCCCTCGCCGAGGCCCAGCAGTACCTGCGGCAGTTCGCCAATTGCGACGACCTGAGCGACAGGCCCGACGACCCCCGGGTGCCCGCGGGCGACTTCCCCAAGGCCGGGCAGTGGTCGGTGAAGGAGCTGGGCGTCTGCAGCGACAAGGTCCGGCAGGGCGAGATCGTCATCGCCGTTCCCGCGGACATGAAGCAGTTCCAGGAGGGCTACAAGAAGTACGTGCTGGACAGGATCGACGGCGGTGACGGCGCGTACGGGCTGGAGAGCCGGGTTCTGATCGGCAAGGGCTTCGTCGCGTTCCCGACGAGCACCAAGACGGCGCTCGCGCTGGTCCGCTCCGACCTGCGGGTCCTGACGTGCAACCCGGGCGCCCCGGTCCCCAAGGGCTACAAGCGGGAGAAGCCGCTGGTCGAACACTGCAACCTCAGCGACTTCGTCGGCTCCGAGGACGGATCCGGCAGCCCGAACCTGGAGACCCCGCAGGATCCGGCGGGCGGGGGCGAGAAGCTGGGCCAGCCGAAGACAGGCAGTCTGGGGCTCCCCCGCGCCGGCAGCATGGCCGAGCTCCGGACACTCGTGGGCAACAGCCTCGACTGCGAGAAGCACTTCTCGACCGACCCCGACGCCGTCGCGATCGAGTCGATCGACTACGCGCCGGTGGTGACGGGCAGCGCGCCGGAGTGGGGCGTGACGGGCCGCGCCCTGTGCGGGGAGCCCGCCGGGGCGCAGCGCGCCCGCAACCTGAGCTGGCTCGACACCGTCGTGGACATGAAGCTGCTCCAGACCAAGGCGAAGGCCGCCCAGTTGGCCGACTACAAGGACGACGGCAAGCTGAGGGAGACCGCGAGCCGGCTGCTCGTCGGGGAGAACATCGCCGTCGAGACCAACAGCCCGTCGTCCCGCCGCGGCCTCTACCAGCTCCAGTTCCTGTACCTGAACTGCATTCCCGGCTTCTCCGCCCCGTCGGGCTACCGGCTGGAGAAGTCCAAGGTCGAGGGCTGCGTCCTGACCAACTGGGAGCCGGACCATCCGCTGGACTGAGCCGGCGCAGGAGCCGGACGCGCCGGAGGGGCGGCGGGAGCACAGGGCTCCTGCCGCCCCTCCGGGCATTCCGCCGCGTGCGGACGTACAGGCCCGGACCCGGAGCCGGGTCCGGCGGGCGTGCGGGCCGCAGGGCGGCGGAAGCGGTGGGGGCGTCTACTGCTTGTGGACGGCCCAGGCGTGCTGGATGACCAGGTCGGCCTTGAGCTCGGTGAGCTGGACCGCGACCGCCGAGGGGGCGGTGCCGCCGCGGCCGTTGCGGGAGGCGAGCGCGCCCTTGACGTTGAGGACCGTGCGGACCTCGGGGGTCAGGTGCTCCGAGATCTTCGCGAACTGCTCGTCCGTGAGCTCGTCCAGCTCGATGCCGAGCCCCTCGCACTCCTTGACGCACTCGCCGGCCACCTCGTGCGCCACCCGGAACGGGACGCCCTGCTTGACCAGCCACTCCGCGATGTCGGTGGCGAGCGAGAAGCCGGCCGGGGCGAGCTCCTCCATTCGCTCCCGGTTGACGGTGAGCGTGGCCATCATGCCGGTGAAGGCCGGCAGCAGGACCTCGAGGGTGTCGCAGGAGTCGAAGACCGGCTCCTTGTCCTCCTGGAGGTCCCGGTTGTAGGCCAGGGGCAGCGCCTTGAGCGTGGCGAGCAGCCCCGTCAGGTTGCCGATGAGGCGGCCGGACTTGCCGCGCGCCAGCTCGGCGATGTCCGGGTTCTTCTTCTGGGGCATGATCGACGAGCCGGTGGAGAAGGCGTCGTGCAGCGTCACGAAGGAGAACTCCTTCGTGTTCCAGATGATGATCTCCTCGGCGATCCGGGACAGGTTGATCCCGATCATCGCGGTGACGAAGGCGAACTCGGCGACGAAGTCGCGCGAGGCGGTGCCGTCGATCGAGTTGCCCACCGAGCCCCGCTCGAAGCCCAGCTCCGCGGCGACCGCCTCCGGGTCCAGGCCCAGCGAGGAACCGGCCAGCGCGCCCGAGCCGTACGGCGAGACCGCCGTCCGCGTGTCCCACTGCCGCAGCCGCTCCGCGTCCCGGGACAGGGACTGCACGTGGGCCAGTACGTGGTGGGCGAAGAGCACCGGCTGCGCGTGCTGCAGGTGGGTGCGGCCCGGCATCGCCACGTCCGCGTGGCTCTCCGCCAGGCCTACCAGCGCGTCCTGGAGGTCGGCGATCAGGCCGCCGATGATCCGGGCGTGGTCGCGCAGGCACATCCGGAAGAGGGTGGCCACCTGGTCGTTGCGGGACCGGCCGGCGCGCAGCTTGCCGCCGAGGTCGGCGCCGAGCCGCTCCAGCAGGCCCCGCTCCAGCGCGGTGTGCACGTCCTCGTCGGCGACGGTGCCGGTGAAGGAGCCGTCGGCGACGTCCGCCTCCAGCCGGTCCAGGCCGGCGATCATGCGCTCGAGCTCGTCGGCCGTGAGCAGTCCCGCCGTGTGCAGGACGCGGGCGTGGGCGCGCGAGCCGGCGATGTCGTACGGCGCGAGGCGCCAGTCGAAGTGGACCGACGCGGACAGCTTCGCGAGGGCCTCGGCGGGACCGTCGGCGAACCGGCCGCCCCAGAGCCGGACGTCACCAGCGTTGTTGCTGCTCACAGCTACTGCTCCTCAAGACTGCATGTATGGATGTGCAACGGCCTCCCCGCCGCGGAGGTAACGGGGAGGCCGTCTTCGTGCGGGCTGGGCGGCGGGGGATCAGGCCAGGTCGCGCTTGGCCGCGATCTTCGACGACAGGGCGAAGATGTCGATGAATCCCTGTGCCTTGGACTGGTCGAAGGTGTCGCCGGTGTCGTAGGTCGCGAGGTCGAAGTCGTACAGCGACTCCTGGGACCTGCGGCCGGTGACGACGGCGCGGCCGCCGTGCAGGGTCATCCGGATGTCACCGGTGACGTGCTGGTTGGCCTCGTCGATGAAGCCGTCCAGCGCCCGCTTGAGCGGGGAGAACCACAGGCCGTCGTAGACCAGTTCGCCCCAGCGCTGCTCGACCTGCCGCTTGTAGCGGGCGAGCTCGCGCTCCACGGTGACGCTCTCCAGCTCGGAGTGGGCGGTGATCAGCGCGATCGCGCCCGGGGCCTCGTAGACCTCGCGGGACTTGATGCCGACGAGGCGGTCCTCGACCATGTCGATCCGGCCGATGCCCTGCGCGCCGGCGCGCTCGTTGAGCTGCTGGATGGCCTGGAGGACGGTGACGGGCCGGCCGTCGACGGCGACGGGCACGCCCTCCTTGAAGGAGATGACGACCTCGTCGGCCTCGCGCGGGGTGGCCGGGTTCGAGGTGTACTCGTAGATGTCCTCCACGGGGCCGTTCCAGATGTCCTCCAGGAAGCCCGTCTCGACCGCGCGCCCGAAGACGTTCTGGTCGATGGAGTACGGGGACTTCTTGGTGGTCGCGATCGGGAGGTCCTTCTCCTCGCAGAAGGCGATGGCCTTGTCCCGGGTCATGGCGTAGTCGCGGACCGGGGCGATGCACTTGAGGCCGGGGCCGAGGGCCTGGATGCCGGCCTCGAACCGCACCTGGTCGTTGCCCTTGCCGGTGCAGCCGTGGGCGACGATCCCGGCGCCGTGCTTCTCGGCGGCGGCCACCAGGTGCTTGACGATGACCGGCCGGGAGAGGGCCGAGACCAGCGGGTACCGGTCCATGTAGAGGGCGTTCGCCTTGACCGCCGGGAGGCAGTACTCGTCGGCGAACTCGTCCTTGGCGTCGGCGACTTCGGCCTCGACGGCACCGCAGGCGAGGGCGCGCTTGCGGATGACGTCCAGGTCCTCGCCGCCCTGGCCGACGTCCACGGCGACGGCGATGACCTCGGCGCCCGTCTCCTCGGCGATCCAGCCGATGGCGACGGAGGTGTCCAGGCCGCCTGAGTAGGCGAGTACGACGCGCTCGGTCACGGGACTTCTCCTTGCGGTGCATTCAACGACAGGCATAACTATGCACTGCTCCGTATGTTTCGTCAATCGTGGGCGGGTGGCAGGCCCGTGACCAGGGCGGATATTCCGAGCAGGGGGCATGGCCGCCGCCTACGATCGGGGCCCATGGGCCTTCGGGAGGGGTGGCGACGGATGAACCGCACAGGACGCGGCACGGGACCCGGCAACGACGCCGCGACGGGGCGCGCCCTGGCGGAGGAGCTGTTGGACGGGCGGGCGGCCGCGGTACCTGCGCCCGGTGCGGGGCCGGACGTCTGGCTGGCCTTCGCGGAGCAGGTCCGCAGCCGGGCCCACGGCGGGCGCCGGCTCCCGGTGCCGGCTCCCCCGGCGCTACGGCTCTGCCACCCGCGGGGGTGGATCCGCGAGGCCGCCCTCGCCGAGCCGGGCGCCCCCGTGGAACTGGTCGCCGTCCTGACCACCGACTGGGCCGCGCCCGTACGGGACCGGGCCCGCGCCCTCATGGAGGACACGCTCCGCGCCCACCCGGAGGCCACCCTGCGGGCGGTGACCCCGCTCGCGCTGCGGCTGGGGCGGCGGAGCCGGGGCGACTGGATCCTGGAGCGGTTCGAGGACGCCCTGCGCCGGCAGGCCGCAGCCGCCACGCCCTGGTGGCACCTGCCCGGCCCCTCGACGGCACCGGGCGGCACGACGGCGCCGGGCAGTGCGACGACAGCGGACGGTGCGGCCGCACCCGGCGGTGCGACGGCCCGCGTCCTCGCCGCACTGCTGGACTGCCCCGACCGGCAGGCCCGGCAGTTCGCCGTCCGCCTCGCCCTCGCCGGCCCCGGCCGGGCCGACGCCCTGGAGTGCGCCCGGCGGGCCGCCGCCGAGTCCGACCCGGCGACGGCCGCGCTCTGGACCGACGCAGCCCTGGCCGGGCCGGGCTCCGAAGGCGGAGCGGTGATCGACGTCCTGATCGGCGCCCGGTTCCCCGCCGTGCGCGCCGCCGGGGTCACCGCCCTGCGCCGGGCCGGCCGCGCCGCCGAGGGCGTGTCGCACCTCGCCGACCGCTCCGGGCTCGTCCGCGCGTGCGCCCGCTGGCTGGTCGGCCAGGACGGCGGCGACGCCCACGGGCACTACCGCTGGCTGGTCCGCGACCCCGCCGGGCCGTCCCCGTACGCCGTGGCCGGACTCGCCGAGTGCGGCCGGAGCGAGGACACGGACCTGCTGCGGGGGCTCGTGGCGCACCCGGTGGGCCCGGTCCGGGCCGCCGCGCTGGCCGGGCTGCGGCGCCGGGAGGCCGTCGTGGAGGACTCCGTCCTGCTCGCGCTGCTGGACGACCCGGCGCCGTCCGTGGCCCGCGAGGCGAGCCTGGGCCTGCTGCCGGCGGTCCGGCGCCTGGACCCCTCGTACCTCGCCGAGCGGCTGGACGTCCGCGGCCCCCTGCACGTCCGGCGCGCCACCTTCCGGCTGTTGCGCGCCCGGGGCGGGATCCACGCGCTGCGGGCGGCCGTCGCGCTGATCGACGACTGGCACCCGAGGACGCGTACGACGGCGCGGGCCGCGGTGTGCGCCTGCCAGTGGCAGCCGGCCCAGTTCGACGGGGAGGCGGACACGGCGGAGCTGGCGGCCCTGCTGAAGCGGTCCGCGAAGCTCTTCGACGACTACGGACTGGGCCTGCGACGCAGCCGGTTGGGCCTCAAGACCTGAAGTCCTCCGACCCGCACCGCCGGTGCGGGCAGATAATCGGCTCATGGGAAAGATCTACGAACGCATAGACGGCAGGCTGCGCACGTTCATCGAGGAGCAGCCTGTCTTCTTCACCGCGACCGCCCCGCTCTCGGGTGACGGCCATGTCAACCTGTCCCCCAAGGGCCGCGCCGGCACCCTCGTCGTCATCGACGAACAGCGGCTCGCCTACCTGGACTTCGGCGGAAGCGGCGCCGAGACCATCGCCCACGTCCGCGAGAACGGCCGGATCACCCTCATGTGGTGCGCCTTCAGCGGGCCCCCGAACATCGTCCGCATCCACGGCGACGGCGAGGCCGTCTTCCGCGACGACCCGCGCTGGCCCGAGCTGATCGGCCTGTTCGGCGAGGCCGACGGGCCCGGGGCGCGGGCGGTCATCCTGGTGCACGCCCGCCGGATCGCCGACGTGTGCGGGTACGCGGTGCCCTTCATGGAGTACCAGGGCGAGCGCACCCTCCATTCGGAGTACCTCGCCCGCAAGACGGACGAGGAGTTCGCCGAGTACTGCGAGAAGAAGGAACACATCGCGACGAGCCTCGACGGCCTGCCTGCGCTGCCCCTGCCCCTCCCTGCCCGTACCGTCTGACATGTGCTGCGCACCGCTCTCGTCACGGGCTCACTGATCGTCACGACCCTGCTCCCGCAAGGAGCCGGGTCCTCGTCCGGGCCCCTGCCCGCCCGTCTCGCCGACACCGGCGGCGGCAGTCAGCTGATCACCGCCGTCGCGCCCGCGCCCGGATCCACGACCGGTCGCCTGACCTGGTGGGACCGGCGGGCGGGGCGCTGGTACCGGGCCGGGAGCGCGCCCGCCCGGTTCGGTGCCAACGGCCTGACCGAGGGCGCGACCCGTACGCAGGGCACGAACACCACCCCGACCGGCCTGTACGAGCTGCCCTACGCCTTCGGGATCCGGCGGGCGCCGGCCGGGACGGAGTACCGCTACCGGCGGGTGACCGCGGACTCCTGGTGGTGCCAGGACAACGCCTCGACCGCGTACAACCGCTGGGTGGAGCCGCTGCCCGCGGACTGCGCGCCCGGCGAGGCCGAGCACCTGGTCACCTACGAGAAGCAGTACGCGCACGCGCTGCTGATCGCCTTCAACTACGACCGGCCGGTGCGCGGACGGGGCGCCGGGATCTTCCTGCACGTCAACGGCAAGGGCGCGACGGCCGGGTGCGTGTCGGTGCCCGAGCGGGACATGCGGGCGATCCTGCGCTGGGCGGACCCGGACCGGCGCCCGCACATCGCGATCGGCACGCAGGACGGGCCGCTCGCCGTCACCCGCTACTAGGAGGGGCTGGGCGCGGCGTCGGGCTCGTCCTCGTCGGAGGCCCGGTACTCGTACGCGTCCTCCCACCAGACCTTCTCGTCCAGCCACTCGTCGCCCTCGTCGTCGTCCTCGTCGTCGGCCTCCTCGTGGACGACCGTGTCGACGCCGCGCCACCTGTACCGCTCGCCGATGCTCCCCAGCACGAGGGTGCGCTGCTCCTCGTCCAGCGCCGCGAAGGCCGGGTGCGGCTGGGAGCGCACCAGGTCGCCCAGCGGGTCGCCGCCGTCCGTGCGCTCCCGGACCACCCGGCCGGCCTTCTCGGCCAGCAGCAGCGCCGCCAGACCGAGGGCGGCCACCACGGTGAAGGCCCATTCCCGCAGACCGTGCGGGCGACCGGTCACCAGCAGCGCGCCCGCGAGGAGCCAGAACAGCATCACCAGGGCGATGCCCACGCAACTGCAGCAGGCCAGGAACGTGTTTCCCTGGCCGTCGGGCATCCGCGGGAGCTTGGGAAGCAGAGCGTCCCGTTCGCTCCGGTACGCGCTGCGCTGCTCCAGGTACCCGTCGTCGCACCAGTCGATCCAGCCGATCGACACGGGCTCGGGATCGTGCCGGCGTACGGCCTCCAGGAGGGCGGCGGGCATCGGGTGGGCTGGAGTCCGGGCGGGGTCGCGGCCCTGCTCGGTCAGGAACGCGGCACCCTCTTCGTCGATCCGGAGGTACCCGCCGAGGACGAGTTCGGCGGCGGCCGCCTCGGTCGCCTCCTGCCGCAACAGGGCGCTGTCGTACGGCTCCAGCTCGACGGCGGCGACGAGCCGGAGCCTCCGGCTGCGGACCCGCGCACGGCGCCACCACAGCAGGGCGACGGGCCCGTAGACGGCTGCGGTCACGGCGGACACCAGTATGGCGAGGGCGAATTGGCGCACGGGCCGAGGCTATGTCGGCTGACGCCGCTGGGGCACCGGGATTTCCGGCGCCCCCGACCTGCCCGCCGACCCGTACCGCTCAGCCCTCCTTCTGCGCCAGCCGCAGGAGGTGGTCGGCGAGGGCCTGGCCGCCCGCCGGGTCCCGGCTGATCAGCATCAGGGTGTCGTCGCCGGCGATCGTGCCGAGGATCTCGCGGAGCTCGGCCTGGTCGATGGCCGAGGCGAGGAACTGCGCCGCGCCCGGCGGGGTGCGCAGGACCACGAGGTTCGCCGAGGCCTCCGCGGAGATCAGCAGCTCCCCGGAGAGGCGCCGCATGCGCTCCTCCTTCGCGGATTCGCCGAGCGGCGCCTGCGGGGTGCGGAAGCCGCCCTCGCTGGGCACGGCGTAGATCAGCTCTCCGCCGGTGTTGCGGATCTTCACCGCGCCCAGCTCGTCGAGGTCGCGGGAGAGCGTCGCCTGGGTGACGCTCAGCCCGTCGTCGGCGAGCAGCTTCGCGAGCTGGCTCTGGGAGCGGACCGGCTGCCGGTTGAGGATGTCCACGATCCGGCGGTGCCGCGCGGTGCGGGTCTGCGGGACGGCCTGCCCGCCGTGCTCGTTGTCCTGCGGCTGGCTCATCGTCGTCTCATTCTCCGGATCCGTCCCCGTTGGCAGCGTCGAGGATGCCGGGCAGCGCCCGGACGAACGCGTCCGCCTCGGCCTCGGTGAGTACGTACGGGGGCATGAGCCGTACGACGTCGGGGGCGGGCGCGTTGACCAGGAAGCCGGCGTCCTGAGCCGCCTGCTGCACCTTGGGTGCGAGGGGCTCGGTCAGCACGATACCCAGCAGCAGTCCGGCGCCGCGGACGTGGGACACCAGTGGGTGCCCCGAGGACTCGATGCCCGAGCGCAGCCGCTCGCCCCGCGCCTTGACCCGGTTGAGCAGGTCGTCGGCGGCGATGGTGTCGATGACGGCGAGGCCCGCGGCGCAGGCGACCGGGTTCCCGCCGAAGGTGGTGCCGTGCTGGCCGGGCCTGAGCAGGTCGGCGGTGGGCCCGAAGGCGACCACGGCGCCGATCGGCAGGCCGCCGCCCAGCCCCTTCGCCAGGGTGACGATGTCGGGCTCGACGCCCTCGTGCGCCTGGTGCTCGAACCACTGGCCGCAGCGGCCGATGCCGGTCTGGACCTCGTCGAGGACCAGCAGGGTGCCGGTGGCCCGGGTGATCTCGCGGGCGGCCGTCAGGTATCCGGCCGGGGGCACGACGACGCCGTTCTCGCCCTGGATCGGCTCGATGACGACGAGCGCGGTCTCCTCGGTGACGGCGGCCCGCAGGGCCTCGACGTCGCCGTAGGGGACGTGGGTGACGTCGCCGGGCAGGGGCAGGAAGGGCTCCTGCTTCTTCGGCTGGCCGGTGAGTGCGAGGGCGCCCATGGTCCGGCCGTGGAAGCCGCCGTCGGTGGCGACCATGTGGGTCCGCCCGGTCAGTCGGCCGATCTTGAAGGCGGCCTCGACGCTCTCGGCGCCGGAGTTGCAGAAGAAGACCTTGCCGGCGCGGCCGAAGAGCTGCAGCAGCCGCTCGCCGAGCGCGATGACCGGCTCGGAGGCGAAGAGGTTGGAGACGTGGCCGAGCGTCGAGATCTGCTCGGTCACGGCCGTCACGATCGCCGGGTGGGCGTGGCCGAGGGCGTTGACGGCGATGCCGCCGACGAAGTCGGTGTACTGGTTGCCGTCGGCGTCCCAGACCTGGGCGCCCTGGCCGCGTACGAGGGCGAGGGCGGGCGTGCCGTAGTTGTCGGCCAGCGCGCCCTGCCACCGTGCGCCGTACTCCTGGTTGCCGGTGCCCTTCGTCATGCTGCTCCCCCTGGCTGTTGGTCGGGCACGACCATCGTGCCGATGCCGGAGTCCGTGAAGATCTCCAGCAGGATCGAGTGCGGGATCCGTCCGTCGAGGACGCGGGCGGTGCCGACGCCGCTGCGCACGGCGTGCAGGCAGCCCTCCATCTTGGGCACCATGCCGCTGGACAGCTCGGGCATCAGCTTCTGCAGCTCGCTGACGGTGAGCCGGCTGATGACCTCGTCGCTGTGCGGCCAGTCGGCGTAGAGGCCCTCGACGTCGGTGAGGACCATCAGCGTCTCGGCGCCGAGGGAGGCCGCGAGGGCCGCGGCCGCCGTGTCGGCGTTGACGTTGTAGACGTGGTGGTCGTCGGCGCTGCGGGCGATCGAGGAGATGACCGGGATCCGGCCGTCGGCCAGGAGCGCCTCGATGGCGCCGGTGTCGACGTCGGTGATCTCGCCGACCCGGCCGATGTCGATGAGCTCGCCGTCGATCTCCGGGCTGTGCTTGGTGGCGGTGATGGTGCGGGCGTCCTCGCCGGTCATGCCGACGGCGAGCGGCCCGTGCTGGTTGAGCAGTCCGACCAGCTCGCGCTGGACCTGGCCCGCCAGGACCATCCGTACGACGTCCATGGCCTCCGGGGTCGTCACGCGCAGGCCGGCCTTGAACTCGCTGACCAGGCCCTGCTTGTCGAGCTGGGCGTTGATCTGCGGGCCGCCGCCGTGCACGACGACCGGCTTGAGGCCGGCCTGGTGCAGGAAGACCACGTCCTGGGCGAAGGCGGCCTTGAGGTCCTCGTCGATCATGGCGTTGCCGCCGAACTTGATGACGACGACCTTGCCGTTGTGGCGCCGGAGCCAGGGCAGGGCCTCGATGAGGATCTGCGCCTTGGGCAGGGCGGTGTGCTTGCGTGCGGTGCTGCCGGAGGCGCCGGGCTGCCCGGCCTTCTCGTCGCTCATGAGGAGTAGGCGCTGTTCTCGTGGACGTACTCGGCGGTCAGGTCGTTGGCCCAGATGACGGCCGACTCGCCGCCGGTGGAGAGGTCGGCGGTGATGCGGACCTCTCGGTCCTTCATCGAGACCAGGTCGCGGTCCTCGCCGACCGAGCCGTTCCTGCAGACCCACACGCCGTTGATGGCGACGTTCAGCCGGTCCGGGTCGAAGGCGGCCCGGGTGGTGCCGATCGCGGACAGCACGCGGCCCCAGTTGGGGTCCTCGCCGTGGATGGCGCACTTGAGCAGGTTGTTGCGGGCGATGGAGCGGCCGACCTCGACCGCGTCGTCCTCGGTGGCCGCGCCGATGACCTCGATGCGGATGTCCTTGCTGGCGCCCTCGGCGTCGCCGATCAGCTGGCGGGCCAGGTCGTCGCAGACCTTGCGCACCGCGTCGGCGAAGTCCGCGTACACGGGCACCTGGCCGGACGCCCCGGAGGCGAGCAGCAGCACCGTGTCGTTGGTGGACATGCAGCCGTCGGAGTCGACCCGGTCGAAGGTGGTGCGGGTGGCGGAGCGCAGCGCCTTGTCGAGGGTGGCGCCGTCCACGTCGGCGTCGGTGGTGAGGACGACGAGCATGGTGGCCAGGCCCGGGGCGAGCATGCCCGCGCCCTTGGCCATGCCGCCGACCGTCCAGCCGTCCCTTGAGACGGTGGCGGTCTTGTGCACGGTGTCGGTGGTCTTGATGGCGATGGCGGCGGCCTCGCCGCCGTCCTCGGACAGGGCCGCGGCGGCGGTCTCGATGCCGGGGAGCAGCTTGTCCATGGGGAGCAGGACGCCGATCAGGCCGGTGGAGGCGACCGCGATCTCGCCGGCGTTGTGCTCGCCGGCGGAACCGTGTCCGTTGAGCGTGGCGGCCACCTTCTCGGCGGTGGCGTGGGTGTCCTGGAAGCCCTTGGGGCCGGTGCAGGCGTTGGCGCCGCCGGAGTTGAGGACCACGGCGCTGACGGTGCCGCCGCGCAGGACCTGCTCGGACCAGTGGACGGGCGCGGCCTTGACGCGGTTGGAGGTGAAGACGCCGGCGGCGGCCAGGCGCGGCCCGTTGTTGACCACGAGGGCCAGGTCCGGGTTGCCGTTGGCCTTGATCCCGGCGGCGATGCCCGCCGCCGTGAATCCCTGTGCAGCCGTAACACTCACGGCGCGACTCCAATCGTGGAAAGCCCGAGCTGCTCGGGGAGCCCGAGGGCGATGTTCATGCTCTGCACCGCACCGCCGGCGGTGCCCTTGGTGAGGTTGTCGATGGCGCTGACGGCGATGATCCGCTGGGCGGACTCGTCGTAGGCGACCTGGACGTGGACGGCGTTGGAGCCGTGGACGGACTTGGTGGACGGCATCCGGCCCTCGGGCAGCAGGTGGACGAAGGGCTCGTCGGCGTACGCCTTCTCGTAGGCGGCGCGCAGCGACTCCGCCGTGGTGCCGGGGCGGGCCTTGGCCGAGCAGGTGGCGAGGATGCCGCGGGCCATGGGTACGAGGGTCGGCGTGAAGGAGACGGAGACGCGCTCGCCCGCGAGCGGGCTGAGGTTCTGCACCATCTCGGGCGTGTGCCGGTGGCCGCCGCCCACGCCGTACGGGGTCACGTTGCCCATGACCTCGGCGCCGAGCAGGTGCGGCTTGAGCGCCTTGCCCGCGCCGGAGGTGCCGGTGGCGGCGACGATCACGGCCTCGGGTTCGGCGAGCTGTGCCTGGTAGGCCGGGTAGAGGGCGAGGGAGACGGCGGTGGGGAAGCAGCCGGGGACCGCGATCCTCTTGACGCCTTCCAGTCCGGCGCGGGCGCCGGGGAGTTCGGGGAGGCCGTAGGGCCAAGTGCCGGCGTGCGGGGCGCCGTAGAACTTGTCCCAGTCGGCCGCGTCCTCGAGCCGGTGGTCGGCGCCCATGTCGACGACGAGGACGTCGTCGCCGAGCTGGGCGGCGACGGCGGCGGACTGGCCGTGCGGGAGGGCGAGGAAGACGACGTCGTGGCCGGCGAGGGCCTCCTGGGTGGTCGCCTCCAGGGTGCGCCCGGCGAGCGGCACAAGGTGCGGTTGCAGGGACCCGAGGAGCTGTCCGGCGTTGGAGTTTCCGGTCAGGGCGCCGATCTCCACCTCGGGGTGCGAGAGCAGCAGGCGCAGGACTTCTCCGCCCGCGTACCCGCTCGCTCCGGCCACCGCTACACGTACCACCATCGGACCCTCCTCATCGATGGCATGACTATACGTACCGACGCACGTTTATGCAATGTCGTGGATCTCGGCGGAGGGCCTCACCGAAGGAAAGGGCGCGTCACGTTCCCGCCGAAAGATGTCTAGCAGGAAAGCCCCCGCCGCGGCGGGGATTGCGCCGGTGACGCAGGGAGCCGGTCGCGCAGTTGGACCGTGCTGGACCGTCCGGTGCCGCGACGGGGGTCCCGTCGACGAGACGGGCTCGGCCCGGCCCCCGTCGGGGGCCGGGCCGAGCCCGGGCGGGATGTCACGCCGTTTTCATGCGGGGGCCTGCAGGCAGAGGTGCCATTGGCCGGGGCAGCCCGTGAGGGTCATCGTCGACAACGGCCGGACGTCCACGTTCCAGTAGGTCAGCGGGGGCGCCTTCAGGGCGTAGACCAGAGCGGCGCGGACCACCGAGGGCTCCGCCACCGCCACGATCGCGCCGCCGTCGTCGGCGGGCCGGGTGTCGAGCCACCCGCCGATCCGGGAGATGAAGGCGAGCAGCGACTCGCCCCCGTGCGGGGCGGCCCGCGGGTCGCTGAGCCACTGGTCCACCGCTTCGGGTTCCTGGGCGGTCACCTCCGCGAGGGTCAGCCCCCGCCAGCGGCCCATGTCGCACTCGCGCAGCGCCGGCTGGGCCAGGGGCGCGTACCCGAGGGCCTCGCCCGTGGCCCGGCTGCGCGGGGTCGGCGAGCAGTAGCGCAACTCGGCCGCGCCCAGGGGCACGAGGCCCTGCGCGGCGGACTCCACCGCCCGCCAGCCGACCCCGTCCAGCGGGCGGTCGTCGTCGAAGCGCTCGGCGAGCAGCGAGGAACTACGGGCTGCTGCGACAAGCGAAACCCGAACATGCATGCGGTGATGGTGGGCCGCGCGGGGCGGCGGGTCAAGCGTCCGGAGTGTGCGCCTCCTCCCCCAGGCCCGCTCGGACCCGCTGCACGGCCTCCACCAGTTCGCCCGGGCCGGAGACCCCGGCGAAGCTCAGGCGGACGTACGGAGCGGGCGGTTCGGCACAGAAGTAGGGGCGGCCGGGGGCCACCGCCACCCCGGCGCGCAGGGCCGTCGCCGCGAAGGACGCGTCGTCACCGTCCCCGGTCATCCTGGCCCACAGCTGATAGCCGCCCGAGGGCAGGTGGGGCACGGTCAGGCCGGGCAGCTCCCGCCGCAGCGCACCGGCGAGCACGTCCCGCCGGTGGCGCAGTTCGGCGGCCACCGTGCGCAGGTGGCGCGGCCAGGCGGGCGCGCCGACCAGTTCCAGCGCCGCCTCCTGCAGCGGCCGGGGCACGAAGAAGCTGTCCACGACCTGGACGGCGCGCAGCCGGTCCACCACCGGGCCGCGGGCCGCCAGTGCGCCGACCCGCAGGCTGGGCGAGGTGGCCTTGGTCAGGGACCTCACGTGTACGACCACCCCGTCGTGGTCCTCGGCGGCCAGGGTCGCGGGCAGCGGCCCGGAGTCGTCGTGGCCGAGGGCGCGGGCGTAGTCGTCCTCGACCACGAAGGCCCCGGCGGCCCGCGCGATGCGCAGCACCTCGGCCCGCCGCGCGGGGGCCAGTACCGCGCCGGTGGGGTTCTGGAAGAGCGGCTGGCAGACGAACACCCGCGCCCCGGTCGCCTCGAAGGCGGCGGCCAGCAGCTCCGGCCGGACCCCGTCGGCGTCCACCGGCACGGGCACCGGCCGGCACCCGGAGGCGCGGGCGATGGCCAGCAGCCCGGGATAGGTCGGGGACTCCACGAGGATCGGCGCCCCCGGCGGGGCCAGCGCCCGCAGGGCGGTGGTCAGCGCGCTCTGCCCGCCCGCGGTCACCAGCACGTCGGCGGCTCCGACCGCGCCGCCGATCTCGCGGGCGAACCAGTCGCGGAGCTCGGGCAGCCCCTCCATGGGCGGCCGGTCCCAGGCGCCGGGGCGCCGCCCGGCCCGGGCGAGCGCGGCGGCCATGGCCCGCTCGGGCTGGATGGAGGCGTGCAGGTATCCGCTGTTGAGGGGGATCACCGACGGCGGCGGCGCGGCCAGACAGGCCAGCACCCCGGAGGCGTCCACCGAACGCGGAACGACGTCCCCGGCCCCCTCGGCGCTGAGCGCGACCTCCTGCCAGGAGGTGTCCCCCGCCGCGGGGAGCGCCGTACGCGGGGCGGCGCGGAAGACGCCGGCGCCGGGCCGGGTGACGACGAGGCCCTCGGCGGCGAGCTGCGCGAGGGCCCGGGAGACGGTCACGGGGCTGACCCGGTAGCGCTCAACCAGGGCCCTGCTCGACGGGAGCTTTCCACCCACCGAGTAGCGGTTGAGTTCGGACCTCAGGGAATCTGCCAGCTCCGCCACACTGCTACGCTCATACATGACAGCACAGAATAGCGCTACTCTCGCGACCGCGATAGCGGTGAAGAATCCGCTGCTGCGGGGCACGGCCCTCGCCTCGCTCGGTGTCGTCGCCTTCTCGCTGACCTTCCCCGCCACCGCCTGGGGCCTGGAGAGCTTCGGCCCGTGGTCACTGGTGGCCCTGCGCAGCGTCCTGGCGGCCGCGATCGCGGGCGTCTTCCTGCTGGCCCGCCGGGTGGCACCGCCGGCCCGCGAGCACTGGGCGGGCCTCGCCGTCGTCGCCGGCGGGGTGGTCGTCGGCTTCCCGCTGCTGACGACCCTCGCGCTGCAGACCTCCACCACCTCGCACGCCGCCGTCGTCGTCGGCCTCCTGCCGCTGACCACGGCCGCGCTGTCCGCGCTGCGCACCGGCAACCGGCCCCCGCGGGCCTTCTGGGCCGCGGCCGTGGCCGGGGCCGTGGTGGTGCTCGGCTTCACCCTCGCGCAGAGCGGCGGCTCCCTCTCCGCGGGCGACGGCTACCTGTTCGCCGCGCTGCTGGTGTGCGCGGCCGGGTACACCGAGGGCGGGCGGCTGGCCCGTACCCTGCCGGGCTGGCAGGTGATCGGCTGGGCCCTGGTGCTGTGCCTGCCGCTCACCGCGGCCGGCTCGGTGCTCGGGCTCGCGTACGAGCCGGTGCACCTCACCGGCCACGGGCTGGCCGGGCTGGTCTGGGCGGCGGCCGGCTCCACCTTCCTCGGCCTGTACGTCTGGTACCGCGGCATGGCCGAGATCGGAGCACCCCGGGCCAGCCAGCTCCAGCTCGCGCAGCCGCTGCTGACGCTGGTCTGGTCCGTGGCGCTCCTCGGGGAGCACCTGGCCCCCGCCGCACCGGCCGCGGCCTGCGCGGTTCTCGTCTGCATTGCGGTGACCCAACGGGTCAAACACCCCCGGAACGACCTAAACTGCTAGCACCGGATCGGAGCGCCACCGAGGAGGTCAGACATGCGAGCTACCGAGGGCGACCAGCTGGTGCAGCACGGCAGGATCGTCGGACAACCCGACAAGGTGGGCGAGATCACCCAGGTGCTCGGCGAGAACGGGACGCCCCCGTACCGGGTCCGCTTCCAGGACGGACACGAAGCGCTGATGGCTCCCGGACCCGACTGCGTCGTCCGCCACCCTTCAGAGCCCGGGCACTGAATTCACCGCGGGGGCACGGCCGAGCCGTAGTGGTCGGCGACGACACGTGCCATCGCCCCGTTGGGGTCCGCGGCCACCTGCTTCGCGGAGAAGTAGACGTGGCCGCGGACCTCCGGGTATCCGCGGGCGAACCGCACGTGCTTCGACAGCTCCGCCGGATCCCGCCAGGCCGCGGTGGGGCTGCCCGCGTCGCAGCGGTAGAGCGCCTCCCCCACGTACAGGTCCGCCTTCGTGCCCGCGACGGTCCGGGCCCACCAGGGGACGAGCGCCGCGTAGTCGGCCGTCGAGTGCCCGATGTGCCAGTAGGCCTGCGGCACGACGTAGTCGATCCAGCCCTGCCTGACCCACTTGCGGGTGTCCGCGTACAGGTCGTCGTACGCCGCGAGCCCGCGGGTCGGCGAGCCGGCCGGGTCCCGGTCGGAGTTGCGCCAGATCCCGAAGGGGCTGATGCCGAACCTGACCGCGGGCCGCAGGGCACGCAGCCGCTGCGACATCTCGCGGACCAGGGTGTCGGTGTTGTTGCGGCGCCATGCCGCCCGCGACGAGAAGCCGCCGCCGTACTCGTCGTAGGCGTCGTCGTCGTCGAAGTACTCGCCCTCCACCGGATAGGGGTAGAAGTAGTCGTCCCAGTGCACGGCGTCCAGCGGGTAGCGGGTGACCGCGTCGAGCATGGCCTCCTGCACGAACCGCCGCACCTCGGGCACCCCGGGGTTGTAGTAGAGCTTCCCGCCGTACTCGACCGTCCAGCCGTCCTGCCGGGCCGGGTGCTCGGGCACCAGCCGGTCGAAGTCGGTGTGGTTGGCCACCCGGTACGGGTTGAACCAGGCGTGCAGCTCCAGACCGCGTGCGTGCGCCTCCGCGACGGCCGTGCCGAGGGGGTCCCAGCCCGGATCGACCCCCTGCTCCCCCGTGAGCCACTGCGACCAGGGCTCGAACGGGGAGGGCCACAGCGCGTCGGCCGCCGGCCGGACCTGGAGGACCACCGCGTTGAGCCGGCGGCGGACGGCGGTGTCGAGCAGGGCCAACAACTCCTTGCGCTGCGTCGCGGCCGACAGCCCGCTGCGCGAGGGCCAGTCCACGTTCGAGACGGACGCGATCCACATGCCCCGGAACTCGGGGGTGCCGGCGCCCCTTCCGGGGAGCGGGCCGGAGCTCCGCGGCGCGGCGAACGCCGGTCCCCCCGTCACGGCGGCGATCACCCCCGCCGCTCCTGCCAGCAGTGCCCGTCGACCGATGTGCGCCATGTGACGCCTCCGTTTCGCTGAGTGACGATGCGCGGTGCCCGCCCAGCATGCCCGCCCCGGCCCGCCGCGCCGCGCAAGGGCGGGAGTAACGTCGGGGGGCGTGGCGGGCGCCGGAATCACACGGGGGACCCGCCGACGGATGAGCTGCGAAAGGCACGAAGTGACTGACCTCCCTTCCGACATCACACGGGTCGGCGTAGTGGGCTGTGGCCAGATGGGCGCGGGTATCGCCGAGGTGTGTGCCCGAAGCGGCCTTGAGGTCAAGGTCGCCGAGACCACCGGCGAAGCCCTGGAGATCGGCCGCACCCGGCTGCACAACTCCCTGACCAAGGCCGCCGAGCGCGGCAAGATCACCGAGGAGGAGCGGGACGCCACCCTGGCCCGCCTCACCTTCACCACCGACCTCGGCGAGTTCGCCGACCGTGACCTCGTCATCGAGGCGGTCGTCGAGAACGAGCAGATCAAGACCGAGATCTTCCAGGTCCTCGACCAGGTGATCACCCGTCCGGACGCGATCCTCGCCTCCAACACCTCCTCGATCCCGCTGGTCAAGCTGGCCGTCGCAACCTCGCGGCCCGACCAGGTCATCGGCATCCACTTCTTCAACCCGGCCCCCGTGCAGAAGCTCGTCGAGCTGATCCCGGCGCTGACCACGGGCGAGGAGACGATCAAGCGGGCAGAGGCCCTGGTGCGGGACGTGCTCGGCAAGCACGCAGTCCGCGCCCAGGACCGTTCCGGCTTCGTCGTCAACGCGCTCCTCGTCCCCTACCTGCTGTCCGCGATCCGGATGTTCGAGTCGGGCATCGCGAGCCGCGAGGACATCGACAACGGCATGGAGCTGGGCTGCGCCCACCCGATGGGCCCGCTGAAGCTGTCCGACCTCATCGGTCTGGACACCATCGCCTCGATCGCCGACTCGATGTACGCCGAGTACAAGGAGCCGCTGTACGCCGCTCCCCCGCTGCTCCAGCGCATGGTCGACGCCGGCCGCCTGGGCCGCAAGACGGGCGCGGGCTTCTACCCGTACGGCTGACCGCGCGGCCGGCCGCCGGGTGACCCCTACGGCCGGCCGAGCCGCAGGTGGTGCAGCAGGAGCAGCCCGGCCGCCATGTTGGCGGCCGGGATCTCCCCGTCGGCGATCATGTCCGGCACGAGCTTGAGTGGGACCCACTCCCGGCGCGACGACTCGAAGTCGTCCTCGGGGTGGCCGGTGTAGGTGGCCCCGTCCGCCCAGAACAGGTGGTGGCGGGCGTCGGTCAGACCGTTGGACGGCTCGACGGTCATCAGGTGGTGGAGCGGGCCCGGCCGCCAGCCCGACTCCTCCTCCATCTCGCGGGCCGCCGCGGCGGCGATGTCCTCGCCGTCCTCGACCACCCCGGCGGGCAGTTCCCAGCCCCAGCTGTCGGTGATGAAGCGGTGCCGCCACAGCAGCAGCACCTCGTTGGCCTCGTTGACGGCCGTGGCCACGGCCACCGGGCGCAGCCGGATCACGAAGTGGTCCAGGTGCCGGCCGTCGGGGAGTTCCACATCGGCGAGATTCACATCGAACCATCGGTTCTTGTACACAGTCTGCTCACTCAGGTTCGTCCACTGCACGGCTGTGCCACCTTCCGTTCGAGTAGGTGGCAAACATCGCAGCAGCTGCCCTGTCACAGCGGAACGCGCAGCGCCCCGTCGATGAGCCGTACGGTCTCCTGCGCGTCCGAACAACCGCTGG
This sequence comes from Streptomyces erythrochromogenes, assembly GCF_036170895.1. Lineage (NCBI taxonomy): Bacteria > Bacillati > Actinomycetota > Actinomycetes > Kitasatosporales > Streptomycetaceae > Streptomyces > Streptomyces erythrochromogenes. The sequence continues at coordinate 6,522,292 of NZ_CP108036.1, read as the reverse complement.
TCAGAAGCTGTTCGCGGACCGCCCACAGCCGGTCGCGCAAGCGCAGCGACTCCATCCCCCGGGCCCGCTCGGCCATCTCGGCCGCGCCCGCCGCGGCCCGGTCCGCCTCTCCCTGGCAGAGCTGGATCTCGCAGAGCATCGCCAACCGGTGCACCCGGCCGCGGTCGTGCGCGGGGGTGCCGACGGCGGCGGCCGCCTGGACCCGCGCGGCCTCCAGATCCCCCAGACTGAGCAGTGCCTCGGCGACCTGCACGTTGACGAGGCCGGGCTGGACGTAGCCGGTCTCGTCCGGTTCGCTGCCCGGGCGGATCCGCGCCGCGGCCGCCTCGGCGCCGCGGATGCACGCCAGCGCGGCCTGCGCGTCGCCCAGTTGGGCGTAGGCCTTGGCCTGCATGGCGTGCAGGTCGGCGGCGAGCGCCGGGGTGGTGTGCCGGCCGGCGGCGCGCAGCGCGGCCTCGGCGAAGGCGACGGCCTGGCGGTACTCCCGCAGGTGCAGGGACTGGTTGACGATCAGGGCGATCACGTACGCGCCCAGCCCCCGGTCCCCGCTCGCCTTGGCCAGGCGCAGCGCCTGGTGGAAGTAGCGCTGGGCCAGCCCGTGCGCGTCCGAGTCGTACGCGCAGATCCCCGCCACCGCCACCAGGGACCCGGTGGCCCGGTGCAGCCGGCGGCCGAGGTCGTCGGAGTAACTCCCGCGCAGCATCGGCGCGGTCTCCGTGCCGAGGAAGCGGACGATCCGGTCGCGGGTGGCGATGCCTCCGGCCCGGCGGTACATCAGCTCGTAGTGGGCGCGGGCGGCCTTGAGGATCTCGACGTGCTCGGGTCCGATCCGGTTCGGGCCGTCGCGCGAGACGTCGACGTCCTCGGGCGGGTTCTCCCATTCCCAGACCGGGATGACGGCCGGGGTGCCGGTGACCGCCTCGGCGGTGAGCAGTTGGGGCCGGACCTGGCCGTCGGAGCGCCACAGGGCGGCGGCCCGGTCCACGAACCCGCTGAGCGGGGAGGCGTGCAGGGACACCGGGTGGTCGGACACCCCGAGGCCGACGTCGTCCAGCCCGACGGGCCTCCGCAGCCGGCCGCCGAGCACCTCGCAGATCAGGTCGGGTACCTGGCCGCGGGGGCGCTGCCCCTTCAACCACCGCGTCACGGCGGTGTGTTCGTAGCGCAGGGCCAGCCCGCGCGTGCGCCCCGCCTGGTTCACGTGGGCTGCGAGCCCGGCGTGGGACATGCCCGCCTCGGCGAGAAGGGCGTCGAGCAGGACATTGGGCTGCATGGGCCGCTCCCGGAGCTCGTCGGTATCAGGCTAGTGGGTGCGCGGTTCACACGGGGTGTGAAGTGAGTACGCGCATAAATGCGATCCGCACTCTGCCGCACGGACCCCTGGAGGCGCTTCACTGAAGACCCTCGCCAAGAGGAGCTCGGGTCGTCGGCTCCCCCTCGAACAGTGCGACGACCCGTCACCGCGCCGCCCGTCCTGCTGTCTGCCCGACACTCCATGGCAGGCGGGCGGCGCCTTCCGGTTCCGCCGGCGCCCGGTTGGTCGCCGGGCCCCGGCAGCGGACCGGACCGGACGTGCGCCGGGCCCATCCACCGGGCCCGGCGTGCGTGGTCACTACCGGTCGTTGCGGAGCACCAGCAGGGCGACGTCGTCGGCGAGCCGCCCGCCCGTGTGCCGGAGCAGGGCCTCGTGCACGCCCGCGACCAGCCGCGCGGGCGTGAGCGGTGCCCGTGCCAGGACGCTCCGCAGGGGGAAGAACCGCCCGGCCGGGTCGCGTGCGTCCTCGGCCCCGTCGGTGTGCAGGAACAGCGTCTCCCCGGGCCGGAGTTCCCCGCACGCGTGCGCCCGCAGGGCCGGCGGTAACGGCACCACGCCGAGCGGTGGCAGCGTCTCGCCGCCGAGCGGTCTCACGTCCATGGCGGGCTGCGGGGTGCGTTCCCCCGTGCCGGGCGCCGGATCCAGCCCCGCCGGCCGCCTTCGGGACGCGGGGTCCGGGGCGGAGCCCCTGCTGCCCGCCGCGCAGGGTTCCGGGACCGGGTCCGGACGGATCCGGTACGGCCAGGGATGGCCGCAGTTCAGGGCCCTCAGGGCGCCGTCCGCAGCGATCTGCAGGAGCAGCACGGTCACGAACTCCTCCGCCGCCGGGGACTCCGGCTCGGCCGGACAGGCCGACGGGTGCTCGGCCCGCGCCCGGTCCCGTACGTGCCGGCCCAGGGCCCGCTCCATCCGCCGCAGGACGCCGCCGAGCGAGGGCTCGTCGTACGCCGCCTCGCGGAAGGCCCCGAGGACGGCGGCCGCCGCGCCCAGCGCCGGCAGCCCGTGGCCCCGTACGTCGCCGATGACCACCCGTATCCCGTGGGCCGTCGGCACGGCCTCGTACAGGTCGCCGCCCACCGCGGCGCCCCGGCTCGCGGAGAGCTGTGCAGCGGCCAGGGCCAGGCCGTCGATCCGGCCCGGCAGCGGCCGCAGCAGGGCCCGCTGCGCGGCGCCCGCGATCTCCTGCGACCGGCGCAGCTCGGCCAGCAGTCCGCGCCGGATGTGCAGGGCGCACCCGGTGGCCAGCAGCAGGAAGGCGGCGCACGTGGCCAGGCTGGGCACGAGCATGCCCGGGGTGGACAGCTCCCAGGACACGGCGGCGCCGCCCCAGGCCGCGACGCACACCCGGCGCACCCGGGTCGTCTCCCCGCGCGTGATCATCCGTCGGACTCCCCTCCGGCCGGATCGATTGTGTCGACCGGACGGCGGCCCCCGACATGGGCCATGGGGGTTCTCACCCGAATGAGTGAGGGGCACATCCGGTTGCGGATGCGCCCCTCATCAGGCCTTGAACGGGTCCGAGGACCGTTCGGCTACGCGCCCCGGAGCACCGCCCCGGTGCGCTCGCCGGCGAGCGCCACCGCCGCGTCGCGCGCGGCCGTGGACTCCTCGGCGGTCAGCGTGCGGTCGCTCGCGCGGAAGCGCAGCGCGTACGCCAGGGACTTCTTGCCCTCGCCGACCTGCTCACCGGTGAACACGTCGAACAGGCGCAGCGACTCCAGGAGTTCGCCCGCTCCCTTGCGAAGGGCGGCTTCCACGGAGGACGCCGGCACGGACGCGTCCACGATCAGTGCGACGTCCTGGGTCGCCACCGGGAAGGAGGAGATCCGGGGCGCCTGGACGGCCTCTCCGCCGGCCGCCGCGAGGCGGTCCAGGTCGAGCTCCATCGCGCTGGTGCGGGCCGGCAGGCCCATGGCCTTGACCACCCGCGGGTGCAGCTCGCCGGCGTGGCCGATGACCTGCTCCACACCGTCGACGGTGACGACCAGCTCGGCACAGCGGCCCGGGTGCCAGGGGCCGTACTGGCCCTGGCGGACGACGAGCTCGGTGCCGGCCTCGACGGCCAGCGCGCGGGCTGCCTGGATCGCGTCGGCCCAGTCGGCCGGGCGGCCCTTGCCCCACCAGCCGGCCTGCTCGCGGGCACCGGCCAGCACGACCGCGGCGTAGCGCGGCTGCGCGGGCAGCGCCGCGTCCAGGGTGCCGATCTCCTCGTCGGTGGGACGCCGGTCGACGGGCAGCCGTACGGCGACGCCCGGCTGCGCGGCGGCCCGGAAGACCGAACCGGTCTCGAAGAGCGCGAGGTCGTGGCTGCCCCGGCTGTCGTTGCGGCGCAGCGCGCCGAGCAGACCCGGCAGCAGCGTGGTGCGCAGCGCCGGCTCCTCGTCGGAGAGCGGGTTGACCAGCTTGACGACCTGGCGGGCGGCGTCGTGCGCCGGCAGCTGGAGCTGGTCGAAGACGCCCTCGCCGAGGAACGGGTAGCTGAGCGCCTCGACGTAGCCGGCGCCGGCCAGCGCGCGGCCGACCCGGCGGTGCAGCTGCTGCCGGGCGGTCAGACCGCGGCCGGAGGGCACCTGCGGCAGGGTCGACGGGAGGTTCCCGTAGCCCTCCAGCCGGATGACCTCTTCGGCGAGGTCGTTGGGCGCGGCGAGGTCGGGCCGCCACGAGGGCAGCGTGACGACGAGCTCGTCCTGGCCGTAGACGTCGCAGCCGATCTCCTGGAGGCGGCGCACGACGGTCTCACGGCCGTAGTCCATGCCCGCGACCCGGTCCGGGTGGTCGGCGGCCATCGCGATGGTGCGCGGCGCGCCCGGAGCGATGACCTCGGTGACCCCGGCCTCGGCGGTGCCGCCGGCGAGGAGCACGAGCAGGTCGACGGTCCGCTGGGCCGCCGCGGCGGCGGCCAGCGGGTCGACGCCCCGCTCGAAGCGCTTGGACGCCTCGGAGGAGAGCTTCATGCGGCGGGCGGTGCGCGAGATCGCCACGGAGTCGAAGTGCGCTGCCTCGATGACCACGTCGGTGGTCCCGGTGACGGCGCCGGTCTCCGGGTCCGTGACGGAGTCGGCGATCTCGGTGTTGGCGCCGCCCATGACACCGGCGAGCCCGATGGGCCCGCTGTTGTCGGTGATCACCAGGTCCTCGGCGTCGAGCGTGCGCTTGACCCCGTCGAGGGTGGTGAACTTCTCGCCCTGCTCGGCACGGCGGACGCCGATGGTGCCGTCGATCCGCGAGCGGTCGTAGGCGTGCAGCGGCTGGCCGAGCTCGAGCATCACGTAGTTGGTGATGTCCACGGCGAGCGAGATCGGGCGCATGCCGGCCTTCTGGAGGCGGCGCTGGAGCCAGATCGGGGAGCGGGCCTCGGGGTCGAGACCGGTGACGGTGCGGGCGGTGAACCGGTCGCAGCCGGCCGGGTCGTCGATCTTGACCGGGTAGCCGTACGAGTTCGGCGCGGGCACGTCGAGCAGCGCGGGATCGCGCAGCGGCAGGCCGTAGGCGGTGGCCACCTCGCGGGCGATGCCGCGCAGGGACATGCAGTAGCCGCGGTCCGGGGTGACGTCGATGTGCAGCACCTCGTCGACGAGCTGGAGCAGCTCGATCGCGTCGGTGCCGGTCTCGTGCTCCGGCGGCAGCACGATGATGCCGTGCGTGCCGTCGTCGCCCATGCCGAGCTCCTCGCCGGAGCAGATCATGCCGTGCGAGGTCTTGCCGTACGTCTTGCGCGAGGCGATCGCGAAGTCTCCGGGCAGGACGGCGCCGGGCAGGACCACGACGACCTTGTCGCCGACGGCGAAGTTCCGGGCGCCGCAGACGATCTCCTGCGGCTCGCCGGTGCCGTTGGCGGAGCCGACGTCGACCGTGCAGAAGCGGATCGGCTTGCGGAAGCCCTCCAGCTCCTCGATGGTCAGGACCTGTCCGACGACGAGCGGGCCCTTGAGGCCGCCGCCGAGCTGCTCGACGGTCTCGACCTCGAGGCCGGCGTCGACGAGCTTGGCCGCGACGTCGCGACCGGATTCACCGGCGGGGAGGTCGACGTACTCCCGCAGCCACGAAAGCGGGATCCGCATCAGATCTCCATCCCGAAAGGCCGGGTGAAACGAACGTCACCCTCGACCATGTCTCGCATGTCTTCAACGTTGTGACGGAACATCAGCATCCGCTCGATGCCGAAGCCGAAGGCGAACCCGCTGTACTTCTCCGGGTCCACACCGCAGGCGGTCAGCACCTTGGGGTTGACCATGCCGCAGCCGCCGAGCTCGATCCAGCCCTCGCTGGAGCAGGTACGGCACGGGCGGTCGGGGTTGCCCACCGACTCGCCGCGGCACACGTAGCACTGCATGTCCATCTCGGCGGACGGCTCGGTGAACGGGAAGAAGTGCGGGCGCAGCCGGGTGGTGGTCTCCTCGCCGAACAGCTCCTTGACCATGTGGTCGATGGTGCCGCGCAGGTCCGCCATGGTCAGGCCTTCGTCCACGGCGAGCAGCTCGACCTGGTGGAAGACCGGGGTGTGCGTCGCGTCGAGCTCGTCGGTGCGGTACACGCGGCCCGGGCAGACGATGTACACGGGGGGCTTGCGCTCCAGCAGCGAGCGCGCCTGCACCGGGGAGGTGTGGGTGCGCAGCACGACGCCGGACTCGTCGCCCTCGGTGCCCTCGGGACCCTGGACGAAGAAGGTGTCCTGCATCTGGCGCGCCGGGTGGTCGGGCGTGAAGTTGAGGGCGTCGAAGTTGAACCACTCCGCCTCGACCTCGGGACCCTCCGCGACCTCGTACCCCATGGCGACGAAGATGTCCGCGACGCGGTCCATCAGCGTGGTCAGGGGGTGCCGGGCGCCCGCGGGCGTGCGGTCGTAGGGCAGCGTGACGTCCACCGCCTCCTCGACCAGCACCCGCTCGTCGCGCTCGGCCTCGAGCTCGACGGTGCGGGCCCCGAAGGCCTTGTTCACGGCGCCGCGGGCCTGGCCCACGCGCTTGCCCGCCTCGGCCTTGGCCTGCGGGGGCAGGGCGCCGATCTCGCGGTTGGCGAGCGCCAGGGGCGAGCGGTCGCCCATGTGCGCGGTCTTCGCCTCACGCAGCGCGTCGAGGTCGCCGGCGGACGCGAAGGCGGCGAGCGCCTCGTCCCGCATGCGCTCGATCTCTTCCGGTTTCAGTGCCTCGACCTCGACAGGGTCGTACGACTTGTTCGGTGCCGACATCTCTTCCCGTACTTCCGATGGCTGGCTGGTGGGTCCCCCGCGCGACGCGCAGGACGCGCTCGGCACAAGGACACAAAGGTGCCAAAGGACGAGTCTAAAGGTCGCTGGGGGTGAAGGAGCCCGTGGGCCGCCTGCCGGGACGCTCCGCAGGACTACTGCGTGAGGTACGCGGGGGCGCTCACGGGCAGGATAAATCGGAACTCGGCGCCGCCGCCGGGGCCGCGGCCGACCGTGATGGTGCCGCCGTGCGCCTCCACGATGCCCTTGACGATGTAGAGGCCCAGGCCGGTGCCGCCGCGCTTGCTCCCCCGCCAGAAGCGGGTGAAGACGCGGGCCATCGACTCCTCGGGGATCCCGGGGCCTTCGTCGGACACGGTGACGGCGGTTCCCTTCTCATGCGGCGACACCCCGATGGTGACCGTTCCTTCTCCGTGGCGCACCGCATTTTCGAGGAGGTTGCCCAGGATCTGGTCGATCTTGTCCGGATCGGCCCACAGATCGGGGAGCGGGCGGCTGACGCTGACGAGGAAGCGCTCGGGGGCCTGGCCGTTCGCGGTGAGCGCCTGTACGTGGCGGCCCACCGCGGTGGCGATGTCGACCGGCTGGCGGCGCACCTCCAGGCGGCCGGAGTCGATGCGCGAGATGTCGAGGAGCTCGGCGATGAGGCGGGTGACGCGGTTGGCGTCGGCGTCGACGGTCTCCAGCATCAGCCGCTTCTGGTCGTCGGTGAACCGCTCCCACTTGGCGAGCAGGGTCGCGGTGAACCCCTTGACGGAGGTCAGCGGGGAGCGCAGCTCGTGGGCGACCGTGGCGATCAGCTCGGCGTGGCTGCGCTCGGTGCGGCGGCGGGCCTCGGTGCCGCGCAGGGTGACGACGAGCCGGCGCACGGGGCCGGTGGGGTGGGTGCGGACGTAGCTGGCGGAGACGAGCACCTCGCGGCCGCCGGGGAGCAGCAGGTTCCGCTCGGGCTGCCCGCGGCGGGTGGCAAGGCCCCCGTACGGGTCCGTCAGGGCCCACCAGCGGCGGCCTTCGAGGTCCTCCAGCGGGAGGGCCCGGTCGATGGGGGCGCCGAGCGCCTGCTCCGCCGCCAGGGCGGTGATGCGCGCGGCGGCCGCGTTGAAGCAGACCACCCGGCCGGTGTCGTCGGCGACGACGAGCCCGTCGGGCAGGCTGTCCGGGTCCACGGCGAATCCGAGGCGGTCTCCGGGGGCCTCGACGGCCTCCCGGGCGGCGGGCACCACCGGGCGGGCGGCGCGGGCCCGGCCCGAGTCCACCGCCTGCGGCGGTACGCCGCACAGCCCGTCGGCGGCCGCGGCCGGGGGTTCGAGGGCGTCCAGGAACCGCTCCTTGGCCGCGTCCGCGGCTCCGGGTGAGCTGTTCGTTCCGACGGTCATGTCCCCGTACCCCACATCTCCGAGTAGCGCAGTGGGCCCCCGGGCCGCCACATTACTAGCTGGGGGTCACGGAGCGGCACCCTCCGGGCGCCCGCTGTGCACGCGCGGACGCGTAGAGGCACACGGCGGCGGCCGTCGCGAGGTTCAGGCTCTCCGCCTTCCCGTGGATCGGGACCCGCACGACGGCGTCCGCGAGGGCCCGGGTCTCCTCCGGCAGGCCCCAGGCCTCGTTGCCGAACACCCAGGCGGAGGGGCCGCCCATGGTGCCCGCGTCCAGTTCGGCGTCGAGGTCGTCCTCGCCGGCGCCGTCGGCCGCGAGGATCCGTACGCCGGCGGCGCGCAGCCCCTCGACGGCCTGCTCCACCGGGACGCCGACGGCGACCGGGAGGTGGAAGAGGGAGCCCACGGAAGCCCGTACGGACTTGGGGTTGTAGAGGTCCACGGAGGCGTCGGTCAGCACCACCGCGTCGGCGCCGGCGGCGTCGGCGCAGCGCAGCACGGTGCCCGCGTTGCCGGGGTCGCGGACGTGCGCGAGGACGGCGACGAGCTTGGGCTCGGCCTTGAGGATCTCCTCGAAGGGCGAGTCGAGGAAGTGGCATACGCCGACGAGGCCCTGCGGGGTGACGGTCTGGGAGACCTCGGCGAGCACCTCGTCGGAGGCGTAGTGCACGCGGGCGCCGGCGTCCAGGGCCGCGCCGATGATCTCGGAGTAGCGCTCGGCGGCCTCGACGGTGGCGAAGAGCTCGATCAGGGTCGGGGCGCCCGTGGGGCCGCGGTGCTCGACGGCCTCGCGGACCGCCTGGGGGCCCTCGGCGATGAACCGGCGCTCCTTGGTGCGGAAGTTGCGCCGCGCCAGTCGCCTGGCGGCGGCCACCCGAGGGGATCGGGGGGAGATCAGCTCGGCGGGGTGACCCAGGTCAGCCATGGTCTCTGCGGTTCTCTCTCGGGGTGCGGGCGCCGGGGGCGCGATGGTGCGGGAAAGCACTCGGACCCGCAGGCGAATCGCCTGCGGGTCCGAGGGTGCCGACCGCCGGTGCGGCCGGCCAGGCCTTACGCGGCAGCCTTGGGGGCGTTGACGTCGGCCGGAAGCGCCTTCTGCGCGACCTCGACGAGCGCGGCGAACGCGTTGGCGTCGTTGACGGCCAGCTCCGCGAGGATCTTGCGGTCCACCTCGATGTTGGCGGCCTTCAGACCCTGGATGAGGCGGTTGTACGTCATGCCGTTCTGGCGGGCAGCGGCGTTGATGCGCTGGATCCACAGCTGACGGAAGTCGCCCTTGCGCTTCTTGCGGTCGTTGAAGTTGTAGACCAGCGAGTGGGTGACCTGCTCCTTGGCCTTGCGGTACAGGCGCGAACGCTGACCGCGGTAGCCGGAGGCCGCCTCGAGGATCGCCCGGCGCTTCTTGTGGGCGTTTACTGCCCGCTTGACGCGTGCCACTTTTTAACTCCTTGTAGCGGGGCCGTGGGTGTCTTCACACGACCCGGAAATTCGATGGGGTCCCGGTCTCGACATGCATCCGCTCCCTGCAGGGGGAGCGGCGGATGTCAGATGCCGAGAAGCTTCTTGATCTTCGCGGCGTCGCCGGGAGCCATCTCCGCGTTGCCGGTGAGGCGGCGGGTGACACGGGACGACTTGTGCTCGAGCAGGTGGCGCTTGCCGGCGCGCTCGCGGAGCACCTTGCCGGAGCCGGTGACCTTGAAGCGCTTCTTGGTACCGCTGTGCGTCTTGTTCTTCGGCATGGCGCCGTTATCTCCTCGTCGGTGGCGCTCCCTCGCCGGTCCGGACCGGACCGGCTTGTGGGAGCGTCATGTTGTGTAGGTGATTCGAGACAGGTGCCTCGGAATCAGGCCTCGGCGTTCGCCTCACCGGCGTCGGCCTCGGTGACCTCGGCATCCGTGGCGTCCGTCGCCTCGACCGGGGCGGCCTCCTCGGAAGGAGTCGCCTCGTCGGCAGCGGCGGTGCCCTGGCGCTCGGCCTTGCGGGCGGCCTGCGCCTCGCGGGCTTCGGCCATCGCCTCGGTCTTCTTCTTGTGCGGACCGAGGACCATGATCATGTTTCGGCCGTCCTGCTTCGGGTTCGACTCGATGAAGCCGAGCTCCTCGACGTCCGAAGCGAGACGCTGCAGCAGTCGGTAGCCGAGTTCCGGCCGGGACTGCTCGCGACCGCGGAACATGATCGTGATCTTGACCTTGTCGCCCTGCTTGAGGAACCGAACGACGTGACCCTTCTTGGTGTCATAGTCGTGCGGGTCGATCTTCGGCCGGAGCTTCATTTCCTTGATGACCGTGTGCGCCTGGTTCTTGCGCGCCTCACGGGCCTTCATGGCCGACTCGTACTTGAACTTGCCGTAGTCCATGAGCTTGCAGACCGGCGGGCGTGCGGACGCCGCGACCTCGACCAGGTCGAGGTCGTACTCCTGCGCGAGCTCAAGCGCCTTGGCAAGCGGCACGATGCCGACCTGCTCGCCGCTGGGACCGACGAGTCGTACCTCGGGAACGCGAATCCGGTCGTTGATGCGGGGCTCGGTGCTGATGGATCCTCCTCGGTAGCACCACACGACTGCCTGGCAGACAGCCGCTGACGTGTATTTCCGTCAGACCGACCACAGCGGGAGAATGAAAAAAGCCCCGCCGGGCACAGGCAGGGGCTCCAAAACAACCGGAGCACCGCCGCATGCAACACGCGGGGCGCAGACTCGGGCGGCTTTCCATCGTCCGTACGGAACGATGGATGCCGCCTGACCGGTGACCCGCCGCCCCGGAAGGCGGTCAGGTGGGAGAACGGAGCCTCCACTTGTGGGCCGGACACCACAGCATCCGGCCGGTCGATGTACATACTAGCACCCGCGTTGCAAGCCCGCCGCACGGCATATCGTGGTGCGCATGACTGACGCGACACCCCCCGCCTCCACCGAATCCGATGCCGACGGCACCCCCGACTACGACGCCATGACCCGCGACATCGCGGACGTGCCCGCCGTCGAGGTGATCACCACGGTGGCCGTGCACCTGCTGAGCGCCGCGGCGGTCAACCTGGGCCTGGACAAGCCGGACTCCGAGCACAAGGACCTCGACGAGGCCCGCAAGCTGATCACGGCCCTCGCCGGTCTGGTCACCGCGAGCGCCACCGAGATCAGCTCCTTCCACGCCGCCCCGCTGCGCGACGGCCTGAAGTCGCTGCAGCTGGCCTTCCGCGAGGCCTCGATCGTCCCGGACGAGCCGGGCCAGGGCCCGGGCGAGAAGTTCACCGGCCCCGTCTTCGGCTGATCCGGCTCGGAGACACGGCGCGGAGACGCGACGCAGGAGGGGCGGGCCGTGATGTCACGGCCCGCCCCTCCTGCGTCGTGCTCCGCGCCGTTCAGCGCGTGAAGAGGGGCTCGCCGGGCGGAACCGGGGCGTCCGACGGCAGCAGCGCCAGGTTCAGGCCTCGCACCAGGCGGGCCCGCAGGGTCGTGTCCGCCGCCAGGGCTTCGGCGACGCGGCGGGCCGCGGCCGGGGCCTGGGCGTCGGCGGCCAGCACGATCGCGAGGATTCCGTCGGCGTCCGCGCCGCCCGGGCCGAGGTGGGCGCGCAGCACGGCCGGCTCTCCGGACACGGCGGCCCGTACGGCCTCCCGTACCGCGGGGTCGGCCAGCGGGTCGGTGTCCGTGCGGCCCTCGGCGAGGGCGAGCAGCGCGGGGCCGGTCAGCTGGTAGGCGACCGGGCCGGCCAGGTCGAGCACGAGGGTGTCGGCCTTCTCGTGCGCGGCGGCCGCCAGGGCCTGGTGCAGCGGGACGGCCACCGGCCGGGCGGCCGGGTCCCAGAGCGCGAGCGAGGCGGTCGAGGTGAAGGCGGGCAGTGCCCGCCGGTCGCCCGCCCTCAGGGTCGGGACGGCCATGTCGCTGGTCTTCTCCCGCTTGAGGCCGGTCTCCGGGTCGGTCTCCACCTCGCCGAGCACGGCGACCACCGGGACCAGGAGCCGGGCGCCCTTGAGCGCGGCCAGCACCCGAGGCTCCTGCGTGCGGTCCTCGGCCCATGCGGCGAGGGCCGCGGTCAGCTCGGGGTCGGCGGAGCCGTCGTCGTCGGAGAAGCCCGGGTCGGGAATGTTCTTGTTCGCCATGTTCGCCACAGTTACCCGACCCTACTGTGCCGGGTACGCGTCGCCGCCCCGGGGACCCCGTCGCGGGCGCCGGGCCAGTACGGCGGCCAGCACGAGCAGCGCCGCCCCGGCGACCGCGGCGGCCGGCGCGCCAAGCCGGGCGCCGCGCTCGGGCGGGCGGGCCGGCTCGGGGCCCGGGCCGAAGTACTGGCCGGCGGCCGCGGCCGGGGCGGGAACCGCGGCCTCCGCCTGCATCGCCTCCGCGACCTGGAGGGCGGCGGCGGGATCCACCGTCCCGTGGCCGCGGGCGTCGTCGCGGCCGCCGGCCGGGGAGTCGGAGGCGGTGTCCTCCAGCAGTTTCTTGATCTGTGCCGGGGACAGGTCGGGGTGCGCGGCCTTGACGAGGGCGGCCGCCCCGGAGACGAAGGCCGCCGCGGCGCTGGTGCCCCAGCCCTCGTAGTAGGAGCGGTCGGGGTCGGCGATGACGACGTCGACGCCGGGGGCGCTCACGGTGGCGTACCAGTTGCGCGTGGAGAACTTGGCCTTCCGGCCCCGGCGGTCGACCGCGGTCACGGCGATGACCCCCGGATAGGCGGCCGGGTAGGAGACGCGGTCGCCCGACTCGCCGCCGTTGCCCGCGGAGGCGACGACGACCACGCCCTTGGCGAGGGCGTACTGCACGGCCTCGTCCTCGCCCGCCTCGTGGTGGGCGGAGTCGCTGTCGTCGCCGAGGGACAGGTTGATCACGTCGGCCCCGTGGTCCGTGGCCCAGCGGATGCCTTCGGCGAGGGCGCCGCCCTTGCTCTCGCGGGCCTTGGCGCGGCCCGGGTCGCCCTCTTCGAGGATCACCCGCACGGGCAGGATCCGTGCCTGCGGGGCGATGCCGAGGACGCCCTGGCTGCGGCTGGGGCCGTGGCCGTGCCCGGCGATGATGCTCGCCATGGCGGTCCCGTGCCGGGCCCAGGCGCGGTCGCCGGGGCCGGCGCCCATGCCGATGAGGTCGGTGCCGGCGAGGACCTGGCCGGACAGGTCGGGGTGGGACTCGTCGACGCCGGTGTCGAGGACGGCGACGGTCACGCCGTCGCCCCGGGTGGTGCCCCAGGCCTCCTCGGCACGCAGGGCCAGGAGTCCCCACTGGCGGTCGCGGATGGTGTCGGCGGCGGCCGGGGCGGCGGTGGCGGTCGCGAGCAGGGCCGCGGCGGCGAGCACGGCCGCTCCGCGGAGGGCGCCCGGGGCGGGGGCGGGGGTCATCGGGCGGCCTTCGGCGCGGGGGTGGCGGGCGGTGCGGCGAGAGCGGCGAGGCCTTCTCCGAGGCGGGCGGTGATCGCCTTGGCCTCGTGGCCGAGGCCCGCCTGGGCTGCGGCTCCCGTGGCGTCCTTCTTGACGAGGTCCTCGGCGGGGCGGGGGGCGTCCTGGGGGCGGCCGTCGGCGAAGGCGGAGACGGCGTAGACGACGACGGGGGCCTCGGTGCGTACGGAGGCCGCCCAGGCGGCCCGCTGGTTGTCGGCGAACCCGTAGGCGGGCGGGGCGGTGAGCCGGCCGTTGAGCGCGTTCATCGTGGGCTCGTCGGCGGGGGTGAAGACCATGCCGACGGTGATCAGGGAGCTGCGGGTGGCGTCGGTGTAGGTGGCGCGCAGTACGCGGGTGCAGCCGGTCGCGGCGACCGTGGCCTGCCAGTCGGCGGGGAGGGCGGTGGGGCAGTCGGCGTCGGGGGCGAGCGCGATGCGGGTCCAGGTGCGGTCGGCTCCGCCGGGGCCGGCCGAGGGGCCGGCGAGGACGGGCGGGAGGAGGCTGTCCACGGGGGCCGCGCGCCACAGCGAGCCGGCCTTGCGGTAGGCGGCGTCGGCGGGCAGGGGGCGGTTCGCGGCGCGGTGTTCGGCCCAGGTGGTGACGGCGGCGCCGCCGATGAGGCCGCCGCCGAGGATGACGCAGAGGGTGGCGGCCGCGACGCGGGCGGGGTGGCGGCGCGGTGGGGCGTGGGCGGGCTGGGGCGGCGGGGACCAGGGGTCGGGCTCGCCCGGGATCGTGGTCCGCGGTGTCGTCGTGGTCATCCGGCGGCTCCGCCCCCCGTTCCGTACGGCTGCCTGTCCGTACTCTACGGGGTTCACGGACACGGCCCGGCGGGCCGGTCCCCCGACCGCCGGGGCGGGATCCTGGGCCGGCCCGGTACCGGGGCCTGCCGCCCGGGCGGCATGCGGGGCTGGGCCGCTGTCGTACTGGCCTGCCGCCCGGACGGGAACCCGACGCCGGGCCGGTGCCCCGGGCCTGACCCGGGCGGGATACGGGGCCGGGCCGGTACCCCGGGCCTGACCCGGCCGGGCGGGATCCGGGGCCGGGCCGGTACCCCGGCGCTGACCCGGCCGGGCGGGATCCGGGGCTGGGCCGGTGCCCCGGGCCTGACCCGGCCGGGCGGGATCCGGGGCTGGGCCGGTGCCGGGGCCGGGGTGGGGTGCCGTCCGGGACTGCATGATTTATGGCGCCCGAGGCGGGCCCGCCCGTACGGGCTCCTACCGCGCCAACAAATCACGTTCTACGTCCCGGCCGACACCCCACCCCGTCCCCACCCCCGCCCCGACCGATCCAGCCGGCCCCGCCAAGTTCCCTCCATCTCCGCCGGGGTCTCCCCCTCCAGCCCCGCCGGCGATTGAGGCGCGGGGTTCGGGGCGGAGCCCCGGGGTTGGCGGCGGGGCCGGCGGCCCGCGATTGGGGCGCGGGCCCCTACCCACCGGTACAGACCTCTGGCAAGCTGCCGCCCATGAACTCCCCCGCCGCCGACCGCGCCCGGTACGACCGGGCGACCGCGCACCTGGACGCGCCGCTGGCCATCGTGGATCTCGAGGCCTTCGACGCCAACGCCGACGATCTCGTGCGCCGGGCCGGCGGCAAGCCGGTCCGGGTCGCCAGCAAGTCGGTCCGGTGCCGCGCCCTGCTCGAACGGGTGCTGGCCCGGCCCGGGTTCGCGGGGATCATGTCGTACACGCTCGCCGAGTCGCTCTGGCTGGCCCGCTCCGGGTTCGAGGACGTGCTCCTCGCCTATCCCTCCGCGGACCGGGCCGGTTTCGGCGAGCTGGCGAACGACGCCAAGCTGGCCGCCGCCGTCACGGTGATGGTCGACGACCAAGCGCAGCTGGAGCTGATCGACGCGGCCCGCGACGGCGGTGCCGAGGAGATCCGGGTCTGCCTGGAGCTGGACACCGCCCTGCGGTTGCTGGGCGGCCGGGTCAGGGTGGGCGCGCGCCGCTCCCCGCTGCGCGAGCCCGCGCAGCTGGCCGCGCTGGCCCGCGCGGTCGCCGCCCGCCCCGGGTTCCGGGTGGTGGGGCTGATGGCGTACGAGGGCCATGTCGCCGGGGTCGGGGACGCGCTGGCGGGGCGCCCGCTGCGGTCCCGGGCGATCCGGCTGATGCAGGGCGCGGCCCGCAGGGAGCTGGCGGCGCGGCGGGCCGCGGTGGTGGCGGCCGTGCGGGAGGTCGTACCGGACCTGGAGTTCGTCAACGGCGGCGGTACGGGGAGCGTGCAGCAGACCGCGGCCGAGGACGCGGTGACGGAGATCGCCGCCGGGTCGGGGCTGTACGTGCCGCGGCTCTTCGACAACTACACCTCGTTCAGCGGGCGTCCGGCGGCCCTGTTCGCGCAGCCGGTGGTGCGCCGGCCCGGTGTGGGGGTGGTGACGGTGCTCGGCGGCGGCTATCCGGCGTCCGGTGCGGCCGGCCCGGACCGGCTGCCGGTCCCGTACCTGCCTCAGGGGCTGCGCTACGACCCGCAGGAGGGCGCGGGCGAGGTGCAGACACCGCTGCTGGGGAGCCCGGCCGACGATCTGCTGATCGGCGACCGGGTCTGGTTCCGCCATGCCAAGGCGGGCGAACTGTGCGAGCGGTTCGACACCTTGCACCTCGTCGAGGGCGACCGGGGCACGGGCAGCGTGCCGACCTACCGGGGCGAGGGCCGCACCTTCCTGTGACGGTCCGCTAGTACACGGTGTCCGCCTGGTCCGGGACGACGCCGGTGTCGTCGCGGCGGACCGGTCCGGGCGTGCCGTCGTGGTCGACGTAGCCCGTGGTGGAGCAGGGGTAGGGGCCGGTCTTCTGCTTCTTCGGCTCGATGAACATGGGGTTGACGATCCACTTGCCGTCGCTGTTGTCGTAGGCGCGGCACATCAGCTCGTTCTTGTTCCGGTTCACCACGAGCCGCAGGGCGGTCGCGTCTCGCAGGAACGAGACGTCGGTGTCGGAATCGCCCGCCGCGAACACCTGGCGGCGGGCGGCCGGCTGGACCTTCTCGGCGTCGGGGCCGCGCACCCCGTAGATCTCCTTGTTGATCCAGCAGCGCTTGCCGTCGATGTACGTGATCATCGTGTCGGCGCCGTCCCGGACGGATCCGCAGCCCTGGAGGCGGGGGGTGTACACCCCGCCGCGGGTCGTGGTGTTGCGGATGCCGATGACGTGGTCCGCGTCGATGCCGACGCCCTCGGCCCAGACCTCGACGACCGGCTGTGGGGAGGCCGAGCTGATCCAGACGTCGAAGCCGGCTTTCCGAAGGCTCTTGATCAGGTCCTTCTGCTGGTCGTAGTAGCGCACCCAGCCCGTGGCGCGGCCGGTGCCGACCTGCTGGGTGGCGCCGACGGGCGCGGCGAGGTTCTCGGTGCGGGCGGCGGCGGCGAAGCCGCGGATCTCGCGGGCGGTCCAGCCCTGCATCAGCTGGGGCAGCCAGGCGTACCCGGGTTCCATGGTGCGGCGGTCCCAGCCGGCGAAGGCGGCGGCTGCGGTGCGGGTCGCGGCGGTGCCGTAGACCGCGTTGATCTCGTCCGCGCAGCCGGCTCCGGCGGGGGTCCCGGTGGGCAGCGGGGTGCCGGGGCGGGCGAGGGCGCCGCAGGCGTCGGCGAGGGCCTTGGCGGCGGCGGGGGTCAGGAAGCGGCTGGTGGTGCTCCAGTCGCCGCGGGCGGGCTGGCGGATCCGGGAGTTGCGGAGCAGCCAGAACATGGTGGCGTCGCCGACGTCGTTCTTGACGACGGTGTTGTCCCAGTCGAAGACGGCGACGGGCCTGGCCCGGGCGGGCCGGTACGGGTTGCAGCGGCCGTAGCGGTCGATGAGCTGCTGGAGGCGCGCCTGGTTGTCGCCGTACCAGCCGGGCTCCAGCTGCGGGGTGGTGCAGGGCGCTCCGGGGTGTGCGGCCTCGGCGGAGGGGGCGACGGCGACGAGCGCCGCCACGGTGATCGCGGCGGCGGCGAGCGCCTGGAGGCGCCGGGTGGTGTCGCGTGGGGACATGGGTGAACGCTCCTTGGCGGTGAAGGCGTCACGGGCGGTGGAGCACGACAGCCGGGCGTCGTGCGACGCCCGGCTGTCGGGTGGGTGGTGGTGGGGTGAGCGCTTACAGGGGGGTGACGTACGCGCCGGAGATGCCGCCGTCGACGAGGAAGTCGGTGGCGTTGATGAAGGAGGAGTCGTCGCTGGCGAGGAAGGCGACGGCGGCGGCGATCTCGGTGGGCTCGGCGAACCGGCCCAGCGGGATGTGCACGAGCCGGCGGGCGGCGCGCTCGGGGTCCTTGGCGAACAGTTCCTGGAGCAGCGGGGTGTTGACGGGCCCGGGGCACAGGGCGTTGACGCGGATGCCCTCGCGGGCGAACTGGACGCCGAGCTCGCGGGACATGGCGAGGACGCCGCCCTTGGAGGCGGTGTAGGAGATCTGGGAGGTGGCGGCGCCCATGATGGCGACGAAGGACGCGGTGTTGATGATGGAGCCGCGGCCCTGGCGCTGCATGTAGGGCAGGGCGGCCTTGCAGCAGAGGTAGACGGAGGTGAGGTTGACGTCCTGGACCCGGCGCCAGGCGTCGAGCTCGGTGGTGAGGATGGAGTCGTCGTCCGGGGGCGAGATGCCCGCGTTGTTGAAGGCGATGTCGACGGAGCCGTAGGTGTCGAAGGCGGTCTTGAAGAGGGCGTCGACGTCCTCCTTGTCGGTGACGTCGACCTTCACGAAGAGGCCTCCGACCTCCTCGGCGGCGGCCTTGCCGGCCGTCTCGTCGATGTCGGCGCAGACGACGTGGGCGCCTTCGGAGGCCAGTCGGCGGGCGGTGGCGAGGCCGATGCCGCTGCCTGCTCCCGTGATGACGGCGGTGCGGCCGACGAGGCGGCGGCAGATGATCTCGGTGGGCTCTACGGACATGGGTCAGGCCTCCGTGCTGATGAAGACGTTCTTGGTCTCGGTGAAAGCGGTGAGGGCGTCGGGTCCGAGCTCGCGGCCGAGTCCGGACTGCTTGTAGCCGCCGAAGGGGGTCCAGTAGCGGACGCTGCTGTGGGAGTTGACGGACAGGTTGCCGGCGGCGACGGCGCGCGAGACGCGCAGCGCGCGGCCGATGTCGCGGGTCCAGAGGGAGCCGGAGAGGCCGTATTCGGTGGCGTTGGCCAGCCGTACCGCGTCCTCCTCGTCCTCGAAGGGCAGGACGACGGCGACGGGGCCGAAGACCTCCTCGGCGGCGACGGGCGCGGTGGGGGCGACGTCCGTGACGAGGGTGGGCGGGTACCAGAAGCCGCGGCCCTCGGGGGCGGTGCCGCGGATCGCGGTGAGGTCGTCGGTGACGAAGGACCGTACGCGGTCCAGCTGGGTCCGTGAGATCAGCGGGCCCATCTGGGTCTTCTCGTCGAGCGGGTCGCCGACGGCGACGGCCGCGATGCCGGGGGCGACGAGGTCGAGGAAGCGGTCGTACACGGAGCGCTGGACGAGGATGCGGGTGCGGGCGCAGCAGTCCTGGCCGGTGTTGTCGAGGAAGGACATGGGTGCGGCGGCCGCCGCCGCTTCCAGGTCGGCGTCGGCGAAGACGATGTTGGGGCTCTTGCCGCCGAGTTCGAGGGTGACGCGCTTCACCCGGTCGGCGCACTTGGCCATGATCTGCTTGCCGACGCGGGTGGAGCCGGTGAAGACGATCTTCGCGACGCCGGGGTGTTCGACGAGGGCGTCGCCCGCGGTGTCCCCGCGGCCGGGGAGCACCTGGAAGAGGTGTTCGGGGATCCCGGCTTCGAGGGCGAGTTCGGCGAGGCGCAGCGCGGTCAGCGGGGTGGTCTCGGCGGGCTTGAGGATGACGGCGTTGCCGGCGGCGAGGGCAGGGGCCAGGCCCCAGGCGGCGATCGGCATGGGGAAGTTCCAGGGGGCGATCACGCCGATGACGCCGAGGGGTTCGAGGAAGGTGACGTCGATGCCGCCGGCGACGGGGATCTGGCGGCCGGAGAGCCGTTCCACTCCCCCGGCGGCGAAGTCGAGGAGGTCGCGTACGTTGCCGGCTTCCCAGCGGGCGTTGCCGATGGTGTGGCCGGCTTCGCGGACCTCCAGCCGTGCCAGTTCCTCGATGTGCCCGTCGACGACGGCGGCGAAGCGCCGCAGCAGGCGGGCGCGGTCGGCGGGGGCGGCCGCGGCCCAGGCGCGCTGGGCCGCGGCGGCCCGGGCGACGGCGGCGTCGACGTCGTCCCGTGTGGCGGCCGGGACGACGGCGACGGTTTCCTCGGTGGCCGGATTCAGCACTTCCAGCGCATCGGACACGTGGTGCCTCACAGTTTCGTTCGGTGGCGTGCGGTGGCTACAGGCGTTCGAAGGAGCGGCGCAGCTCCCAGTCGGTCACCGCGGAGTCGTAGGCGTCGAGTTCCACGCGGGCCATGTTGCGGTAGTGGGCGACGACCTCGGGGCCGAAGGCGGCCTTGGCGATCTCGCTGTTCTCCCAGAGTTCGGCCGCCTCGCGCAGGGTGGCGGGTACGTGTGCGTAGTCGCCGGTGTAGGCG
Organism: Streptomyces erythrochromogenes; assembly: GCF_036170895.1. Taxonomy (NCBI): domain Bacteria; kingdom Bacillati; phylum Actinomycetota; class Actinomycetes; order Kitasatosporales; family Streptomycetaceae; genus Streptomyces; species Streptomyces erythrochromogenes. The sequence continues at coordinate 6,502,558 of NZ_CP108036.1, read as the reverse complement.
TTGCCGGTGCACATCGGCGGCAGCTCCAGGCGGTTCTCGATGCCGTAGAGCCCGGCCGCGACCAGGCCGGCGACGGCGAGGTAGGGGTTGACGTCGCCGCCGGGGAGGCGGTTCTCGAAGCGCATGGAGCGGCCGTGGCCGACGACGCGCAGGGCGCAGGTGCGGTTGTCGAGGCCCCAGGCGACGGCGGTCGGCGCGAAGGATCCCGGCCGGAAACGCTTGTACGAGTTGATGTTCGGGGCGTAGAGAAGGGAGAAGTCGCGCAGCGCGGCCAGCTGGCCGGCCAGGAAGTGGCGCATCACGGGGGACATGCCGTGTTCCTCGTGGCCCTCTCCGGCCATCGCGTTGCGTCCGTCGGCGTCGGTGAGCGAGAGGTGGATGTGACAGGAGTTGCCCTCGCGCTCGTCGTACTTGGCCATGAAGGTGAGCGAGACGCCTTCCTGGGCGGCGATCTCCTTGGCGCCGGTCTTGTAGACGGAGTGCTGGTCGCAGGTGGTGAGCGCCTCGTCGTAGCGGAAGGCGATCTCGTGCTGGCCGAGGTTGCACTCGCCCTTGGCCGACTCGACGACCAGGCCGGCGGCCTGCATCTCGTTGCGGATCCGGCGCAGCAGGGGCTCGACGCGGCCGGTCCCGAGGACCGAGTAGTCGATGTTGTACTGGTTGGCGGGGGTCAGGCCGCGGTAGTTGGCGTTCCAGGCCTGCTCGTAGGTGTCCTGGAAGACCATGAACTCCAGCTCGGTGCCGACCATCGCGGTGTATCCGTGCTCGGCGAGGCGTTCCAGCTGGCGGCGCAGGATCTGCCGGGGTGCGGCCACGACGGGCGTGCCGTCGTTCCAGGCCAGGTCGGCCAGGATGAAGGCGCTGCCGGGGTTCCAGGGGATGCGGCGCAGGGTGGCGAGGTCGGGGTGCATGGCGAAGTCGCCGTAGCCCCGGTCCCAGGAGGACATCTCGTAGCCGTCGACGGTGTTCATGTCGGTGTCGACGGCCAGGAGGTAGTTGCAGCCCTCGGTGCCGTGCGCGAGGACCTCGTCCAGGAAGAACTGTGCGGCGAACCGCTTGCCCTGGAGCCGCCCCTGCATGTCGGGGAAGGCCAGGACGACTGTGTCGATCTCACCGCTGGCGACGAGGGCGCGGAGCTCCTCGGGCGCGAGCGGCGGCTTGCGGTCTACCACGGGAATCTCTCCTTCGGTGAGCCGAGGAGGCCTAAGGTATTGAATAGAACCATTGCTTGGGAAGGGGAGGAGCCGAGATGACCGATACGGCGAGCGAAGGCGACGCCGCCCGGCGCCTGAACCCGGTGCTGCGCCAGGTGCGGGCGGGCAACGGGTTCGAGGAGGCGCTGGAGCAGATCCTCCAGGTGGTCCGCCTGGGTCTGGTGCCCGGCGGCGAAAGGCTGCCGCCCGAGCGCGAGTTGGCGGAGCGGATGGGGATCAGCCGGGTCACCCTGCGCGAGGTCCTGAAGGTACTGCAGGACCAGGGCCTGGTGGAGGCGCGGCGCGGCCGGTACGGCGGGACGTTCGTACTGCCCCGCCCCGACACCCCGGCCGGCGGCACCGAGGAGGAGCTGCGCAGACGGGTGGCGGGCGTGGACATCGAGGACGTCCTGCGCTTCCGCGAGGTCCTGGAGGTGGGGGCGGCCGGACTGTGCGCCTCCCAGGGGCTGACCGAGGAGGGCGCCGAGCGGCTGCTCGCCGCGCTCGGGGCCACCCACGACGCCCCGCTCGCCGACTACCGCCGCCAGGACACCCTCTTCCACCTCACCCTGTGCGAGCTCGCCGGGTCCGCCACCCTGACGGCCCAGTACGCGGCCGTCCGGGCCACGGTCAACGACCTGCTCGACTGCATCCCGCTGCTGGTCCGCAACCTGGAGCACTCACAGCAGCAGCACAGCGCGCTGGTGGAGTCGGTGCTGGAAGGGGACGCCGCGGGGGCCCGCGAGACCATGCGCGAGCACTGCTGCGGCACGGCGGCGCTGCTGCGGGGGTTCCTCGCCTGAGCGGCCGGGGAGGGGGGTTCGCGGGGCGTCCGAGAGGTTTTCGTAACTTCTGTTTTACGCAGAGGTCTTGCGCGCTCCGCTCCACTAGGACAAAGGTACGCCCCACAACCATTGCCCTGAGGCAGGAGCGCACGATGGCCGACGACCTCGAGGCACGGCTGGCAGCCGTGCCCGCACCCACCACGTCACCCGCCGGGGGCGACGGCCCGGACGACTACCTGGAGCGCCGCACGCTGCGCCGCGGCAGCGCCGGCTGGCTGCTCCTGACCGGTCTCGGCGTCGCCTACGTCGTCTCCGGGGACTTCTCCGGCTGGAACGTCGGTCTCGACAAGGGCGGCTTCGGCGGTCTCGCCATCGCCACCGTCCTGATGGGCGCCATGTACGCCTGCCTGGTCTTCTCCCTTGCGGAGCTGTCCACCATCCTGCCGACGGCGGGGGGCGGCTACGGCTTCGCCCGCCGCGCGCTGGGCCCCTGGGGCGGCTTCCTCACCGGCACCGCCATCCTCATCGAGTACATCCTGGCCCCGGCGGCGATCGTCATCTTCATCGGCGACTACGTGGAGTCCCTCGGCCTCTTCGGCCTCACCTCCAGCTGGCCCGTCTACCTCGGCTGCTTCGTCATCTTCATCGGCGTGCACCTGTGGGGCGTCGGCGAGGCGCTGCGCTTCAGCCTCGTCGTGACCGCCGTCGCCGTCGCCGCCCTGCTGATCTTCGCGGTGGGCGCGTTCACCGAGTTCAGCGCGGACGGCCTCAACGACATCCCGGTCGACCCGAGCGCCTTCGGCTCGAACTCCTGGCTGCCGCTCGGCGTGCTCGGCATCTGGGCCGCGTTCCCCTTCGGCATGTGGTTCTTCCTCGGCGTGGAGGGCGTACCGCTGGCGGCCGAGGAGGCGAAGGACCCGGTCCGCTCCATGCCGAAGGCGCTGTCCATCTCCATGGGCATCCTCGCCCTGCTGGCCCTGATCACCTTCTTCGCGGCGACCGGCGCGCAGGGCGCCGACGCCGTCAAGTCGGCCGGCAACCCGCTGGTCGTCGCCCTGGAGGGCGACGGCGGCCCGACCGCGCTGAGCCGGTTCGTGAACTACGCCGGCCTGGCGGGCCTGGTGGCCTCCTTCTTCTCGCTCATCTACGCGGGCTCGCGCCAGCTCTTCGCCCTCTCGCGCGCCGGCTACCTGCCCCGCTTCCTGTCCCTGACCTCGAAGCGCAAGGCCCCGTACCTGGGCCTGATCATCCCCGGTGCGATCGGCTTCGCCCTGGCCGCATCCACCGGCAACGGCGCCCGCATGCTCAACATCGCGGTCTTCGGCGCCACCATCTCCTACGCCCTGATGGCGCTCTCGCACATCGTGCTGCGCCGCCGGGAGCCGCAGCTGGAGCGTCCGTACCGCACCCCGGGCGGCATCCTGACCTCCTCGGTGGCCTTCGTACTCGCCCTGTCGGCCCTGGTCGCCACCTTCCTGGTGGACAAGGACGCGGCCTTCATCGCCCTGGCCGTATACGCCGTCGCCCTCGCCTACTTCGCCTTCTACAGCCGGCACCACCTCGTGGCATCGGCCCCCGAGGAGGAGTTCGCGGCCCTCGCGGAAGCAGAGGCGGAGCTGGCCCGCGACTGAGATCCTGTCCTGTCCTGCTCCTTCCCGTCGCCGTCGTCCGTCGTCCCCGTCCCGTTCCCGGAGGTAGAGAACGTGCCCAGGCCGCTCATCGGCATCACCACCTACGTCGAGGAATCCACCCGCTACGGGGTGTGGGACCTCCCGACGTCGCTCGTACCGACCGGGTACTGCGAACTCGTCCAGGCGGCGGGCGGCGCGGCCGTGCTGCTGCCCCCGGACGAACCCGGTTCTGCGGCGGAGGTGTTGAGCCGGGTGGACGGCCTGGTCGTCGCGGGCGGCCCGGACGTGGACCCGGTCCACTACGGCGCCGCACGCGACCCCCGTACGGGCGCCCCCGCCACGGTCCGCGACCACTGGGAGCTGGCCCTGGTCAACGCGGCGCTGGAGGCGGACGTGCCCGTGCTCGGCATCTGCCGCGGGATGCAGGCCCTGAACGTGGCCCTGGGCGGCACGCTGATCCAGCACATCGACGGCCACGTCGACACCCCGGGCGTCATGTCCTGGCATCCGGTACGCCCGGTCCCGGGCACCCGGTACGCGGACCTGGTTCCGGAGGAGGCGCAGGTCCCGACCTACCACCACCAGGCGGTGGAGCGCCTGGGCCACGGCCTCGTCGTCTCGGCCCACGCGCTCGACGGCACGGTGGAGGCGATCGAGCTGCCCGATCCGGCGCGCTGGGTGCTGGGCGTCCAGTGGCACCCGGAGCGCGACAAGGACACCCGGGTGATGGCGTCGCTGATCGAGGCGGCCACGGCGCGCAGCGCGGTGCCGGTGGCCTGACGACCGCCGGCCGCGGGGCTCCGGCACCTTCCCCAGCGCCGGGGCCCCGCGCCCGGCCCCTCCGCCGTCCCCGCCTCCGCACGAATGGCCCTGCGGCCTGGCGACGTGCAGGCTGGAAAGGTGAGCACACGGGCACACGGCAAGGCGACCGGGCCGGTGGCCGGGTTCCTGGAGAACCCGGTCGTGGGCATGGCGCCCTGGATCATCTTCTCGCTGCTGGTCGGCCCGGGACGGTTCGAGCTCGCGGTCGGGCTGGCGCTGGCGGTGTCGGTCGCCCTGACCGCGCTGAGCCACCTGGTCAACCGCGGCAGCTCCTGGAAGCTGCTGGAACTGGCCGACATCGTCTTCTTCGCCACGATGGCCGTGATCGGAGCCCTGGCGAGCGAGGGGACCCTGAACTGGCTGGAGACGTACGCGGGCGAAGTCGCCAACATCGCGCTGGCGGTGATCGCCTTCGGCTCGATGGCGGTCCGGACGCCTTTCACCCTCCAGTACGCCCGCGAACAGGTCGATCCGTCGCTCTGGCACACGCGCGGCTTCCTGCGGACCAATTACATGATCACGGGGGCCTGGGGCATCGCCTTCCTGGTGGCGGCCGCCGCAGGGGCGTACGGGGACCTGGTCCTGCGCAACTCCGGCAACATCTGGACCGGCTGGGTCATCCAGATCCTGGCGATCGTGGCCGCGGTGAAGTTCACCGTCTGGTACCCGGACGTCGCCCGCGCCCGGGCCGTCCGCGAGGCTTCCGGCCTGCCCCCCGAGCCCACGCCGTGGGCGGGCTTCCTGGTACCGCTGGCGGGCACGCTCGTACCGGTCGGCATCGTCGTCCTGGTCTTCGACAACATGTGGTGGCTGGGAGTCGCCCTGATCGTCGCGGGCTCGCTGCTGACGAAGACCCTCCAGTCGCGGGCCGGCCAGGAGCCCGCATGACGGCGTGCTCCTGGGGCCCGGCGGCCGGGTGGACCTCCCGTCCGGTCAGCGGCTGAAGACGACCGACCGGAGCTTCAGCCGCTCCGAGCCGTGGCCCGTGACGGGCCGCAGCGTGAAGTGGTCGCCCTCGCAGCCGGGCTCGGTGAACACCGTCGCCGTGGAGGTCGTCCTGTTGCGCGGCGAGTGCGCGGGGGAGGCGGCACCGGGGTCGGCGACCTCGGGCAGCGTGATGCACTCCTCGCTCTCGGGGTCTTCCAGGATCACCCGCAGGGGGCGGCCGTCGAGGCCCGTGACCGTGTACTGGAACTCTCCGGTGGCGGCCGTGGCCGAGGTGGGGACGGCCAGCAGGAGCGTGAAGGCGCCGAAAGCGGCGACGGCGGCATGGCGTGGACGCATCAGGGGGTCTCCTCGGGGGCGGAGCGACGACGTGCAGGAGCCACCTTTCCTGCGGTCCGGGCCGGGGTCACCGCCCGCACCGTGCCGAATCGATCCGCCTTCGCCCGAACGGACGCACGCACCTCGCCCCGCTGTCCGGCAGATCACAGTGACGGACGGGGCGCCGCCTCCTACGATGCGTGATCGATACACACATCCCCGTGCCTTCCCGTCCCGTCCGAGGAGACCGATCCCGTGACCACCGGCGCCGCCACACGCGAGAGCTACTACGAGCGGACGGGCGGACACCGCTACAAGCCCACGGCCCACGCGGGCGGTGCGTGGAACACCGACGAGCAGCATTTCAGTCCGCTCGCCGGCCTCGTGGTCCACGCGATCGACGGGCACCTGGCGCGGCGGCCCGAGCCGTTGGCGCTCGCGCGGATCAGCTACGACATCCTCGGCCGCATCGCCCTCGACGAGTGCGAGATCACCGTCGAGACCGTCCGCCCGGGCCGGACCATCGAACTCCTGGAAGCGACCGTGGTCATCGGAGGCCGGCCGGTGGTGCGCGCCCGCGCCTGGCTGCTGGCCACGCTGGACTCCTCCGCCGTGGCCGACAGCCCGCACGACCGCCTGCCCGCCCCCGAGGAGCTCGGCGTCTGGGCGATGGACGACGAGTGGGACGGCGGCTACGTCTCCTCCATCGAGGTCCGCCGTACGCCGCCCACCCGCCGGGGCCGCACCGCGGCCTGGGTGTCCTCGCCCGTCGCCCTGGTCGCGGGCGAGCCGAGCAGCGCCCTGGCCTCGTACGTGGCGCTCGTGGACACCGCGAACGGGATCGCGGTCCAGCAGGACCCCACCGCCTGGATGTTCCCGAACCTCGACCTGACGATCCACCTGCACCGCCAGCCGCGCGGCCCGTGGACCGGCCTGGACACCACCGTCACCTTCGGCCCGTCCGGGCAGGGGCTCACCAGCAGCGTCCTGCACGACGCCGACGGCCCCGTCGGCCACGCCGAACAGATCCTCACGGTCCGGCCCGTCACCTAAGGCATACCCCGGGTCAGGGACAGCAGGTCCCGGGCCGGGCCCGCCGGGCGGGCGCCCGCCGGCCAGACCGCCCGCAGGGCCCGGCCGAGCTCGGCTCCCGTCACCGCCACCTCCACCAGCCGGCGGGCCGCCACCTCGTCCACCACGGCCAGCTCCGACAGCACGCACGGCCCGGCGCCGCCCAGCGCGGCCGCCTTCACCGCCGTCGTCGACGCCAGCTCCAGCAGCGGCGCGGCCAGTCCGCCGTGCCCGGCGAGCGCCGCGTCCAGCACCTGCCGCGTGCCCGAGCCGCGCTCCCTCAGGATCAGCGGGGTCGCCGCGAGTTCCGCCGCCTCCACGCCCCGCGTGCGCCGCGCCCACGGATGGACCGGCGCCACCGCCACGACGAGCCGGTCCTGCGCGATCACCGCCGAGTCCAGCCCCTCGGGCACCGTCAGCCCCTCCACGAAGCCGAGGTCGGCCTCGTGCGTGAGCACCCGCTGCACGACCACCGCGGAGTTGCCGGCGTGCAGCGACACCGCCGTGTCCGGCCGCTGCCCGCGCAGCGCGATCAGCCACCCCGGCAGCAGGTACTCCGCGATCGTCATGCTGGCCGCCACCCGCAGCCGGGAGTCCCGCCGCCCGCGCAGCGCCTGCGCACCCGCGTCGAAGGCCTCCGCAGCCTCCACCACCCGCCGGGCCCAGTCGGTGACCAGCGCACCCTCGGCCGTCAGCGTCGAACCCCGGGGCGAACGGTCCACCAGCGCCACCCCCAGCCGGGTCTCCATCGCCCGGATCCGGCTGCTCGCCGCGGGCTGTGTGATGCCCAGCCGCCGGGCGGCGCCGCTCAGGCTCCCGACCCGGGCGACCGCGAGCAGCAGCTCCAGCGCACCCAGGTCCGGTACGCGGTGCGCCAGCGGAACCCACTTCTCATCACCCATAACATCAGTTTATGGCCTTATAGAAAGATGATCCCTGCCGTTCGGCCCGCCCCGGCGTGACGCTGGACCCATGGCCACCACCCTCGTGCGACCCCGCACCCTCACCGAAACCGCGCCCACCGCCCACAAGGCACCGGCGCTGCGACACCTCGGCCCCAACTGGTACGCCTCTGTCATGGGCACCGCGATCGTCGCCAACGCCGGCGCGGCCCTCCCGTACCAGCTCCCCGGCCAGCGCGTGGCCTGCCAGCTCGTCTGGGCGCTGTCCGCCGCCGCCCTCGCCGTCCTGCTGGCCGCCCGGGCCGGGCACTGGCTCCACCACCGCGACCAGGCCCGCGCCCACCTCCTCGACCCGGCCGTCGCCCCCTTCTACGGCTGCCTCTCGATGGCGCTGCTGGCCGTCGGCGGAGGCACCCTCATCGTCGGCAAGGACCTCATCGGGACCGGTGCCGCCGTGGCGGTGGACACCGTCCTGTTCACCGCGGGCACCGCGATCGGCCTGGTCGCGGCCGTGGCCGTGCCCTACCTGATGGTGGTGCGCCACAAGGTCGAGCCGAAGCAGGCCAGCCCCGTCTGGCTGCTCCCCCTCGTCGCCCCCATGGTCTCGGCCGCGCTCGGTCCGCTGCTGATACCCCACCTGCCCGCCGGCCAGCCCCGCGAGGCCATGCTGCTCGCCTGCTACGCCATGTTCGGCATCAGCCTGCTCGCCACCCTGCTGATGCTCCCCCTGATCTTCGGCCGGCTGATCGTGGGCGGCCCCCTCCCCCTGGCCCTGACCCCGACCCTGTTCCTCGTCCTCGGCCCACTCGGGCAGTCCACCACCGCCGTCAACCAGCTCGCCGACATGGCCCCCCAGGCCATCGGCGCCCCCTACGCCGGTGCGCTCGGCGCCTTCGCGGTCGTCTACGGGGTACCCGTGATGGGATTCGCCCTGCTGTGGCTGGCGCTCGCCGTATGCATGCTGGTCCGGGCGGCCCGCGCCGGCATGGGCTTCGCGATGACCTGGTGGGCGCTGACCTTCCCCGTCGGCACCTGTGTCACCGGCGCCGCCGGCCTGGCCCGCCACACCGGGCTCACCGCCCTCGGCTGGCTCGCCGCTGCCCTCTTCCTCGCCCTGCTGACGGCCTGGCTGCTCACCGCCGGCCACACCCTGCGGGGCCTGCTCTCGGGCCGCCTGCCGTAACCCGCGCGGGGCGACGCGGATCCCAGTCCGTGCCCGTTCCCCTGCCGGGGGGCGGGCGAATCCGGGCGCGGTGTGGCCGGGCGTGGCATCGCGGTACGGCGGAATCCAGGGCGGGTCGCGGTGCCGTTCCCCTCCCGGGGGGCGGGCGGATCCGGGCGCGGTGTGGCCGGGCGTGGCATCGCAGTACCGGCGGAATCCATGCCCCGTGCGGGTGGGTCGCGGTGCCGTTCCCCTCCCGGGGGGGCGGGCGGATCCGGGCCGGGCCGTGGCATCGCAGTGCCGGCGGAATCCGGGCGCGGTGCGGGCGGGTCGCGGTGCCGCGGAGGGGTGTCTCCTCGGCTCGCGCCAGGCGGGCACTTCTCGGTTGTGCGGGGTGGTTGCGCGCTCGTCCTGCGGGGACACCCCTCCCCGTCCCCGCTCCAGCAGTACGAACCCGGTTCCGGGGCGCCATCCGTGCCGGCCCGGAGCGCGCAGTACGGGCATGTCCCCCTGCACGGGCAGGAGTACCGGATCGCCGGCGTGGGGTGGGGACACGGCGGAGTGTCCCCGCAGGACGAGCGCGCGACCTCGGCCGCCTGGCCGCGACGCACCCGCACGCGCCGAGCCGAGGAGACACTCCGGCGGGGCACCGCCCCACCCGACACATCCCGCCCCGCGACAACCCGCAACCCCGGCGGGAGCCAAGCGGCACCGCCCCACCCGACACATCCCGCCCCGCGACAACCCGCAACCCCGGCGGGAGCCGAGCGGCACCGCCCCACGCCATCCATCCCGCCCCACGACAACCCGCAACCCCGGCAGGAGCCGAACCGTTCCACCCGGCCGCACCGAAGCCACCCCGCCACAACCGGCCACCCCGGCGGGAGCCGAGCGGCGGCGGGAGCCGAGCGGTCAGCGCGCAGCGCGCAGGGCATCAGCCAGCACCCTCGGCGCGTCGGCCAACGATGGCCCGTACCAGGTCAGATGCCGTCCGTCGACCAGGGCCGCCGGCAGGCCGGGGAAGGCCTCCGGGCCGTCCTCGGCCGTGAAGCGGTACGGCTCGTCCGGCAGCACCACCAGATCGCATCCGGCCGCGGCCAGCTCCTCCACCGGAATCCTCGGGTACCGCTCCGCGTGCCCGGCGTAGACGTTGCGCACTCCGAGCCGCGCCAGCAGGTCACCCGCGAAGGTGTCCCGGCCCAGCACCATCCACGGCCGCCGCCACACCGGCACGAAGGCCGTGAGCCCTCCCACCGGCTCCGCGCGGGCCCAGGCCGCCTCCGCGTCCGCCAGCCACGCCGGCCTCGCCAGCCCCAGCGCACCCACCAGCACCCGGTCCAGCTCCCGCAGCGCCTGCGGCAGGTCCCGGACCTCGGTGACGAGCACCTCCACTCCGGCCGCGCGCAGCGCGGCCAGGTCCGGCGCCCGGTTCTCCTCCTCGTTGGCGATCACCAGGTCCGGGCGGAGCTGCGCGATCCGGCGCACGTCGGGGTTCTTCGTACCCCCGATCCGCTCCGCCGCCCCGAGGTCGCCGGGGTGCGTGCACCAGTCGGTGACCCCGACCAGCAGCCCCGGCGCGCTCACCGCCACCGCCTCGGTCAGCGACGGCACCAGCGACACGACGCGCCGCACGCCGCCGCTCACTGCCCGGGTGACGGGGGCTCGGAGGTCGCGTGGATGTGGTCCCCCACCGCGACCACCAGGATCCGGGTGTCCTCGGTGACGGCCCGCCAGCGGTGGCGCACGCCCCCGGACAGGAACAGCGCGTCCCCGCTCTCCAGCCGGTACGCCCGCCCCTCGGCCTCGACCTGGCAGGCGCCCTCGACCACGTACATCACTTCGTCGTTGCGGTGCTGGTACTCGCGCCCGGCGTCCTGGTCCCCGGTGAACTCCATGGCGTGCAGCTGGTGGTGTCCGCGCACGAGGGGCCGTACGCCGGGGATCGGGGTGAGCCCGGACTCGTCGCCGGCGCGCACGAGGTCCACCGTGCGCGCGGTGTCGGAGGCGGCGAGCAGCTCGACGGCCGTGGTCTCCAGGGCGTCCGCGACGCGCTCCAGGGACCGCATGCTGGGCCGGGCCCGCTCGTTCTCTATCTGACTCAGGAAGGGCACCGACAGGCCGCTCCGCGCCGACACGGCGGCCAGCGTGAGGTGGAGCGCGCGGCGGCGCTTGCGCACGGCCACACCCACCCGCAGCGGCTCTTTGCCGTCCTTGTCCTTGCTCTTGTCGTCCAGCTTGCCGTTGAGGCCGTCCGTGCCGTCCCTGTCGTTCATGTCGGGGCTGCCCTCCCCATGTCCGTCGCACATCGGTGTGCTGTAAGCACCTTACGCAGCAACCGGCTCCGGTTTCGCCCGCACCGACCTTCCCGTACCCGTCCGCTCACCGTGCGTGGTGCTCGGGGGGCGGACGGGAGCACGCCGGGGCGTCCCGGCGGCCGGGACGGCGGCGCACCGCGTTGCGGCATCATCGTCTGCGTGACGACACGACGCCTGATGCTCCTGGACACCGCCTCCCTCTACTACCGCGCCTACTTCGGCGTGCCGGACTCCGTGAAGGCTCCCGACGGCACCCCGGTCAACGCCGTGCGCGGGCTCCTCGACTTCATCGCCCGGCTCGTCCAGGACCACCGGCCGGACGAGCTGGTGGCGTGCATGGACGCCGACTGGCGGCCGCACTGGCGGGTGGAGCTGATCCCCTCGTACAAGGCCCACCGGGTCGCCGTCGAGACCGAGACGGGTCCCGACGTGGAGGAGACCCCGGACACGCTCGCCCCGCAGGTGCCGATCATCGAAGCGGCCCTGGACGCCTTCGGCATCGCCCGGGTCGGCGTCGCCGGGTACGAGGCGGACGACGTGATCGGGACGCTCACCGCCCGCGCGACGGGACCGGTCGACATCGTCACCGGCGACCGGGACCTGTACCAGCTGGTGGACGACGCCCGGCAGCGGCGGGTGCTGTACCCCCTCAAGGGCGTGGGCACCCTCCAGGTGACCGACGAGGCGTGGCTGCGGGAGAAGTACGGGGTGGACGGCCCCGGTTATGCCGACCTCGCCCTGCTGCGCGGCGACCCGAGCGACGGCCTGCCGGGCGTTCCCGGCATCGGCGAGAAGACGGCGGCGAAACTGCTCGACGCCTACGGCGACCTGGCCGGGATCATCGCGGCGGTCGGCGACCCGAAGTCGAAGTTGACGCCCACGCAGCGCAAGCGGCTGGACGAGTCCCGGCCGTACCTCGCGGTGGCCCCGAAGGTGGTCCAAGTGGCCTCTGACGTGCCACTTCCGGAGTTCGACGCGGCCCTTCCGGCGGTCCCGGCGCAGCCCGAGCTGGTCGACGCACTAGCCCATCGGTGGGGATTGGGCGGAGCTGTGTCCCGTCTGAGCGGCGCGCTGCGCTCCTGAGGTGCTAACTTAGGTAAGGCTAAGTTTCATGGGAGTCAGGGAGTCACCGTGGCAGAAGGACGCGGCCGCACTGTCGGCACCGCCGTTGTCGTGCGCACCGAGCGGCTGTCGCCGCACATGGTGCGGCTCGTGCTGGGTGGTGAGGGGCTGGCCGACTTCGGTGCGGGCGAGTACACCGACCATTACGTGAAACTCCTCTTCGCTCCCGAGGGTGTCACTTACCCCGCCCCGTGGGACCTGGAACGCATCCGCGGCGACTTTCCGCGGGCGCAGTGGCCGCGCCAGCGCGCCTACACCGTCCGGAACTGGGACCCGGTGCACCTGGAGCTGACCCTCGACTTCGTCGTCCACGGCGACGAGGGCCTGGCCGGCCCCTGGGCGGCCCGGGCCCAGCCGGGCGAACTCGTACGGTTCCTCGGACCGGGCGGCGCCTACGCCCCGGACCCGGCGGCGGGCTGGCACCTCCTGATCGGCGACGAGAGCGCCCTGCCGGCGATCGCCGCGGCGATGGAGCGGATGCCGCTGGGCGCGAAGGTCCACGCCATCGTGGAGATCGACGGCCCCGCCGACGAATTGAAGATCGCCACCCCCGACGGCATCACCCCGCTCTGGCTCCACCGCGGCGACCGCCCGGTCGGCGAGGCCATCGTCGAGGCGGTCCAGGCCATGGAGTTCCCCTCCACGGACGTCCACGCCTTCGTCCACGGCGAGGCCGGCTTCGTCAAGGACCTGCGCCGCCACCTCCGCCTGGAGCGCGGCATCGCCCGCGAACGCCTGTCGATCTCGGGCTACTGGCGCCTGGGCGAGACGGACGAGGGCTGGCGCGCCATCAAGCGCGACTGGAACGCCACGGTCGAACAGGAACAGGAACACCGCGCCGCGGCCTGACCCGTCCGGGGCGGTCCGCAGTCACGGGGTCCGCCCCCGGTTCCCCACCAGGCCCCGGCCCGTGCCCGCGCGGGCCCGCCCTTCAGGCACATGGCCGCGGAGCCGGTGGCCCGCGGGCCCCAAGGGCCCCTCGGCCCGAAGCGCGCACACCCCAGCCCCACCCCCCGCCGGCTCCCCCGGACCCGCCGCCGCACAGGCCCGGGGCCCGGGACGACGCGCCCCCGCCTTCCCCCGGCCCGCCAGGGGTACCTCCCAGCGGTGGCCAATGGAGTTACGGGCGCTGCAGTGGGGGCAGCGCGCGCCATTCGGCCCCGCCGGCGCTTGCGGCGCGCGGACCCGGGGCGGCGCCGCACCACCCAGGCGATCCCGGCCCGCATCCGCCGGGGTCCGGGCCCCCGCGGCGCGCGCCGACGGGCGTACGGCGGGACAATATCCCCATGCGTACGCTCCGCGCCCTCGGGGCTGCGGGGGCCGCGGCCCTCCTCACCGCCTCGGCGGCCACAGCGGCACCGAGCCCGCCCCCGGCTCCCCGGGCCCAACTCACGGACGCCGCCGTCGACAAGGCCGTCGCCGGCCTCGACGGCACCGTCACGGACATGATGCGCCGCACCGGCGTCCCCGGCGTCGCGGTGGCCGTCGTCCACAACGATGAGGTGGTCTACCTCAAGGGCTTCGGCCTCCGCCGCACCGGCGAGAGCGCCAAGGTCGACCCCGACACCGTCTTCCAGCTGGCCTCCGTCTCCAAGCCCGTGTCCTCCACCGTCATCGCCGACGCACTGGCCGATCCCGGCGCCTGGGACGAGCCCCTCGCCGGTACGCTCCCCGGCTTCGCCCTCAAGGACCCCTGGGTCACCTCGCACGTCACACCCGCCGACCTGTTCTCGCACCGCAGCGGACTCCCCGACCACGCCGGGGACCTCCTGGAGGACCTCGGCTACGACCGGGCGTACATCCTCGGCCACCTGCGCGAAGAGCCGCTGAGCCCCTTCCGGGCGAGCTACGCGTACACCAACTTCGGACTCACCGCCGCCGCCGAGGCCGTGGCCCGCGACCACGGCGTGAGCTGGCAGAAGCTCAGCGAGGACAAGCTCTTCAAGCCCGCCGGGATGACCCGCACCAGCACCGAGTTCGCCGCCTACGCCGAATCCCCGGACCGGGCGTGGGGCCACGTGCGCAACCCGGACGGCACCTGGAGCCCCCGCTACGTCCGCGACGCCGACGCGCAGACCCCGGCGGGCGGGGCCAGTTCCACCGTCCGCGACATGTCCCGCTGGCTGCGGCTCCACCTGGACACCGGCAGCCTCGACGGGAAGCGGATCGTCCCCGCCGACGCCCTCGCCCGCACCTACCAGCCCGAGGTCGTGTCCCAGGCCGTGACCGGCCGCGGCACCCCGCAGTTCTACGGGCTCGGCTGGAACGTCTCCTACGACGACGCGGGCCGGCTGCGCCTGAGCCACTCCGGGGCCTTCGCGCTCGGCGCGAACTCCAACGTCACGATGCTCCCGCTGGAGCGGCTCGGCATCGTCGTCCTGACCAACGCCGCGCCGGTCGGCCTGGCCGACGCCGTCGCCCTGAACTTCTTCGACACCGCCCAGTACGGCAAGCCCACCACCGACTGGATGCCGCTCGTGGCCGCGAGCTACACGCAGACGTTCGAGGCGGGCCGGTCCGACACCGACTACGCCCACCCGCCCGCCGGTGCGAAGCCGGCCCGCGACAGCGCCGCGTACACCGGCACCTACGACAACCCGTACTACGGCAGGGCCACCGTGACCGCCGACGACGACGGCGCGCTCACCCTCGCCCTCGGCCCGAAACCGATGCGCTTCCCGCTGACCCACTACGACGGCGACACCTTCAGCTTCGTGACCACCGGCGAGAACGCCGTCGGCCGCACCGGGGTGACCTTCGCCGACGGCACGCTCCGCGTCGAATACCTCGACGCCGACCACCTGGGCACCTTCACCCGGCAGTAGCCGCATAGCCTGTCCCCCGATGAGACGCAGAGCCCAGGCACCCCCCTCGCCCCTCCCCCAGCGGGCCGGCATCGATCCCGTGCGGCTCCGGCTGCCGGCCGACCCGGAGGGCAGCTGGCCGGACCTCGGCAGCTACCTCGCCGCCCGCTACGCCGGCACCCGCGGCGAGGAGTCCATGGCGCGGCTGCTCGCCGCGGGCCGGGTGCTCGGCCCGGGCGGCCGGGTCCTGCACGCGCGGGACCCGTACGAGCCGGGCGCCCACCTGTGGTTCCACCGCGACATGGAACCCGAACCCCGGGTGCCGTTCACGGTCCGCGTGGTCCACCGGGACGAGCACCTGCTGGTCGTGGACAAGCCGCACTTCCTGGCGACCACCCCGCGCGGCAGCCACATCACCGAGACCGCCCTCGCCCGGCTGCGCGAGGAGCTCGACCTGCCCGGGCTCAGCCCCGCGCACCGCCTGGACCGGCTCACCGCCGGCCTGGTGATGTTCAGCGTCCGGCCCGAGGACCGCGGGGCCTACCAGCTCCTCTTCCAGCGGCGGGAGGTGCACAAGGAGTACGAGGCCCTCGCGCCCCGCGATCCGGCGCTCACCTTCCCGCGCACCGTCCGCAGCCGGATCGAGAAGCTCCGCGGGGTGATCGCCGCGACCGAGGTCCCCGGCCCGCCCAACGCCGAGAGCCTGATCGAGCTCGTCGACGTACGCGGCGGCCTGGGCCGCTACCGGCTGACCCCGCACACCGGCCGCACCCACCAGCTGCGCGTGCACATGAACGGCCTGGGCCTGCCCATCCTGGGCGATCCGGTGTACCCGGAGGTCGCCGATCCGGCTCCGGACGACTACCGCAGGCCCCTGCAACTCCTGGCCCGGGTGCTGGCGTTCACCGACCCGGTCACCGGCGCCGCCCACCGCTTCGAGAGCACCCGCACCCTCCAGGCCTGGCACGACCGCCCCGGCTGGGAAGCCGGCCCCTGAAAAGCGTCCCGGCCGCCGATGCCCTGCTCGTCCCCGACCGGCGACCGCCCGCGCGGCGGCCGGCCGCTCTGCCGTCCCATCCGGTCGTCGCACCCGGCACGCCGGTTCGATCCTGGCAAGAGCTCGGATCAGGCCAGCCCCGCCCTCGGACGAAGCGCCGCAACCCCCTAGCCGACGGAGCTGTAGGCCACTACGCCCCGCAGGAGCGCGTCCACGGCCTTGCGGGCGTTCTTCGCGACCGTGCTGCCGCTGTCGCCGGCGGCCGAGGGGGCCGCCGCCGCGATCTGCCCGAGCACGTCGATGACCTGCTTGCACCAGCGCACGAAGTCGCCGGCCGGCATCTCCGCCTCGCGCAGCACCTCGTCCAGGCTCTTGTCGGAGGCCCACTGGTACGCCGCCCACGCGAAGCCGAGATCGGGCTCGCGCTGGCCCACGCCCTCCGCCTGGTTGATGCGGTGCTCCTCCTCCAGCGCGTCGAGCCGGCCCCAGATGCGGACCATCTCGCCGAGCGCCGCCTTCGCCGCGCCGCCGGGCACCTTCGGCGCGACCGCGTCGTCGGACTGCCGCGCCTCGAAGACCAACGCCGAGACGCAGGCGGCCAGTTCCGCGGGGCTCAGGCCCTCCCAGATCCTGGCGCGCAGGCATTCGGACGCCAGCAGGTCGAGCTCCCCGTACAGCCGGGCGAGCCGCTTGCCGTGCACGGTGACCTCGTCCTCGCGCAGGTAGTCCAGCTCGGTCAGCAGCGCGTGGATGCGGTCGAAGGTACGGGCGATCGTGTTCGTCCGGCCCTCGATCCGCCGCTCCAACTGCTGGGTGTCCCGCTGGAGCCGGTGGTAGCGCTCCGCCCAGCGGGCGTGGTCCTCGCGCTCGTCGCAGCCGTGGCAGGGGTGCGCCCGCAGCTCGGTGCGCAGCCTGGCGATCTCGCGGTCGTCGGCGGCCGCCGCCCGGCCGCGGGAGCGCCGCTCCGGGGTGATGTGCCCGGCCTTGCTCCGCAGCTGGGAGGCGAGGTCCCGACGGGACTGCGGCGAGCGCGCGTTGAAGGTCTTGGGGATCCGCATCCGGTCCAACGCCTCGACCGGGACGGGGAAGTCGATCGCGGCGAGCCGCTTGACCTGCCGCTCGGCGGTGAGCACCAGCGGGCGCGGGCCCTCGGCGTACTCGTACCCGCGGTGCCCGTGGACCCGTCCGGCCGGCACGCCCGGGTCGAGGACCAGCGCGAGCCCGGCGAACTTGCCCGTCGGCACGTGGATGATGTCGCCCGGCTTGAGCTTCTCCAGCGAGCTGGCCGCCTGCACCCGCCGCTGGGCCGCGCCCTGCTTGGCCAGCTCCGTCTCACGGTCCTTGAGGTCGCGGCGCAGCTGCGCGTACTCCTCGAAGTTCCCCAGGTGGCAGGTCATGCCCTCCCGGTAGCCCTCCAGGCCCTCCTCGTTGCGCTGCACCTGCCGGGAGATCCCGACGACCGAGCGGTCGGCCTGGAACTGCGCGAAGGAGGTCTCCAGCAGCTCGCGCGAGCGGTGCCGGCCGAACTGGCTGACCAGGTTGACGGCCATGTTGTACGACGGCTTGAAGCTGGAGCGCAGCGGATACGTACGGGTGCCCGCGAGCCCGGCGAGTCCGGCCGGGTCCATGCCCCGCTGCCAGAGCACGACCGCGTGGCCCTCGACGTCGATGCCGCGCCGGCCGGCCCGGCCGGTCAACTGCGTGTACTCGCCGGGGGTGATGTCGGCGTGCTGCTCGCCGTTCCACTTGACCAGTTTCTCCAGGATCACCGTGCGCGCGGGCATGTTGATGCCCAGCGCCAGGGTCTCCGTGGCGAAGACGGCCTTCACCAGGCCGCGGACGAAGAGCTCCTCCACGACCTCCTTGAAGGTCGGCAGCATGCCCGCGTGGTGCGCGGCGATGCCCCGCTCCAGGCCTTCGAGCCACTCGTAGTAGCCCAGGACGTGCAGGTCCTCGGTGGGGATGGCGGAGGTGCGCGCCTCCACGATCTCGCGGACCCTGAGCCGGGCGGATTCGTCGTTGAGGCGCAGGCCCGCGTACAGGCACTGCTGGACGGCGGCCTCGCAACCGGCCCGGCTGAAGATGAAGTTGATGGCGGGCAGCAGCCCGTCGTTGTCGAGGCGGGCGATGACCTCGGGGCGGGACGGGGTCCAGATCCGGCCGCGGGAGCGCCGCTCGCGCTCGCGGTCGGCCTCGCGGACCATCTTGCCGCGCCGCCGGTCCTTCGGGTTGTAGGTGCGGCTGTTCTCCTCGCGCGCCATGCGCAGCAGGTCCGGGTTGACCTCCCGGCGCGCGGAGCCGCGGCCGCCGTGGTCGGACTCCTCCTCGAAGAGGTCGTAGATCCGGCGGCCGGCCATGACGTGCTGCCACAGCGGGACGGGCCGCTCCTCGGAGACGATCACCTCGGTGTCCCCGCGCACGGTGTCCAGCCAGTCGCCGAACTCCTCGGCGTTGGACACGGTGGCCGACAGGGACACCAGGGTCACCGATTCGGGGAGGTGGATGATCACTTCCTCCCAGACGGCCCCGCGGAACCGGTCGGAGAGGTAGTGGACCTCGTCCATCACGACGTAGCCGAGGCCGCGCAGCGACTGGGAGCCCGCATAGAGCATGTTGCGGAGCACCTCGGTGGTCATCACGACCACCGGCGCCTCGGAGTTGACGCTGTTGTCGCCCGTCAGCAGGCCCACCTTGTCGGCGCCGTAGCGCTTGACGAGGTCGGCGTACTTCTGGTTCGAGAGCGCCTTGATCGGCGTCGTGTAGAAGCACTTGCGGCCCTGCGCGAGGGCCAGGTGCACGGCGAACTCGCCGACAATGGTCTTGCCCGAGCCGGTCGGGGCGGCGACGAGGACGCCCTTGCCGGCCTCCAGCGCCTTGCAGGCCTCCACCTGGTACGGATCCAGGTCGAAGTCGTACATCTCGCGGAAGGGGGCCAGGGCGGAGGCCTCTTCGGCGGCGCGGATCCGGGCAGCGGCGTACCGCTCGGCGGGTGAGAGTTCTTCGGTCATCTTGCTGTCGAGCCTACCCGCCGGGTCTGACAACAGTCGCGATCATTTATGTGAGCAGCCGGACCGCTCCGGGTATGCACTCCGCGGTCACCGGGAGGGGCCCCAGCGGCTCCCCGTCCGCGTAGGCGGTCAGCCCGGGCGCCTCCAGGGTGATCTTGCGGGCGCGGTGGACGCTCACCTTCGGGTGGGAGAGGTGTCCGCCCCGGTAGACCTGCGGGAACACCTTCAGCAGGGTGGCCCGGCTGCAGTCGCCGACGACGGTGACGTCGAAGAGGCCGTCGTCGGGTACGGCGCCCGGGCAGATGCGCATGCCGCCGCCGTAGGAGGAGCCGTTGCCGACGGCGACCAGCGTGGCCTCGGTCTCGATCACCGGGCCGTCGTCGAGGGTGATGCGGTAGGGGAAGGGCCGGAAGGCGGCCAGTTCCGCGATCATCGCCAGGTCGTACTTGAAGCGGCCCGCCGGCAGCCGCATCCGGTTGCCGCGGTCGTTGACCTTCGAGTCGAAGCCGGAGCACAGCACGGTCCCGTACCAGGTGGCACCCACGCGCCCGAGGTCGGTCTCGCGGATCCGGCCCTCCTTGAGCGCCTCGGCGGCGATCCGCCCGGCCAGCGCGGGCTCCCGTACGGGCAGTCCCGTGGCCCGTGCGAAGTCGTTGCCGGTGCCCACCGCGACGACCCCGAGCGGCACCGGGGTGCCCGCGAGGGCCTGGAGCGCCAGGGAGACCATGCCGTCGCCGCCCACCGCGACCACGGCGCCGGTGCCCTCGCGCACCGCGGCCGTCAGCCGGGCCAGCGCGTCCGGGGCGTCGGCGCCCACCAGGGTCCGTACGGAGAAACCGGCCGCCCGCAGAGCCGAAGCGGCCGGCTGCGCGGCGTGCGCGCCCCGGCCGCGTCCCGCGGTGGGATTGACGAAGAGGGTGACCTCGTAGCTCACCCCGGGAATGTACCGGAGCCCTTTCCCGGGCCCCGGTCGCCCCCGGGGGCACTTCCCGGGAGGGTGGCCGGGGCGTTGCTGTCAGGTGGCGTCGTCGTACCCGTTGATCCGCTGTCGTCCGCCGTCGGCCTGTCCGGGCAGCGCGGCCGGAGCGGGCGCCGCGTCGATCGTGCCGATCGGCGCCGGGGTGAGGTCGAGCTCCGAGGCCTCGTCGTCGCTCAGCCCCGCGTCGGGGTCGTTGCGCCGGCGGCGGCGGTCGTTGAGGAGGCAGATGCCGACGGCCGCGAAGTAGAGGGCCACGATGGGCAGGGCCAGCGCGAGCATGGTCGGCGGGTCACCGGTGGGCGTGGCGAAGGCGGCGAAGACGGTGATGCCGAGGACCATGCCCCGCCACCAGCCGGCGAGGCGCTTGCCGGTGAGCACGCCGGTGAAGTTCAGCAGGATCAGCAGCAGCGGCAGCTCGAAGGCCAGGCCGAAGACGATCACCATGCGGGCGACGAGGTCGAGGTAGTCGTCGACCGGCAGCAGGTTGCGCGCGTGGTCGGGGGTGAACTCGAGCATGATCGTCGCGGTCTGCGGGAGGATCTTGTACGCGAGCACGGCGCCGGCCATGAACAGGGGCGCGCCGACCGCGACGAAGCTGCGCGCGTACTTCTTCTCGTGACTGTGCAGCCCGGGGGCGGCGAACGCCCACAGCTGGTAGAGCCACACCGGAGCGGAGAGCACCACGCCGGCCATCAGCGAGACCTTCAGGGCGATCGAGAACGCCGAGATCAGGCCGTTCACGGTCATGTCGGCGCAGGGGCGCCCGTTGCGCTGGGTCACCACCCCGTTGGTGCAGCCGACGGAGTCCAGCATCGGCTTCAACAGGAAGTTGATGATGTCCCGGTAGAAGAAGGCCGCGATGATCGTGATGACGAGGATCGCCAGGACCGACTTCAGCAGGCGGTTACGCAGTTCGCGCAGGTGCTCGACGAGAGGCATGCGCCCTTCGGCGTCCTTTGCCTGTCGTTCTTGTTTCCCCTGCTTGCGGGCAGACTTGAGCAACCCACGTCCCTTGTCTCGTTGCAGATGACTGGCGTGAAGGGCGTCCGTCAGCCCTGGGCGGTGCGGTTCGGCTCGCTGACCGGCCGGGAGCTGGTGACGTCACCGGGCGCGGCCTGGATGGTGCGCGGGGCGACCGGCTGCTGTGCGGACTGGTCGGCCGGGGCGGCCGCGTCGTCGGCCTCGCCGTCCTTCTTCATGGCCTTGGCCTCGCTCTTGAGGATGCGGGCCGACTTGCCGAGGGAGCGGGCCATGTCGGGCAGCTTCTTGGCGCCGAAGAGCAGGATGATGACTCCGACGATGACGAGGATTTCCCAACCCCTGAGGTTGCCCATGAAGTCTTCCTTTTCTCCGAGGTTCGCAGCGCACCGGTACGGGCGCCCGGGATGTCTCTACCGAGGATCGTAACCCCAGGGGGTTAACGCCCGGCAATCCCCCGGCGTACCCCGTCTTGCGTCCTGGCCGGTTGTCAATCCCCCGGTCACACGCCTGTCGCGTTCGTTACGGCCGCGCGTCGTGGCCCGCCCGGGCCAGACCGGCCGCCTCCCGCTCCAGATCGGCCGACGCGGAGGTGATCCGGTGGCTGGCCAGCGCGACCTCCGCGGAGAGCCGGCGCACCTCCGCGAACACGCGCACGGCCAGCACGGCGAGCACGGCCACTCCGAGGAAGCCCAGGGCAATTGCGAACATCGGCCACAGCATGGGCCGAGCCTAGGCCACCGCGCGCCTCAGATGCTGCGCAGGGTGCTCACGCCGCCACCGGTCAGCAGTTCCACGATGCGGTCACCGGCCGGTTTGCGGACGGCGGCGCCGCATTCGGGACACGTGAAGGAGTAGAAGGTGGCCCTGCGGCTGCCGCCGATGGCCAGCCGCAGGGCGCCCGCGTCCAGCTCGAAGCGGGCGCGGCACTCGGGACAGGAGGCCTTGAAGGCGACCGGCCCGGACGTTGGCGACATCGACCGCGCTCCCCTCAGACCTGTTCCCCGTACCCCGCGAGTGCCTCCCGTGCGGCGCTGCGCGCGCTGTCCGCCAGCTCGGCGGGGGCGGTGATCCGCCCCTCTCGGCCCAGCCGCAGCGCGAGGCGCCGCAGCGAGCCCGGGTCCGGGGTGCGCAGCGTGATCCGCAGGCCGCCGTCCGCGAGCTCCTCGGCGCTGTCGTGCGGGTAGTACTCGGCGACCCAGCGCCCGCCCGGCCCGACCTCGACCACGACCTCGGGGTCCTCGGCGGACGGCTGGACGAGGCCCTCGGACAGGTCGCGCGGCTCGATGGCGGGCGGCTCGGCCCGCTCGTCCAGCAGTCGGATCTCGGCCACCCGGTCGAGCCGGAAGGTGCGCCGGGCCTCGGAGAGGTGGCACCAGCCCTCCATGTAGGTGTGCCCCACCGCGAAGAGCCGGATCGGGTCGACCTCGCGCTCGGTGAGCTCGTCCCGGGCCGGCGAGTAGTAGCGCAGCCACAGCCGCCGGCGTTCCGAGATGGCCCGGTCGACGTCCGCGAAGACCCCGCCCTCGGACTCGAAGGTCACCGACAGCCGGGAGCTGGCACCGGCCGCCTCGCCCGCGGCCGCCTCCAGCTTGGCGGTCGCCCGCAGCAGGGCGTCGCGGTCGCTCTCGCGCAGGCCGGGCAGCGTCGCCACGGCGCGCGCGGCGACCAGCAGCGCGGTCGCCTCGTCGGCGGCGAGCCGCAGCGGCTCGGCGGTGGACTCCCCCGAGGCGTCGGGATTGCGCCACCAGATGCGCTCCCCGTCGGTGTCGATGTCGAGCAGGTCCCCGCCCCGGAAGCTGGTCCCGCACATGGGCAGCACGTCGAGGTCCGAGATCAGCTCGTCCTCGGTGATGCCGAAGGCGCGCGCGACGTCGGCGACGTGCGCCCCCGGGCGCTCGCGCAGGTACGTCACCAGGGACAGCATCCGGCGGGTCTGGTCGATGGCGTTGGCAGCCATGCTGGTACGTCTCCCCCTCAGGGCACGTCTGTGGATGTCGCGGTTTCGAATGGTGCGGCGGGCGGACCGGCCCCGCACCGCGGGCGGTACCCGGACGGCGGGCGGTACCCGGACAGCGTGTCAGGCGCCGGCGACGGCCCGCAGCCGGTCCACCACGTCCGCCCGCAGGTCGGCGGGGCCGACCACGACGACGTCGGGGCCGAACTCCACCAGCCAGGCGTCGAGCCCGTGCCCGTAGGGGATCTCCAGCTCGTCCCAGCCGTCCGCGCCCTCGCGCACCGCCGTGGCCTTGGCCCGCAGCGGGTAGCCCGCCCCGGCCCGCAGCCGGATCAGCGCGGAGCGGTCCGCGCTCTCCCCGGCCCAGCTCGCCACGGTCTCCCGCACGGTCACCACGTCCGGTACCTCAGCGGTGTACTTCGCCGCGCGCGAGCGGACCTTCCCGGTGATCCGTGACAGCCGGAACACCCGCTCCGCCCCGCGGTCACGGTCGTAGCCCGCCAGGTACCAGTGGCCGCGCCAGCACTCCAGCGCCCAGGGCTCCACCTGACGGGTCTCGGGCCGGGCCGCGGTGGACTTGCGGTAGTCGAAGACCACCGGCCGGCGGTCCCGGCAGGCCAGCATCAGGGGCTCGAAGGCCGCCTCGTGGACCGGGATGCGCGGCTCGATGGCACTGTGCTGGCCCTCGTACGGGTTGTCCGCCTCCGGCATCCCGCCCGCCCGCAGCTTCTGCAGGGCGCCGCTGGCGGCTCCCGCGAGGCGGGCCTGCTGCCAGACCTTGGCCGCCAGCCCCAGGGCCGCGGCCTCCTCGGCGTCCAGGGAGACCGGGGGCAGCCGGTTGCTGTCCCGGCGGGCCAGATAGCCCGTCTCCCCCTCCAGGTTCTCCACCGTCTCGATCACCAGACCGAGCTCGCGCAGGTCGTCCTTGTCCCGCTCGAACATGCGGTTGAAGGACTCGTCGTTGCCGGCTTCCATGTAGGCCTCGATGGAACCGCGCAGCTCGCGCTTGCTCAGCGGCCGGCGGGTCCCCAGCAGACACAGCGCCAGATTCATCAGACGCTCGGCCTTGGCAATCGCCATCGACGCCCATCCCCCGTTTCTCGACACACTCGTGACCGTTGACCGTACCGCCCCGGCCGTCCCGGACAAAAGCGAGGGCCCCCGCCTCACGGCGGGGGCCCTCGCGCTCTCGGCGGCCCGGTATCAGGCGGCCATCAGGTCGCAGACGAAGATCAGCGTCTCGCCCGGGGCGATCGCACCGCCCGCGCCACGGTCGCCGTAGGCGAGGTGGGCGGGGATCGTCAGCTTGCGGCGGCCGCCCACCTTCATGCCCTGGACGCCCTGGTCCCAGCCCGCGATGACCTGGCCGACACCGAGCTGGAACTGCAGCGCGGAGCCGCGGTTCCAGGAGGCGTCGAACTCCTCGCCGGTCGAGAACGCCACGCCCACGTAGTGGACGGAGACGCGAGAGCCGGCCTTGGCCTCGGCGCCGTCACCCTCCCAGATGTCCTCGATGACGAGGTCGGTGGGGACCGGGCCCTCCGGGAAGTCGATCTCGGGCTTCTCGAGCTTCTCAGGCTTGCTGCTCACGGAACTGCTCCTCAAAACTGATGGGGACAACCGGGACAGTCTTACACCACCGCGAGGATGTCGAGGCTGAAGACCAGCGTCGAGTTGGCCGGGATGGTCCCCTGCTCCTTGTCGCCGAAGCCCATGTCCGGCGGGATGACCAGCAGGATGCGGCTGCCGACCTTCTTGCCGACGATGCCGTCCTTGAGGCCCTTCACCTGCAGCTGCTCCAGCGGCCAGGTCACCGACTGGCCCGAGGTGTAGGTGCTTTCGAACGTCTTGTCGTCCTTCCACGTCTTGCCGTGGAACTTGACGACGACGCTGTTCTTGTCCGTCACGGCCGGACCGTCGCCCTCCAGGACGTAGTTGGAGACCAGCTTCGCCGGCGGGGTGACGTCCTTCGGGACGGCCACGGAGACTTCCTTGCCGTCCGTGTTCGTACCGACCTTCGGCAGGTCCTTGTTGTCCTGGGCGACTTCCTTGCCCGTGGCCGAGGCCGGGACCGTGGCGCCCTTGACGATGTCCACGACGAACACCAGCGTGGCGTTGCCCTTGATCTTCGGGGGCGAGCCCTGCTCTCCGTAACCGAGGTCCGGCGGGATCACCAGCTCGATACGGCTGCCGACCTTCTGGCCCTCCAGGCCCTGGTCCCAGCCCTTGATGACGGCGCCCGCGCCGATCGTCACGTCGAACGGCTGGCCCTTGCCGAAGCTCTGGTCGAACGGCTCGGTGCCGTCCCACACCTGGCCGTAGTAGTTGACCTGGGCGATGTCGCCCTTCTTCAGCGCCGGGCCGGTGCCCTCCTTGACGGTCACCACCTTCAGCTCCTTGGGCGGCTCGCCCTTCCCCTTCGACAGGGTGGGCGTCTCCCCGAACTCGGCGCCCTTCGTGATCGCGGGCGCTCCGTTCTTCATCTGGGCGGAGTCGGAGCCGCCGTCGTCGCCACACGCCGCTGTCGACAGCAGCAGAAGGGGTACGACAAGCAGGCCGGCAAGTCGGCGCACGGGTTCCTCAGATCTCAGACGGCAAGACGGTCGCCCGCCACTCTAAGCCGTGCACAGGGCCCCGTACGAGAAACGTACGGGGCCCTGGTGAGAAGGGGGACGTCACACCGGCTGCCTACGTGCTGCCTACATGCCGGCGATCAGCTTCTCCACGCGGTCGTCGACCGACCGGAACGGGTCCTTGCACAGCACCGTGCGCTGCGCCTGGTCATTGAGCTTCAGGTGCACCCAGTCGACCGTGAAGTCGCGCCGCTGCTCCTGCGCCCGGCGGATGAAGTCGCCGCGCAGCCGCGCCCTCGTCGTCTGCGGAGGCACCGACTTGCCCTCGAAGATCTTGAGGTCGTTGCAGATCCGCGCCGCCTGCCCCTTGCGCTCCAGCAGGTAGTACAGCCCGCGCCGGCGGTGGATGTCGTGGTAGGCGAGGTCTATCTGAGCCACCCGCGGATTCGACATGGTCATGTTGTGCTTGCCCCGGTACCGCTCGATCAGCTGGTACTTCATGACCCAGTCGATCTCGGTGCCGATCCGGTCCAGGTCCTCGGCGTCGATCGCGTCCAGCGTGCGGCCCCACAGCTCCAACACCTGGTCCACCACGCCGGTGCGGATGCCCCGGCGCTCGGCGAAGTCCACGGCCTTGTCGTAGTACTCCCGCTGGATCTCCAGCGCGGAGGCCTCCCGGCCGCTCGCCAGGCGCACCTTGCGCTGGCCCGTGATGTCGTGGCTGACCTCGCGGATCGCCCGGATCGGGTTCTCCAGGGTCAGGTCCCGCATCACCGTGCCCGCCTCGATCATGCGCAGCACCAGGTCGGTCGCCCCGACCTTCAGCAGCATGGTCGTCTCGGACATGTTCGAGTCGCCCACGATCACGTGGAGGCGGCGGTACCGCTCCGCGTCCGCGTGCGGCTCGTCGCGCGTGTTGATGATCGGCCGCGAACGCGTCGTCGCGGAGCTGACGCCCTCCCAGATGTGCTCGGCCCGCTGGCTCACGCAGTAGACCGCGCCCCGAGGGGTCTGCAGCACCTTGCCGGCGCCGCAGATCAGCTGCCGCGTGACGAGGAACGGGATGAGAATGTCCGCCAGGCGGGAGAATTCCCCGTGCCGGGCCACCAGGTAGTTCTCGTGGCAGCCGTACGAGTTGCCCGCCGAGTCGGTGTTGTTCTTGAAGAGATAGACGTCGCCCGCGATTCCCTCCTCGTGCAGGCGGCGTTCGGCGTCGACGAGCAGTCCTTCGAGAATGCGCTCGCCTGCTTTGTCGTGCGTGACCAGCTCGGTCACGTTGTCGCATTCGGGAGTTGCATATTCCGGATGCGAACCCACGTCGAGGTACAGGCGGGCGCCGTTCCGCAGGAAGACATTGCTGCTGCGGCCCCATGACACGACACGGCGGAAGAGGTAGCGCGCCACTTCGTCAGGAGACAGTCGGCGCTGTCCCCTGAACGTGCACGTGACGCCGTACTCGTTCTCCAGCCCGAAAATGCGGCGGTCCATGACTGAACATTACGCCTTCTGCCCTCTTCTGAAACCGGGTTCGGAGCCGCCGTTTCGATCAGTTCCCCCGAGGAGGCCCCCGAACACCGGGCGGGCTACCGGTGAAAGCCACGGGCGCGCCGCACCGACGCGCCCGCCCGTCACTGCGCCGACCGGGCCTGCGGGGCCACCTCATCGGCGCCGCCCGGCACTCCCTGCGCCGAGCCCGCCACCGCA
Organism: Streptomyces erythrochromogenes; assembly: GCF_036170895.1. Taxonomy (NCBI): domain Bacteria; kingdom Bacillati; phylum Actinomycetota; class Actinomycetes; order Kitasatosporales; family Streptomycetaceae; genus Streptomyces; species Streptomyces erythrochromogenes. Next base: position 6,475,292 of record NZ_CP108036.1, on the reverse strand, counting down.
CGGCTGTGGCCCGCAGTTGACAGCGCCCCCTGAGTCACCATCAGAACCAGCAGCGCCGCACCGCCCGCGGCGCACGCCACGCCGAAGCCCCACGCGGTGCCGCCCAGCTCCACCGCCGGACCCGCGGCCGCCGTACCGATCGCCGCGCCCACGCCGAAGAACGTCACCAGCCACGAGAAGGCCTCCGTCACCGTGCCCGCCGGCGCGTGCCGGTCCACCACGATGAACGCGCACGCCAGGGACGGCGCCAGGAACACGCCCGACAGCGCAGCCAGCGCCGTCATCGCCACCGGCCCCGGGATCAGAAGCAGCGGCAGGTAGCCGACCGCGAGCAGCGCCACCAGCAGCCGCAGCCGCCGTTCGGGCGCACCCGCCCACTGGCGTGCGCCGTAGAACACGCCGCCGATCAGCGCGCCCAGCCCCAGCGCCGCCATCAGCCAGCCGTACACCGCCTGGCCCCCGTTGTCGTCCGCGTACGCCACACCGGCCACCGTGATCGAACCCAGCGCCATGCCCACGAAGAAGAACGCGCCCAGCAGCGCCAGCAGCCCGCGCGAGCGCAGGGCGCCCAGCCAGTGGGCCTCCCGCGGCTCCGAGCGCCACGTCCGCGACGGCTCGCTGACCACCACCGACAGCGCGCCCAGCACCCCGATCGCGTTCAGCGCCAGCAGCGCCCCGGCCGGCGACCACACCGCCACGAACAGCGTCACCAGCAGCGGACCGACGGTGAACATGACCTCCTGGGCCACCGCGTCCATCGCGTACGCCGCGTGCACCTTCTCCTCGCGGCCCCCCAGCACGCTCGGCCACAGGGCCCGCAGCCCGCCCTCCAGCGGCGGCGTGAAGAGCCCGCCGACCACCACGGCGGCGTACGCCGCGACCACCGACCCGGTGCCCGCGAGCGCCAGCCACAGCATGCCGAGCGCGGACAGCAGCGCCGCCGGCAGCTGCACCCGCGGCTGCCCGAACAGGTCCACGGCCCGCCCGAGCAGCGGCTGGCCCACCGCGTTCGCCAGCCCGTACACGGCGGCCAGGGCCCCCGCCAGGCTGTAGCTGCCGCCCTCCGCGCGCGTGAACAGCACGATCGCGATCGGCGCGGTGGCGTTCGGCAGCCTGCCGACGAGCGTGCCCACCAGCAGCCTCGCGGCGTGCCGGGTCCGCAGCAGCTCCGCGTATCCCGCGGCCATGTCGGCCCCCTTCTGCCCGGATCCAGCCGGGGTAATACGTATAACGTGACGAGTCATACGTACCATGGCCACAGTCCACGGGTCCACCCCACGGACCGTGCAACCACCCCTGACCTCGCACTACAGGAGCCCCGTGTGACGAGACCCACCAGCCGGGACGTGGCCACCGCCGCCGGGGTCTCGCAGGCCACCGTCTCCCTCGTCCTCGGCGACAAGTGGCCCGGCCGCGTCTCCGAGCGCACCGCCGCCCTCGTCCGCGAGACCGCCACCCGACTCGGCTACCGGCCCAACCTCGCCGCCCGCAACCTCCGCCTCGGCTCCACCCGCACCGCCCTCCTCGTCGTCCCCGCCCTCACCAACGAGTTCTTCGCCCGCGTCTACACCGGCGCCGCACGCGTCGCCGCCGAACACGGCTTCGGCGTCGTCCTCTACCCCTCCCCCGACGGCACCGGCCCCGCCCGCGACCCCTTCGCCTCCGCCCGCGCCGCCCTCGACGGGGTCATCGCCTCCTCCATGGCCGCCCACGCCCTCCAGGCCATCGGCGGCGACACCCTCCCCCTCGTCATGCTCGACAGCGACCCCCGCGCCGCAGGCTCCGCCGCCCACGTCAACCTCGCCATGGCCGACGGCATGCGCCAGGTCACCGAGCACCTCCTCGCCCTCGGCCACCGGCGCTTCCTCCACCTCGCCTCCGCAGTCGACTCCTGGACCTTCGACACCCGCGCCGAGGCCCTCACGACCCTCCTGGGCCCCGGAACCGAGCTGCGCACCGTACGGTCCGCCCTCACCGCCGACAACGCCCGTACGGCCATGGAGGCCGCCCTCGCGGCCCCCCGGGGCCGGCCCACCGCCATCGTCTGCGACGACGACATCCTCGCCGCCGGCGCCTGCAAGGCCGCCCGCCGCCTCGGCCTGCGCGTCCCCGAGGACCTCTCCGTCACCGGCTTCGACGACCTCGCCCTCGCCACCGCCGTCGAACCCGAGCTCACCACGGTCCACCTCCCCGCCGAACGCGTCGGCGAGCAGGGCATGACCGCCCTCCTCGCCGTTCTCGAAGGCACCCCCTGGACCGCCCCCGACATCCCCGTCACCCTCGTCGTCCGCGACTCCACGGGACCGGCCCCCACCCCGTAGCCGCCCGGACACGACGAAGCCCCGGCCACCCCGCGAGGGGCGACCGGGGCCACGCACCCGGATCCTGGTCCTACTCCGCGTCGTCCTCCGGAGCCTCGTCGTTCGACACGGCGTCCGCCTGCGCGGCCGCCGGCACGTCCGCCTCCAGCAGCCGCGACAGCTGCCGGCCCCGGATCCGCTTGAACTTGCGCTGCTGCGACCGGGTCCGGTCCAGCACCGCCACCTCCAGCCGCTCGGCCGGAATCGCCTTGTCGGCACCGTTGGCCTGGCTGGACAGCGCCGCCACCGCCAGCTTCAGCGCCTCCGACAGGGTCATACCGTCCTGGTGGCGCTGGTCCAGGTAGGTGCTGATCTGCTCGGCGTTGCCGCCGACCGCGACCGAGCCGTGCTCGTCCACGATCGAACCGTCGTGCGGGAGCCGGTAGATCTGGTCGCCGGCCGCCGTCGCACCGACCTCGGCCACCACCAGCTCCACCTCGTACGGCTTCTCACCGGCCGAGGAGAAGATGGTGCCGAGGGTCTGCGCGTACACGTTCGCCAGCCCACGGGCCGTCACATCGTCACGGTCGTAGGTGTATCCGCGCAGATCCGCGTACCGCACTCCGCCGATCCGCAGGTTCTCGTACTCGTTGTACTTGCCGGCGGCCGCGAAGCCGATCCGGTCGTAGATCTCGCTGAACTTGTGCAGCGCGCGGGACGGGTTCTCGCCGACGAACACGATGCCGTCGGCGTACTGCAGCACGACAAGGCTGCGACCGCGGGCGATGCCCTTCCGGGCGTATTCCGCCCGGTCGGCCATGGCCTGCTGGGGTGACACATAGAACGGAGTCGACACCGGCTTTCCGTCCCTTTCTTCTGGGCTCCTACGAAGCGACGGATGGTCAGAGCAGGGCGGCGCGCGGGCCGTCGGGCTGCTCCAGCCTGCGGTTGGTGACCGAACGGGCGAGTTCCTGCGACTCCTCGTCTGTCAGCCTGCGGAACCCCTCGTCCGTGATGACGGTGACGATCGGGTAGATGTGGCGGTACAGGTCCGGCCCGCCGGTCGCCGAGTCGTCGTCGGCGGCGTCGTACAGCGCCTGCACCACCAGCGTGGTGGCCTGCTCCTCGGTCAGATCCGGGCGGTAGAGCTTCTTCATGGAGCCCCGCGCGAAGATCGAACCGGAACCGGTCGCCGCGTAGCCGTGCTCCTCGGAGCGGCCGCCGGTGACGTCGTAGGAGAAGATCCGGCCCTTCTCCTTGCCCTCGTCGTAGCCGGCGAAGAGCGGCACCACGGCCAGGCCCTGCATCGCCATGCCGAGGTTGCTCCGGATCATGGTGGAGAGCCGGTTGGCCTTGCCCTCCAGGGAGAGGGTCGCCCCCTCCACCTTCTCGAAGTGCTCCAGCTCCAGCTGGAACAGCTTGACCATCTCCACGGCCAGGCCGGCCGTACCGGCGATGCCGACCGCGGAGTACTCGTCGGCCGGGAACACCTTCTCGATGTCCCGCTGCGCGATCATGTTCCCCATGGTCGCCCGCCGGTCACCGGCGAGCACGACCCCGCCGGGGAAGGTGGCGGCCACGATGGTCGTCCCGTGCGGCGCCTCGACGACACCCTCCGGCAGCTTGCGGTTGCCGGGCAGCATCTCGGGCGAGTGCGCGCCCAGGAAGTCCATGAAGGACGAAGACCCCGGCGTCAGGAAGGCTGCCGGTAGACGCCCTGTGCTACGAGTGTTGGGTTCCACAGGTTTCCTTCCACGTAAGCGGCTGCACGCCTCATGACGTCCGGCCGATCCTTGAACTGCCCCAGGGCTGCGTTACAGCTGAAGCACAGTACGCCTCGGACCTTACCCGTCTGATGATCGTGATCCACATGCTCTGCCGGAGCGATCCGACAGAGCAGGCAGCTCCCGCCCTGGGCTTCGATCATGGCGTCACGCTCGTCTTCGGTGATGCCGTAGTGGCGCTTGAAGTACAAGGCCCGGTTCCGTTGGGCTCGGCAATCTCTGCAGTAGCTGGCCCAGCCGTCCGAACTCGTCTTGTTCCGCTCCCACTGCGAGTGAGGTCTGATCTCCCCGCACTGGGGACACCGTTTATGACCGGACGGCACAGGCACCTTCACCCGTACCATCCGCCCCTTCGCCTCTTGCTTCTGCTTGTAATGCTCGGCCTGGCATTCGCGGCAGTACGCCTGCAGACCGTCCCGCATCGCGCGATTACTTGCGAAGGCCTCACGTATTTGAACGCGTTTGCATCGCGAGCAGCGCTTCATGCCTTCTGGCACCGCTTCGGCCACCCCGCCCCCAACCTTCGATTCGAAGGCTAAACGACTCCGGCGAGTCCTACTGGCCACCCTTTTGCACGAACGACCTCACGAAATCCTCGGCGTTCTCCTCCAAGACATCGTCGATCTCGTCGAGTACGGAGTCGACGTCGTCGGAGAGCTTTTCCTGGCGCTCCTTGAGGTCGGTCGATTCCTCGACCGCGGCCTCCTCGACCTCCTCGGTCGAGCGCGTCGCCTTCTGCTGTCCGCCGCCGGTGTCCTTGGTCGCCATGTCTACCTCACCCCGCTCGGTTCGCACGCTCATGTCGAGAGACCCCGGGATTCGGGATCTCCCAAGATCAGACCCTACGTCGGACCCTATAGGGAGGGTCCGACATTCGTCCCCGTACTTTCACAGTCCGGTTCTTCTCATGATTCCCGGACCGATCGCATTTCAGGCCCGCCGAGGCCCGCTCACTGCCCCGAAAGCACCCGGACCAGGTCCTCCGCCGTGCGGCAGCGGTCCAGGAGCTCCTTGACGTGGTTGCGGGTCCCCCGCAGGGGTTCCAGCGTCGGGACCCGCTGGAGCGAGTCGCGGCCCGGGAGGTCGAAGATCACCGAGTCCCACGAGGCCGCCGCTACGTCGTCCGCGTACTGTTCCAGGCAGCGGCCGCGGAAGTACGCCCTGGTGTCCTCCGGAGGCTTGCTCTGGGCCCGCTCCACCGCGGACTCCTCCACCAGCCGCTTCATCTTGCCGCGGGCCACCAGACGGTTGTAGAGGCCCTTCTCGGGCCGTACGTCCGAGTACTGGAGGTCCACCAGGTGGAGCCGCGCCGCGTCCCATTCGAGGCCGTCCCGGCGCCGGTAGCCCTCCAGGATCTCCCGCTTGGCGATCCAGTCGAGCTCCCCCGACAGGCTCATCGGGTCGCTCTCCAGCCGGCCCAGCACGTCCTCCCAGCGGGCCAGCACATCCTTGGTCTGCTCGTCCGCGTCCGAACCGAAACGCTCGTCCACGTACTTCCTGGCCAGCTCGAAGTACTCCATCTGGAGCTGTACGGCGGTCAGTGTCCGGCCGCTGCGCAGCGTGATGAGGTACTTCAGCGAGGGGTCGTGGGAGACGTGGTGGAGGGTGCGTACGGGCTGGTCGACGGCCAGGTCGACGCCGATGAACCCGTCCTCGATCATGGACAGGACGAGCGCCGTGGTGCCGAGCTTGAGGTAGGTGGAGATCTCCGAGAGGTTCGCGTCGCCGATGATCACGTGGAGCCGGCGGTACTTCTCGGCGTCGGAGTGCGGCTCGTCCCGGGTGTTGATGATGGGCCGCTTCAGGGTGGTCTCCAGGCCGACCTCGACCTCGAAGTAGTCCGCGCGCTGGCTGATCTGGAAGCCGTGCTCGCGGCCGTCCTGGCCGATGCCCACGCGTCCCGCGCCGGTCACGACCTGTCGCGAGACGAAGAAGGGGGTCAGGTGGCGCACGATCTCCGAGAAGGGGGTCTCCCGCTTCATCAGGTAGTTCTCGTGCGTGCCGTAGGAGGCGCCCTTGTTGTCGGTGTTGTTCTTGTAGAGGTGGATCGGCTGGGCCCCGGGCAGCTGGGCGGCCCGTACGGCGGCCTCGGCCATGATCCGCTCGCCGGCCTTGTCCCAGAGCACGGCGTCCAGCGGATTGGTGATCTCCGGGGAGCTGTACTCGGGGTGGGCGTGGTCGACGTAGAGCCGTGCGCCGTTCGTCAGGATGACGTTGGCGAGGCCGATGTCCTCGTCGGTCAGCTGGCTGCTGTCGGCGGCCTCGCGGGCGAGGTCGAAGCCGCGGGCGTCCCGCAGCGGGTTCTCCTCCTCGAAGTCCCAGCGGGCGCGTCGCGCCCGGTGCATCGCCGCCGCGTAGGCGTTGACGATCTGGGACGAGGTGAGCATGGCATTGGCGTTCGGGTGACCGGGGACGGAGATCCCGTACTCCGTCTCGATCCCCATTACTCGCCGTACGGTCATGCGGCCCTCCTTGCCCGGCGGCGCCCCCCTCCGGGGGCGGCGCTCAAGTACCGCTGGTGCTCCGGTGCGTGTGACTGTGCGGTGCCCGTCCCCGCACTGCGCGACCGGCGGTACGGAAGAGCCTAGAACCACTGCGCGCTCGTGGGGAGATCATTTCCGTCATTGAATCTGCCCTGTCACCGGCTGGAATACGGCCGGTAAAGCGGTCGGGTAAAGCAGTCGGCTGCGGATGCCCGGGGAGGGCATCCGCAGCCGCTCCGCTTCAGAGGTACTGACCGGTGTTCGCCACCGTGTCGATGGAGCGTCCGGTGTCCGCGCCTTGCTTTCCGGTGACGAGGGTGCGGATGAATACGATCCGCTCGCCCTTCTTGCCGGAGATTCGGGCCCAGTCGTCCGGGTTGGTGGTGTTGGGCAGGTCCTCGTTCTCCTTGAACTCGTCCACGCACGCCTGGAGGAGGTGGGAGACCCGGAGGCCCTTCTGGTTGTGCTCGAGGAAGGCCTTGATGGCCATCTTCTTCGCACGGTCGACGATGTTCTGGATCATCGCGCCCGAGTTGAAGTCCTTGAAGTACAGGACTTCCTTGTCGCCGTTGGCGTACGTGACCTCGAGGAAGCGGTTCTCCTCGGTTTCGGCGTACATCTGCTCGACGACGGTCTGGATCATGCTGTGGACGGTGCCGGCCGTGGAGCCCTGGTGTTCGGACAGGTCGTCCGTGTGCAGGGGCAGCGAGGCCTTGAGGTACTTCGCGAAGATGTCCTTCGCGGCCTCGGCGTCCGGACGCTCGATCTTGATCTTCACGTCGAGGCGGCCCGGGCGCAGGATGGCCGGGTCGATCATGTCCTCGCGGTTGGAGGCGCCGATGACGATGACGTTCTCCAGGCCCTCCACGCCGTCGATCTCGGCGAGGAGCTGCGGGACGATGGTGTTCTCGACGTCCGAGCTGACACCGGATCCGCGGGTGCGGAAGAGGGATTCCATCTCGTCGAAGAAGACGATGACGGGGGTGCCCTCGCTGGCCTTCTCGCGGGCCCGCTGGAAGACCAGGCGGATGTGCCGCTCGGTCTCGCCAACGTACTTGTTGAGGAGCTCGGGGCCCTTGATGTTCAGGAAGTACGACTTCCCCTGGGCCTGTCCGGTCACCTCGGCGACCTTCTTGGCAAGGGAGTTGGCGACGGCCTTGGCGATGAGCGTCTTGCCGCAGCCGGGCGGGCCGTAGAGCAGGATGCCCTTCGGGGGCCGCAGTTCGTGTTCCTTGAACAGGTCGGGGTAGAGGTACGGGAGCTCGACCGCGTCGCGGATCAGCTCGATCTGGTCGCCCAGGCCGCCGATCTTGTCGTAGTCGATGTCGGGGACCTCTTCGAGGACCAGGTCCTCGACCTCGCTCTTGGGGACGACCTCGTAGACGTAGCCGGAGCGGGGTTCGAGCAGGAGGGCGTCGCCGGGACGGATGGTGATGTCCAGGAGCGGCTCGGCGAGCCTCACCACCCGTTCCTCGTCGGTGTGCCCGACGACCAGGGCGCGCTCGCCGTCCTCGAGGATCTCCTTGAGGGTGACGATGTCCCCGGCCCGCTCGAATTCCATGGCCTCGACCACGTTGAGGGCCTCGTTGAGCATGACCTCCTGGCCGCGCCGGAGGTCTTCCGGGTCGACGCTGGGGCTGACGTTCACGCGGAGCTTTCGGCCTCCGGTGAAGATGTCGACGGTGCCGTCCTCGTTCGCCTGGAGGAAGACACCGAAGCCTGCCGGCGGCTGTGCGAGCCGGTCGACTTCTTCCTTGAGGGCCACGATCTGGTCGCGGGCCTCACGGAGGGTATTCGCCAGTCGTTCGTTCTGTGCGGAGACGCCGGCCAGATTCGTCTGGAGCTCGACGATCCGCTCTTCGAGAATCCTCGTGTGTCGCGGAGAGTCGGCGAGCTTACGTCGCAGGACGGCGATTTCCTGCTCGAGATAGGCAACCTGGCCGGCGGGGTCCTCGGACCCTCGCGCGGGCCGGATGCCGCGGTTGATGTCGTCGTCGTGGGCTGCCACGGTCCTCACCTCCTCCAAGGGGAGCTGGACGCTTCCTGACCCTACCTGGGCTGGTGGTGATTGAAACCCCTAGATCACAAAGACGATAGAGGTGTGTCCGATCTTCACCCTTGCGTACTCCCTCACGCCAAGGAAATACCCACCCATCAAACTCGGGAAGCAGCCGGTTGTAAGGTCGAAGTGTTCAACACCCGTCAGGGCCCGCGCGACTTGCTGCGGGTTGTGATCGGGATGGATCACTCACCGCAGGGAACGGCAGGAGATATGACCGTGCAGCAGGACGCTCCGACGGGCGGCGCCGGCGGGGCCGGCGAGTCGCTCGAGGTCTGGATCGACCAGGACCTCTGCACCGGGGACGGCATCTGCGTGCAGTACGCGCCCGAGGTGTTCGAGCTGGACATCGACGGTCTGGCGTACGTGAAGAGCGCGGACGACGAGCTGCTGCAGGAGGTGGGGGCGACCACTCCGGTGCCGCTGCCGCTGCTCCAGGACGTGGTGGACTCGGCGAAGGAATGCCCGGGCGACTGCATTCACGTAAGGCGCGTTTCGGACGGTGTGGAGGTCTTCGGTCCGGACGCGGAGTGACGCTTCAAACCCTCCTGGCGGCTGAGTCCGTCAGCTCCTGGCGGAATTTTCCGTCGCTCCAGCGCCACTTGGCGAGCTGCTTCTTGTCGGGGCAGCAGCGCGGGACCTCGGGGCCGGAGTAGCCGAGGAGGCTCGCGGTGACGGTTCGGTCGCGCACGGTCAGTTCCGTGGCGGTCTGGCGTTGCGGGGTGTCCAGGAGGGTGGCCACGACGCGGGGGCGGGAGCCCTCGGCGGGGTCCTGGGTGAGTACGTAGACGGCGTGGGGCGGGGTGCCGGAGCCCGCGTCGCAGCGGACGGCCGCCACGGTTTCGGGGCGGCCGTCTCCGTCGAGGTCGCCCTGGGCGGTGGCGGTGACGGCCCGGGGCGCGCCCTTGCAGTCGAGGGGGTAGGTGACGGCGGCCGCGTCGGGGGCGGCGGCCTGCGGCCCCTTCGCGGGGGGCTCCTCGGCGGCCGCCGGGCTGCCGGTGGCCGGCTGTACGAGTCCCGCTGCGGCTATGACGGCGGCCATGGCGGTGGCCGTGGCGAGCCAGTGGAGGGGCCTGGTCCGGGTGTGGGCCAGGGTGTCCGGGGTTGCCAGCGTGGCGGGGGTGTGCAGCACGCGGGGTGTCTCCTGTGCGAAGGGTGACGGGGAGCCAGCATCGTGCCACACCTCACACGGGGGTGGAACGGCAGGGTCCGAGGTCGGTACGGAGACAACGAAAAGGCGCTGCGGTGCAGTTCCCCCGAGGTCGGGGGAACTGCACCGCAGCGCCGTCGTGTTGGGTCGGCGGAGGGGGTGGACGGTCCCTACGCGGAGCGGTCGCTGCCGGGGCCCTCGTAGTCCTCGCCGTAGGCGCCCTTGGCGGGGCGGCGGCGGCGCATGGGGGGCTCGACGCCGTCCGCGAGGCGGCGGGCGGTGACGAGGAAGCCGGTGTGGCCGATCATGCGGTGGTCCGGGCGGACGGCCAGGCCTTCCACGTGCCAGTTGCGGATCATCGACTCCCACGGCTGCGGCTCGGCGAAGCAGCCGATCTCGCGGATGGACTCGACGGTCTTGGACAGCTGGGTGGTGGTGGCCACGTAGCAGCAGAGGATGCCGCCGGGGACGAGGGCCTTGGAGACGGCTTCCAGGCATTCCCAGGGGGCGAGCATGTCCAGGATGACGCGGTCGACGTCGGTGTCGGTCAGGTTGTCCTGGAGGTCGCCGACGGTGAGCTGCCAGGCCGGGTGGGGTCCGCCGAAGTAGCGTTCCACGTTGGCGGTGGCGATCTCGGCGAAGTCCGCGCGGCGCTCGTAGCTGTGGAGCATGCCCTGGTCGCCGATGGCGCGCAGCAGGAAGCTGCTCAGGGAGCCGGAGCCCACCCCCGCTTCCACGACGCGGGCGCCGGGGAAGATGTCGGCGAAGGCCAGGATCTGGCCCGCGTCCTTGGGGTAGACCACGGCGGCGCCGCGGGGCATGGACAGGACGTAGTCGGGGAGCAGGGGGCGCAGCGCGAGGTACGCGACGTTCCCCGTGGTACGGACAACACTGCCTTCGGGAGCACCGATCAGCTCGTCGTGGGGGAAGGAACCCTTGTGGGTGTGGAAATTCTTCCCGGCTTCGAGCGTGAACGTGTAGTGGCGGCCCTTGGGGTCGGTGAGCTGAACCTGGTCCCCGACCTTGAAGGGCCCGCGTCGGCGGGCGGCACCGGTCGGTTCGGACATGTGAACAGTGTATTGGCTTCAGGACTGGGGCCGTGCCATGGCCTTCACGAAGGCCTTCTCGACGTCGAGGGTGGACAGGACGCCGTAGATGGCGCCGCCGGGTTCGAGGACGAGGTATTCGGTGGCGGGGGTGGCGCGGAGGTGGTCGAGGAGTTCTTCGCCGGTGAGTTCCGCGGAAACCTTCATGCCGTCGGTGAGGTCCTGGGCGAGGGTGCTGACGGCGACCCAGGGGCGGCGGTGTTCGGGTACGGAGGCGATGGCGCTCTCGCGGACGATGGCGGTGGGGTCTCCGTGGCCGTCGACGACGACGAGGGCGCGGGCTCCGGCTTCGTTGGCGCGGCGGAGGGCTTCGGAGAGGGGGGTGGCGTTCTCGACGGGGATGGCGCGGCGGGTGAGGCTGCGGGCGCGCAGTTCGGGGAGGTGTTCGCGCAGCCGGGCCATGCGGAGGCTGTTGCCGGCTCCGGTCCAGATGATGGCGGCGAGGATGGCGGCGAGGAGGGCGTCCATGACGGTGTCCATGCCGCCGATCTCCTCGGTGCGGTTGCCGAGGAATCCGGTATGGGTGAGCAGGGGCAGGCCGAGGAGGACGGCGACGGCGAGGGCGCGTCCGACCCAGGCGGCGACGACGGTGCCGGCCATGGGTTTGCCGGTGATGCCCCAGATGACGGCTCGGAGCATGCGTCCGCCGTCGAGGGGGAGGCCGGGAAGCAGGTTGAAGGCCGCGACGAGCAGGTTGGAGATCATCAGGCCGGCGAGGAGGACGCCGGGGACGGTCGCCGGGTCGACGGCCTTCATGCCGAGGTAGAAGCCGCCGGCGAGGAGGAGGGAGAGCAGGGGGCCGACGAAGGCGAGGACGAATTCGCGGCCGGGGGTCTCGGACTCCTTCTCGATCTCGGAGACTCCGCCGAAGAACTGGAGCTGGATGCGGCGCACGGGGAGTTTGAAGCGGAGGGCGGCGACGGTGTGGGCGAGTTCGTGGACGAGGACGGAGGCGTAGAAGGCGACGGCGAAGAAGAGGGATACCAGGTAGCGGACGGGTCCGAGGTCGGGCAGGACGCGGTCGAGCTGGTCTCCGAAGACCCAGGTGATGAGGGCGGCGACGAGGAACCAGCTGGGTGAGACGTAGACGGGCACGCCGAAGGGGCGGCCCATGAGGAGTCCGCCGCCCGGTCCCGAGCGCCGGTTATCGCGCTCGCCGGTCTGGTCGGTGTCTGACACGTCTGTCCTTCGTTCGGTGCTGGGGGTTCACGTGTGGTTCTCGTCGCGTACGGCGCGGTGTGTGTAGCGCCTGGTGATGCTCCGATCATGCAGTGCGAGGGGGCTTGCCGTCGATGGTATGCGCGTGCTGTCCGTGGCGGGTCGTAGGGTTTTGTGCATGACGACGAGCCCCGGTGCCGTGCCTGGCGCGGCCGAAGCCGTAGCGCCGAGCGCTGTGGCACCTTCTTCGCTCTCTCCTTCCCGGGCGAGCGATTTCATGCAGTGCCCGCTGCTGTACCGGTTCCGGGTGATCGACAAGCTGCCGGAGAAGCCGAGTGCGGCGGCCACGCGGGGGACGCTGGTGCACGCGGTGCTGGAGCGGCTCTTCGATCATCCCGCGCAGGAGCGGACGGCGCCGCGGGCGAAGGAGCTGATCCCGGGGCAGTGGGACCGGTTGCTGGAGTCGCGGCCGGAGCTGACGGAGCTGTTCCCGGAGGGGGACGAGGGGGCGGCGCTGGCGCGGTGGCTGACGGAGGCGGAGGCGCTGGTCGAGCGCTGGTTCACGTTGGAGGACCCGACGCGGCTGGAGCCGGTGGAGCGGGAGTTCTTCGTGGAGACGGAGCTGGAGTCGGGGCTGCGGCTGCGCGGGATCATCGACCGGGTGGATGTGGCGCCGACGGGTGAGGTGCGGATCGTCGACTACAAGACGGGGAAGGCGCCGCGGCCGGAGTACGCCGAGGGTGCGCTGTTCCAGATGAAGTTCTACGCCCTGGTGGTGTGGCGGCTGAAGCAGGTAGTGCCGCGGCGGCTGCAGCTGGTGTACCTGGGCAGTGGGGACGTGTTGACGTACGACCCGGTGGTGGCGGACCTGGAGCGGGTGGAGCGCAAGCTGCTGGCGCTGTGGGAGGCGATCCGGGAGGCGACGGCGACGGGTGAGTGGCGGCCGCGGCCGACGAAGCTGTGCGGTTGGTGCGACCACCAGGCGTCGTGTCCGGAGTTCGGCGGTACTCCCCCGGTGTACCCCCTGCCGGTGGTGCCGAGGCCGGCCGGGGGTCCGGACGGGGTCAGCTAGGGGTTGTCTCGGGCCGGGCCGGTCGATGCCCACCAGGTGACCAGCCGGGCGGCGATCGCGTCGGGCCGCGGGCACGGGGATGCGAGGCCGAAGTGGTCCTCCAGCTCGTGCTGCAGGAACTCGGCGATCTCCGTCCGGCCGGCGCCGCCGCGGAGCCGTCCGAGGAGCGGGGGAAGCATGCAGTCGTACTCGTCCCGCACCGAGTCGGCGACGCCGATCGGGTCCCACTCGTTGATCAGGCGCCGCAGCTCGTTCTCGGTGGCGGTGCTCCAGGCTCAGCCTGCCAGAGGGGGATCGTCCGCCGTCGCACGGGCCCCGGGGCCGGGAGTTCTTGATCGTCGGGTCAGGGCAGAATGGGCGTGCCCGTCCAGCCGTCCCACGAATACGAGGTATCGCCCGTGGCCATCCGCGTTCTTCTGGTCGACGACCAGCCACTGTTGCGCACCGGCTTCCGGATGATCCTGGAGGCGGAGGAGGAGCTGGCGGTGGTCGGCGAGGCCGGGGACGGCCTGCAGGCGCTGGACCAGGTGCGGGCGCTGCAGCCGGACGTGGTGCTGATGGACATCCGGATGCCGCGGATGGACGGGGTCGAGGCGACGCGCCAGATCACGGGTCCGGGCCGGGACGGTCCGGCGAAGGTGCTGGTGCTGACCACGTTCGATCTGGACGAGTACGTGGTGGAGGCGCTGCGGGCCGGGGCGAGCGGGTTCCTCCTGAAGGACGCGCCGGCCAACGAGCTGGTGCAGGCGATCCGGGTGGTGGCGGCGGGCGAGGCGATGCTCGCGCCGAGCATCACGCGGCGGCTGCTGGACAAGTACGCGGGGCACCTGCCGTCGGGTGACGAGCGCGTCCCGGACACGCTGGGGACGCTGACCGAGCGCGAGGTGGAGGTGCTGAAGCTGGTGGCGCGGGGCCTGTCGAACGCGGAGATCGCGGCGGACCTGTTCGTGAGCGAGACGACGGTCAAGACGCACGTGGGGCACGTCCTGACGAAGCTGGGGCTGCGCGACCGGGTGCAGGCGGCGGTGTACGCGTACGAGAGCGGTCTGGTGCGCCCCGGGGCGCAGTAGCAGTAGCAGTAGCGGTCGCGGTCGTCGTAGCTGTAGGGAACGGGCACGGGGCCGCACGCGCGAGTGGACCTCGCGCGTGCGGCCCCGTGGTGTGTCCGGGGGCGGCCCGGATCAGCCCTTGCTGATCTCCCAGAAGCGGAAGACCGTGGAGGCGTCCAGGGACCACTGCAGGCCGTTCACGTTCTGGCGGGTGACGGCGTACTGCTTGCCCTGCCAGAGCGGGAGGAGCGGGAGCTCGTCGGCGACGATGTCCTGGAGCCGGTTGTAGTCGGTGTTGGCCGCGGTGCGGTCGGACTTCGCGGAGGTCGACGGGATGATCGTCCCGGTGATCTCCTTGTTGTCGTAGTTGTTGTTCAGGACGTTGCCCGGGCCGAAGAACGGCTGGGTGAAGTTGTCGGCGTCCGGGTAGTCGGGGACCCAGCCCTTGACGTAGATGCCGTACTTGCCCGCCTGGATGTCCTGCTCGTACTGCTCGTACTCGACGGACTTGACGTCGGCCTCGAAGAGGCCGCTGTCGTTGAGCTGCTTGGCGATGACCTCGAACTGCTGGTCGGTGGAGGGGCCGTAGCGGGACGGGGTCGAGTACAGGGTGACCTTGACCTTGCCGTTGATGTTCGCGGCCTTGAGGACGGCCTTGGCCTTCTCGGGCTGCGGGCTGCCGCCGTAGCGGTCGAAGAACGGCGTGGTGTGGCCGGCGATGCCGGTCGGGACGATGGAGTACAGCGCGGTGGCGGTGCCGGCGTACACGTCCTTGACGAGGGCCTCGCGGTCCACGAGGTAGGCGATGGCCTTGCGGACGGGGAGCTTGCCGACGACCGGGTCGTTCATGTTGAAGACCATGTGCTCGACCTCGGCACCGGTGCCCTGGACGACGTCGACCTTCTCGTCGCCGGTCTTGCTGGAGGCGAGGGCGGCGATGTCCTTCGCGGCGAGGCCGCGGAAGGCGAAGTCGACGTCTCCGCTCTCCAGGACGGTCTTGAGGCCGGCCTGGTCGCCGTTGAAGAACTTCAGGGTGACGCCGGTGTTCTTGGCCTTGGCCTTGCCGGTGTAGGACTCGTTGACCGAGAAGCTGGCGCTCTTCTCGCTGAAGGAGTCGAGCTTGTAGACGCCGGAGCCGACGGCCTTGTTGTCGGTGCGGAGCTTGTCGGCCGGGTACTCGCGGTGGTCGACGATGGAGCCCGCACCCGAGGCGATCTTGCTCGGGAAGGTGGCGTCGGAGGTCTTCAGGCGGAAGACGACGGTCTTCTCGTCGGGGGCGTCGATGCCGGCGATCGAGGCGAGCATGACGGCGGGGCCGTTCTCGTCGTTGATCTTCAGCGTGCGCTCGAAGGAGTACTTGACGTCCTTCGAGGTGAGCTCGTGGCCGTTGCTGAACTTCAGGTCGGGCTTGAGCGTGCACTTGAAGAGCTTGCTGTCGCCGCCCTCGAAGCCGCAGCTCTGGGCCGCGTCGGGCTCGGGGGTGGTACCGCCCTTGGGGAAGCTCAGCAGCGACTGGAAGACGTTGTTGAAGAGCAGCCAGGAGCCCGGGTCGTAGCCGGACGCCGGGTCGGTGGACTTCACCTTGTCGGATATGCCCATGACCACGCCCTTGCCGCTGCCGGCATTGGAGCCATCGGTCGAACCGCAACCGCTGAGCAGCGCGGCGGCGGTGGCCGCGCCGAGCGGGGCCGCCAGCCACTGGTTACGTCGATTCACGCGAACGTCCTTCACAGTCGAACTGTTTCGTTGCTCCGGCCCGCGACACCCGCTGCCGGTCTTTGCCTTGCTCAGCCGCTTACGCCACGGCCGAGCTCCCACAACTGGAGGTCGGAGATGGCGTTGACCGACCACTCCACTCCGGTGATCCCGTCGCGTGCGGCGACGTACTGCTTGCCCTGCCACAGGGGCAGGACGGGTACGTCCTCGGCGACGATGTCCTGCATCTCCGTGATCGCGGGGGCGGCGACGTTTCGGTCGACCGCGCGCCGGGATTCGGGGAGGAGCCTGGTGCGCACCGTGTTGTTGGCGTACGGCGTGCCCAGGAAGTTGTCCTGCTCCAGGAACGGGGCGAGGAAGTTGTCGGCGTCCGGGTAGTCGGGGAACCAGCCGAGCCCGTAGGCGGCGTGGTCGCCCTTCTTCTGCGCGGGGCGGAAGTCCGCCCACTCGCTGCCCTGGACGGTGATGTCGAACAGCTGGGTGGCGTTGAGCTGGGCCTTGAGGGCCTCGAACTCGGCCGCCGTGCCGTCGCCGTAGTGGTCGTTGGTGTAGTGCAGCGTCAGCTTGACCGGGGTCTTGATCCCGGCCTCCTTCAGCAGTGCGGCGGCCTTGGGCGTGTTGCCGTCGCCGTACTTGTTGTAGAAGGAGTTGACGTGGCCGGTCACGCTGGTGGGGACCAGTGAGTAGAGCGGCTGGGCGGACTTGCCGTAGACCTTGGAGATCAGCGCGCCGCGGTCGACGGCGGCGGCGAGCGCCTGGCGCACGGCCTTGTCCTTGACGACGGGCGCGTCGGTGTTGAAGCCGAGGTAGCGGATCTCCAGGCCGGGCATCGGGACCAGCTTGACGCCCTTGGGCGGGTTGGCGCTGAGCTCGGTGATCTGGGCGGGCGACAGGGTGCGGGAGACCACGTGGATCTTCCCGTCCGTGAGGGCCTTGCCCATGGCCGGGGAGTCGGGATAGGTGCGCAGCTCGACCTTGTCGTTCTGCAGCTTGATGTCGCCCTTGTAGTGGGGGTTCTTGCTGAAGACGGCGCGGACGAGGCGGTTCTCCTTGACCTCGGCCTTCATGGTGTAGGGCCCGGAGCCGTCCACCTCGAAGCCCTCGCGGAGCTTCTTGGCGTCGTAGTCCTTCTCGCTGACGATGCCGGCGGCGGGGGTGGAGAGCTTGAAGGGGAAGGTCGCGTCCGGGGTCTTCAGGTGGAAGATCACGGTGTCCTCGCCCTTGACCTCGACGTTGTCGAGGGTGGAGAGCAGCGAGGAGGGGCCGTTCTCGTCCTTGATGGCGAGGACGCGGTCGATGGAGAACTTGACGTCCTTGGCGGTGAGCGGGTCGCCGCTGGCGAACTTGAGCCCGGGGCGCAGGGTGCAGCGGTAGCTCTCGTTGCCGGAGTCGGTGAAGCGGCACGCGGAGGCCGCCTCGGGGACGGGCTGGCCGCCGCCGCGCGGGGTGTGCATCAGCGTCTGGACGGTCTGGCGCAGGATGTTCCAGGCGCCGGCGTCGTAGGCGTAGGCGGGGTCGAAGGGGGCGGGAGCGAAGTCTGCGGCCTCGAACCGGTCGGTGGTCCCGACGACGATCGCCGCGGATCCTGCTCCTCCGCCACTCGCGGTGCCGCATGCGGCCAGCGCGGGGGTGAGCAGTCCGGCCGCGGCCGTCAGCACCATGGTCTTGCGGTTCATGCTGGAAGTACTCCCTGTAACCGGCACTTGCTCAAAGCGGTGTGAAGGGCACTTCGCGGCGGTCGCCCGTTCAGGGCGGAACGATCGGGCCGGTGTTGTGACGATCGGTCCACGCGGTCCGGCACAGGGGTGTGTGTCCGGGACGCGGCTGGGTGCGGCGCAGTGCCCGGCTCGACACTAGTGGTCCGGGGCGGGATGGCTGGAACTGGCCGGACTTGGGGCGTAATCGCACCGTGATCGGAGCGAACTGCCTGTTCACAGGCAGGGCTGCGCAGATTCGGTCAGGGGCTGATCAATGTGGACACATTGGAAGCCGTCGGGGCCTCCGGACAGGCCCGTCGGGGGTGTGACGCGTGACCAAGGTCACCCTGCGCAACGACCCCGGAGGGGATGGAATTTCAGCCTCCGGGGCCTGCGACGGAAGATCCTTCCGTCAGGACGCGACCCGACGGGGTTCCATTCGGCACGGAGCGTACTCATGGAATCTCGGTGCGTGGCGATGCATACCGATGTAGGGCACTGCATGCCGATGTGTCCAATTGAGTCGGGCGCGTGCCGGACCGGGAGCGGGCCGGGGGGCCGGGGGGGTCCGGGCCGGCCCTTCCGTCACTCTCAGTTCATGGGGGCGATGAGGGAGCGCAGGAACGCCAGGTCGACGTCCTCCAGCGAGCGGACGACCGTACGCCCCGGAGCCGGTTCGATCACGCCGACCGAGGGGATGGCCACGACCCGGCAGCCGGCGGCCTCCGCGGCCGCCACACCGGTGCGGGTGTCCTCGATGACCGCGCACCGCGAGGGGTGCGCGCCGAGCGTCCGCGCGGCGAGCAGGTAGGGGTCGGGGTGCGGCTTGGTACGCGCGACCTCGTCGCCGGCGACCGTCAGCGTGAAGCGGTCGCGGCCGAGGGTGAGCAGGACCTGGTCGATGACCCGGCGGTGGGAGGCGGAGACCAGGGCGGTGGGCACGTTGTGCCGGGCGAGCTCGGCCAGCAGCCGCTCGGCGCCGGGCATCAGGGGGACCTGGTCGGCGATGCGGGCCTCGAAGCGCTCGTTGAGCAGGACGCTCAGTTCGGCGATGGTGATGGCGGCCCCGGTGGCCTCGATCAGGAAGCCGGCGCTGCGGGTCATGGGCCCGCCGACGACCTCGTCGCGCCAGGCGTCCTGGAGGCGGTGGCCGAGCTCGTGGAAGACCTCCGCCTCGATCTCCCACCAGAAGCCCTCGGTGTCCACCAGGGTGCCGTCCATGTCGAGCAGCACCGCCTGCAGGGCCGAGCCGTCGGCCGTGCGGGTGACCGGGGCGGGAACGGTGCTCGTCATGCGCGTACCTCTCGAAGGGACGAGAAGGCCGGTCACCTCTTCCCGCGGGGCATCCCCCGGGGGAACAGGCGACCGGCCTGTATGGGACCGACAAGTGTACGTCGCCGGAGCTCAGCGTGCGTTGAAATACTTCGCTTCGGGGTGGTGGATCACGATGGCGTCCGTCGACTGCTCCGGGTGGAGCTGGAACTCCTCCGAGAGGTGGACGCCGATCCGCTCCGGCTGGAGGAGGTCGGCGATCTTCGCGCGGTCCTCCAGATCGGGGCAGGCGCCGTAGCCGAGGGAGAAGCGGGCGCCGCGGTACTTGAGGTCGAACATGTCCTCGACCTTGGCCGGGTCCTCGCCGCCGAATCCGAGCTCGGCGCGGACCCGGGCGTGCCAGTACTCGGCCATGGCCTCGGCGAGCTGGACGGACAGGCCGTGCAGTTCCAGGTACTCGCGGTAGGAGTCGGACGCGAACAGCTTGGCCGTCGCCTCGCCGATCTTCGAGCCGACGGTGACCACCTGGAGGCCGACGACGTCGGTCTCGCCGGACTCCTCCGGGCGGAAGAAGTCCGCGAGGCACAGGCGGCGGCCGCGGCGCTGGCGCGGGAAGGTGAAGCGGGTCCGCTCGTTGCCGGCGTCGTCGAGGATGATCAGGTCCTCGCCCTTGGAGACGCAGGGGAAGTAGCCGTAGACGACGGCCGCCTCCAGCAGGTTCTCGGTGTGCAGCTTCTCCAGGAGGCCGCGCAGCCGCGGGCGGCCCTCGCTCTCGACGAGCTCCTCGTACGTGGCCCCGCCGGCGCGGGCCTGCTTGAGGCCCCACTGGCCCTTGAAGAGGGCGCCCTCGTCCAGCCAGGAGGCGTAGTCCTTGAGCGGGATGCCCTTGACCACCCGGGTGCCCCAGAACGGCGGGGTGGGCACCGGGTTGTCGACGGACACGTCGGAGCGGCCGCCGGACTCCTCCGGCTCCTCCACCTGGAGGGCCGGCGTGTCGCGCTTGGCGACGCGGCGCTGCTTGAGCTCGGGCAGGGTGGCGCCCGGCACGCCGCGCTTGACGGCGATGAGGGCGTCCATGAGGCGCAGGCCCTCGAAGGCGTCGCGGGCGTAGCGGACCTCGCCCTCGTAGATCTCGTGGAGGTCCTGCTCGACGTAGGCGCGGGTGAGGGCGGCGCCGCCGAGGATCACCGGGTAGTCGGCGGCCAGCTTGCGCTGGTTGAGCTCCTCCAGGTTCTCCTTCATGATCACGGTCGACTTCACGAGCAGGCCGGACATGCCGATGACGTCGGCCTTGTGCTCCTGGGCGGCTTCGAGGATCGCGGAGACGGGCTGCTTGATGCCGATGTTGACGACGTTGTAGCCGTTGTTGGTCAGGATGATGTCGACGAGGTTCTTGCCGATGTCGTGGACGTCGCCGCGGACGGTGGCCAGGACGATGGTGCCCTTGCCCTCGTCGTCCGTCTTCTCCATGTGCGGTTCGAGGTGGGCCACGGCCGACTTCATGACCTCGGCGGACTGGAGGACGAAGGGGAGCTGCATCTGGCCCGAGCCGAAGAGCTCGCCGACGACCTTCATGCCCTCCAGGAGGGTGTCGTTGACGATGTCGAGGGCGGGGCGGGTCTGGAGGGCCTCGTCGAGGTCGGCCTCCAGGCCGTTCTTCTCGCCGTCGATGATGCGGCGCTGCAGGCGCTCGTCCAGGGGCAGGGCGAGGAGTTCCTCGGCGCGGCCCGCCTTCAGGGACTTGGTGTTGACGCCTTCGAAGAGGGCCATCAGCTTCTGCAGCGGGTCGTAGTCCTCGGTGCGCCGGTCGTAGACCAGGTCGAGGGCGGTGGAGACCTGCTCCTCGTCGAACCGGGCGATCGGCAGGATCTTGGAGGCGTGGACGATGGCCGAGTCGAGTCCGGCCTTGACGCACTCGTCGAGGAAGACGGAGTTCAGCAGGACGCGGGCGGCCGGGTTCAGGCCGAAGGAGATGTTCGACAGGCCCAGGGTGGTCTGGACGTCGGGGTGGCGGCGCTTGAGCTCGCGGATCGACTCGATCGTGGCGATGCCGTCCTTGCGGGACTCCTCCTGGCCGGTGCAGATGGTGAAGGTCAGCGTGTCGATGAGGATGTCCGACTCGCGGATGCCCCAGTTGCCCGTGAGGTCCTCGATGAGCCGTTCGGCGATGGCGACCTTGTGCTCGACGGTGCGGGCCTGGCCCTCCTCGTCGATGGTCAGCGCGATGAGCGCGGCGCCGTGCTCCTGGGCCAGCCGGGTGACCTTGGCGAAACGGGACTCGGGGCCGTCGCCGTCCTCGTAGTTCACCGAGTTGATGACCGCGCGGCCGCCGAGCTTCTCCAGGCCCGCCTTGATGACGGGAACCTCGGTGGAGTCCAGGACGATCGGCAGGGTGGAGGCGGTGGCGAAGCGGCCGGCGAGCTCCTCCATGTCGGCGACGCCGTCGCGGCCGACGTAGTCCACGCAGAGGTCGAGCATGTGCGCGCCCTCGCGGATCTGGTCGCGCGCCATCTCGACGCAGTCGTCCCAGCGGCCTTCCAGCATGGCCTCGCGGAACTTCTTGGAGCCGTTGGCGTTCGTGCGCTCGCCGATCGCCATGTACGAGGTGTCCTGGCGGAAGGGCACGGTCTGGTAGAGCGATGCGGCGCCGGGCTCGGGCCGGGGGTCGCGCGGGACGACGGCCGTGCCGCGGACCCGCTCGACGACCTGGCGCAGGTGCTCGGGGGTGGTGCCGCAGCAGCCGCCGACCAGGGAGAGGCCGTACTCGCGGACGAAGGTCTCCTGGGCGTCGGCGAGCTCGGCGGCGGTCAGCGGATAGTGCGCGCCCTCCTTGGTCAGGACGGGCAGGCCGGCGTTGGGCATGCAGGAGAGGGGGATGCGGGCGTTGCGCGCGAGGTAGCGCAGGTGCTCGCTCATCTCGGCGGGGCCGGTGGCGCAGTTCAGGCCGATCATGTCGATGCCGAGGGGCTCCAGCGCGGTCAGGGCCGCGCCGATCTCGGAGCCCAGCAGCATGGTGCCGGTGGTCTCGACGGTGACGGAGCAGATCAGCGGGACGTTGACGCCGAGCGCCTCCATGGCGCGGCGGGCGCCGATGATGGAGGACTTCGTCTGCAGGAGGTCCTGGGTGGTCTCGACGAGCAGCGCGTCGGAGCCGCCGGCGAGCAGGCCCTCGGCGTTGGTCTGGTAGGCGTCGCGGATCTGCGCGTAGGTGATGTGGCCGAGGGTGGGCAGCTTGGTTCCGGGGCCCATGGAGCCGAGGACCCAGCGCTGCTGGCCGGTGGAGGCGGTGAACTCGTCGGCGACCTCGCGGGCGATGCGGGCGCCGGACTCGGACAGCTCGAAGTTGCGTTCGGCGATGTCGTACTCGGCGAGGGCCGCGTAGTTCGCGCCGAAGGTGTTGGTCTCGACGCAGTCCACGCCCACCGAGAAGTACGCCTCGTGCACCGTGCGGACGATGTCGGGGCGGGTGACGTTGAGGACCTCGTTGCAGCCTTCGAGCTGCTGGAAGTCGTCGAGGGTGGGGTCCTGTGCCTGGAGCATCGTTCCCATGGCTCCGTCGGCGACGACCACGCGGGTCGCGAGCGCCTCCCGGAGGGCGTCGGCCCGGGTCTGGGTGTCGGCGGGCGGGTTCGGCAACGAGGCCATGGAGTGCTCCCTGGGATGCGACGGCTGTCGGCTTTGCGCCCCCGCTGTGTCAGGGGCGCACGCGGCCAGGGTAACCGCGGGGCGCCCGCCCCGGTGTGGGTGTCCCACGTGGCGGACTGCATTCTGTGGCGGGAACGTGGCGGGGGATGTCCCGGCGACCGTACGGCGAACAGATCTCCGACGGTGCGCGAGGTCGGCATCGACCGATACTGTTCAGCATTGTCGAACCGCGTCAAGATGGTCAGTAGTAACGAAGGTCAGCAGGAGGCTGCGCGATGGCACGGAACATCCAGTCGCTCGAACGAGCCGCTGCGATGCTGCGACTCCTGGCGGGCGGAGAGCGCCGGCTGGGGCTCTCCGACGTGGCCTCGTCACTGGGGCTGGCCAAGGGCACGGCCCACGGCATCCTGCGCACCCTGCAGGCAGAGGGCTTCGTGGAGCAGGACCCGGCCTCCGGCCGCTACCAGCTGGGCGCCGAGCTGCTGCGCCTGGGCAACAGCTATCTCGACGTCCACGAGCTGCGCGCCCGCGCCCTGGTGTGGACGGACGACCTGGCCCGGGCGAGCGGCGAGAGCGTGTACGTGGGCGTGCTGCACCAGAGCGGGGTGCTGATCATGCACCACGTGTTCCGGCCCGACGACAGCCGCCAGGTGCTGGAGGTCGGGGCCATGCAGCCGCTGCACTCGACCGCCCTGGGCAAGGTGCTGTCGGCGTACGACCCGGTCGCGCACACCCAGGCGCACGAGGTGGAGCGCGAGGCCTTCACCCCCCGCACGGTCACGGACGGCACCGACTTCGAGGCGATCCTGAGCCTGACCCGGGCGCGCGGCTGGGCCTGCGACGTCGAGGAGACCTGGGAGGGCATCGCCTCGGTGGCGGCGCCGATCCACGACCGGCGCCGGATGCCGGTGGGCGCGGTGGCGGTGGCGGGCGCGGTGGAACGGGTGTGCGGCGAGGGCGGTGAGCCCCGCGCGGCCCTCGTGGCCTCGGTGCGCGACTGTGCGCGCTCCGTTTCACGCGATCTCGGCGCAGGCCGGTTCTGACCTTCCCTTAGCAGGCTTCGGCCATCACCTGGCCCTGTTCTGCCCATTTTTCGCCATATCTCGACCTTCGAATGGCCGGATTTGGCTGATCGCACCTACGGGTAACGATCCGACACATTGGCCTGGCCGACCCTTGACGCATTCTTCACCTGGGCGGAAAACTGCCGTTCATCGGTCGGCATTGTCGAACACCTACCGGCAATACGCGCTAGGATGCGACAAGGCCAAGGACCGGTGCAGCACTCACCGAGTGCGCGGAACCACCGGAGGGACCCGGTGTCCGCCCACCCCTGGACGTACGTAAGGAGTCGCGGGTGTCCAGCTCCGACATCTTCATCGGCGAGACCATCGGTACCGCCCTGCTCACCCTGCTCGGTGGTGGCGTGTGCGCCGCCGTGACACTCAAGAGCTCCAAGGCCCGCAATGCGGGCTGGCTCGCGATCACCTTCGGCTGGGGCTTCGCGGTCCTGATCGCGGCCTACGTGTCCGCGCCGCTCTCCGGTGCGCACCTCAACCCGGCGGTCACCGTCGGCCTCGCCGTCAAGACCGGCGAGTGGGGCGACACGCCCGTCTATTTCGCCGGCCAGCTCCTGGGCGCCATGCTCGGCGCGGTCCTGATGTGGATCACCTACTACGGCCAGTTCCGCGTCCACCTCGCGGACCCCGAGCACATCCGCGACGCCAAGCTCGGCCCGGAGGACCCGCACCCGCACGACGTGGCCGGACCCGTGCTCGGCATCTTCTCCACGGGCCCCGAGATCCGTAACGTCGTGCAGAACCTCACGACCGAGATCATCGGCACCGCCGTCCTGGTCCTGGCGATCCTGACCCAGGGCCTCCAGGACGACGGCAAGGGCCTCGGCGTCATAGGTGTCCTGATCACGTCCTTCGTGGTGGTCGGCATCGGCCTCTCCCTGGGTGGCCCGACCGGCTACGCCATCAACCCGGTCCGCGACCTCGGACCCCGCATCGTCCACGCCCTGCTGCCGCTCCCCAACAAGGGCGGCTCCGACTGGGGTTACTCCTGGATCCCGGTGGTCGGCCCGCTCGTCGGTGCCGCGCTCGCCGGCGGTCTTTACAACATCGCGTTCGCCTGATCAGCATCTGCCGCGCTCGTAAGATCCGCACTGCACTCCTGATTCCGCCTACTCACCAGACCTGCCAGGAGCAGCCATCATGACCAGCAGCACCGGCCCCTTCATCGCCGCGATCGACCAGGGCACCACCTCCTCCCGCTGCATCGTCTTCGACCGCGACGGCCGCATCGTCGCCGTCGACCAGAAGGAGCACGAGCAGATCTTCCCGAAGCCGGGCTGGGTGGAGCACGACGCCACCGAGATCTGGACCAACGTCCAGGAGGTCGTCGCCGGCGCCATCGCCAAGGCCGAGATCACCGCCGCCGACGTCAAGGCGATCGGCATCACCAACCAGCGCGAGACCACCCTGCTGTGGGACCGCCACACCGGCGAGCCGGTCCACAACGCGCTCGTGTGGCAGGACACCCGCACCGACTCCCTGTGCAAGGAGCTCGGCCGCAACGTCGGCCAGGACCGCTTCCGCCGCGAGACCGGCCTGCCGCTGGCGAGCTACTTCGCGGGCCCGAAGGTCCGCTGGCTGCTCGACAACGTCGAGGGCCTGCGCGAGCGCGCCGAGGCGGGCGACATCCTCTTCGGCACCATGGACTCCTGGGTCATCTGGAACCTCACCGGTGGCGCCCAGGGCGGTGCGCACGTCACGGACGTCACCAACGCCTCGCGCACCATGCTGATGAACCTGCACACCCTGGCCTGGGACGAGAAGATCGCTGAGTCGATGGGCGTCCCGCTCAACGTGCTCCCCGAGATCAAGTCCTCCGCCGAGGTCTACGGCCACGTCAAGGACGGCGTCCTCGCCGGCGTCCCGGTCGCCTCGGCGCTCGGCGACCAGCAGGCCGCGCTGTTCGGCCAGACCTGTTTCGCCGAGGGCGAGGCCAAGTCCACGTACGGCACCGGCACGTTCATGCTCATGAACACCGGCGACAAGATCATCAACTCCTACAGCGGCCTGCTGACCACGGTCGGCTACCAGATCGGCGACCAGAAGCCGGTCTACGCCCTGGAAGGCTCCATCGCCGTCACCGGCTCGCTCGTCCAGTGGATGCGCGACCAGATGGGCCTGATTAAGTCCGCGGCCGAGATCGAGACCCTGGCCTCCTCCGTGGAGGACAACGGCGGCGCCTACTTCGTGCCGGCCTTCTCCGGCCTGTTCGCCCCGTACTGGCGCTCCGACGCCCGCGGTGTGATCGCCGGCCTCACCCGGTACGTCACCAAGGCGCACATCGCCCGTGCCGTCCTGGAGGCCACCGCCTGGCAGACCCGCGAGATCACCGACGCCATGACCAAGGACTCGGGCGTCGAGCTCGCGGCCCTCAAGGTCGACGGCGGCATGACCTCCAACAACCTGCTGATGCAGACGCTCTCGGACTTCCTGGACGCCCCCGTGGTGCGCCCGATGGTCGCCGAGACCACCTGCCTCGGCGCCGCCTACGCCGCCGGCCTGGCCGTCGGCTTCTGGCCCGACACCGACGCCCTGCGCGCCAACTGGCGCCGCGCGGCGGAGTGGACCCCGCGGATGCCCGCCGACCAGCGGGACCGCGAGTACAAGAGCTGGCTCAAGGCCGTGGAGCGTTCCATGGGCTGGGTCGACGACGAAGACGCCAGCTGATCCGCACCAGCTGAGTCAATCGACGAGGAGCTGAAAGAGATATGAGCACCCTGCAGAGCGTCCCCGCCCTGGGTACGCACCCGACCGCCGGCGCGAACGCGAGCCGTGCCGAGACCCGCGAGCAGCTGGCGAAGGCCACGTACGACCTGCTGGTCATCGGCGGTGGAATCCTGGGCACCTCGGTGGCCTGGCACGCCGCGCAGTCGGGTCTGCGGGTTGCCATGGTGGACGCCGGCGACTTCGCCGGCGCCACCTCCTCGGCCTCCTCCAAGCTCGTCCACGGTGGCCTGCGCTACCTGCAGACCGGCGCGGTCAAGCTGGTCGCGGAGAACCACCACGAGCGGCGGGTGCTGGCCAAGGACGTGGCCCCGCACCTGGTCAACCCGCTCACCTTCTACCTGCCGGTCTACAAGGGCGGTCCGGTGGGTGCGGCCAAGCTGGGCGCGGGCGTCTTCGCCTACTCCGCCCTCTCGGCCTTCGGCGACGGCATGGGCAAGGTCATATCCCCGGCCCGTGCCGTCGCCGACAACCCCGGTCTGAAGACCGACAACCTCAAGGCCGTCGCGGTCTACTACGACCACCAGATGAACGACTCCCGCGTCGCCGTCATGACGGTCCGCGCGGCCGTCGAGTCGGGCGCGGTCGTCCTCAACCACGCCGAGGTCACCGGCCTGCGCAAGACCAACGGCCGGGTCACCGGCGCCGAGCTCAAGGACCGCCTGGACGGCACCGAGTTCGGGGTCGACGCACGCGTCGTGCTCAACGCCACCGGCCCGTGGGTGGACCACCTGCGGCGCATGGAAGACAAGCACTCGATGCCGTCGATCCGCCTCTCCAAGGGCGCGCACATCGTCATGAAGCGCAAGTCGCCGTGGAAGGCCGCCATGGCCACCCCGATCGACAAGTACCGCATCACCTTCGCCCTCCCGTGGGAGGACCAGCTGCTGCTCGGCACCACCGACGAGGTGTACGAGGGCGACCCGGCGGACGTGCGCGCCACCGAGTCCGACATCCAGCAGATCCTGGACGAGGCGGCCTTCTCGGTGAAGGACGCCGACCTCGACCGCTCGCTGATGACGTACGCCTTCGCCGGCCTGCGCGTGCTGCCCGGCGGCCCCGGCGGCGTGGAGAAGGCCAAGCGCGAGACCGTCGTCTCCGAGGGCGCGGGCGGCATGCTCTCGGTCGCCGGCGGCAAGTGGACCACGTACCGCCACATCGGCCGCGTCGTCATGGACAAGCTGGCCAAGCTCCCGGGCAGCCCGCTGACCGAGGACATGGAGCCGGTGAAGTCCCTCGTGCGCCGGATCGCGCTGCCGGGTGTCGCCAACCCGAACGCGGTCGCGCACCGTCTGCTGGTGGACCGTGAGCCCGGCACCCGCATGGACCCGCTGACCGCGCGCCACCTGGCCTCCCACTACGGCTCCCTGGCCTTCGACATCGCCCGCCTGGCGAACGAGGACCCGGCGCTGGCCGAACGCATCCACCCGGACGGTCCGGAGATCTGGGCGCAGGTCGCCTACGCCCGTGACAACGAGTGGGCCGAGACGGTCGACGACGTGCTGCGCCGCCGCACGACGGTGACGATCCGCGGCCTGGACGACGACTCCGTGAAGGCCCGGGTCGAGGAGATGCTGGCCCGCAAGGCATAGCTCTCACGCAGGTGGGGAAGAGGGGCGGTTCCGAGGGGAACCGCCCCTCTGTCGTGGGCTGTGGCCGGTGTCCCCACAAGGCTTAGGCTGACCCACGTACGCAAGGAACTTCGGAAGGAGACCTGGGTGATCGAGCTTGAGGGCGTGCCCGAGCTGATCGACCCGGTCATGGTGGCCGCGTTCGAGGGCTGGAACGACGCGGGTGACGCGGCCTCCGGTGCGGTCGCACACCTGGACCGGGAGTGGAAGGGCGAGGTCTTCGCGGCTCTGGACGCCGAGGACTACTACGACTTCCAGGTCAACCGGCCCACGGTGTGGCTGGACAACGGGGTACGGAAGATCACGTGGCCGACGACCCGGCTCTCGGTGGTCCGCATCGGCGGGGCCAAGCCGCGCGACCTGGTGCTGGTACGCGGAATCGAACCGTCCATGCGGTGGCGGTCGTTCTGCAACGAGATCCTCGGCTTCGCGCACGAGCTGGGCGTCGAGATGGTGGTCATCCTCGGGGCGCTCCTGGGGGACACGCCGCACACCCGGCCGGTGCCGGTGAGCGGGGTCACCTCGGACGCGGACCTGGCGCGGACCATGGACCTGGAGGAGACCAAGTACGAGGGCCCGACGGGCATCGTGGGCATCCTCCAGGAGGCCTGCACGCACGCCGGGGTGCCGGCGGTGTCGCTGTGGGCGGCCGTGCCGCACTACGTGTCGCAGCCGCCGAACCCGAAGGCGACGCTGGCCCTCCTGAACCGGCTGGAGGACCTGATCGACATCAGGATCCCGCTGGGCGAACTGCCGGAGGACGCCCGCGCCTGGCAGCTGGGCGTGGACCAACTGGCCGCCGAGGACAGCGAGGTGGCGGAGTACGTCCAGACGCTGGAGGAGGCGCGGGACACCGCCGACCTGCCGGAGGCCTCGGGCGACGCGATCGCGCGGGAGTTCGAGCGGTACCTGCGGCGGCGGGATCCGGCGGCGGGCCCGGAGACGGCCACGGACACCGGCTCGTACTTCCGGGACCTGTCGGGCGGCCGCCCCCAGCCGAAGCCGAAGCCGGAGGAAGCAGCGGACCAGAACGGCCCGGCCGGCCCGGACGCCCCGGCGGAAGGCCCGGCGGAGGGTCCCGCCGGGGGCGACGGAGAGGGCGACGGGGAGACCCCGTAGCCCACCGGCACCGGACGAAGCCGTGAAACGGCAGGAGCGCGCCCCCGGCACCGGGCCGGGGGCGCGCTCCTGCCGTTTCCTAGAGCGCTACGCCCAGGAGGGCGTCCACGGTCCGGGAGACCAGGCCGGGGGCCGACTCGTCGTCGCCGTCGGTGGCGTTCTGGAGCTCCACCCAGCGGTCCACGGCCGCCAGCGCCCCGGGGGCGTCCAGGTCGTTGGCCAGGGCCTCGCGGACCTCTTCGAGGACCGCGTCCGCCGGGATGCCGTCCGGCCGGGACACCGCCGCGCGCCACCGCTCCAGGCGGGCCACGGCCTCGTCGAGGACGGCGTCCGTCCACTCCCAGTCCGCCCGGTAGTGGTGCGAGAGCAGGGCCAGGCGGATCGCCGCCGGGTCCACCCCGGCGCGGCGCAGCGCCGACACGAAGACGAGGTTGCCCTTCGACTTCGACATCTTCTCGCCGTGCAGGGCGACCATGCCCGCGTGGACGTACGCCTGGGCCATCGGGAACTCGCCCGTCAGCGCCTGGGCGTGCGAGGCGCCCATCTCGTGGTGCGGGAAGGCGAGGTCGGAGCCGCCGCCCTGGATGTCGAAGCCCATGCCCAGGTGGTCCAGGGCGATCGCGACGCACTCGATGTGCCAGCCCGGCCGGCCGCGGCCCAGCGAGCCGCCGTCCCAGCTCGGCTCGCCCGGACGCGCCGCCATCCACAGCATCGGGTCCAGCGGGTTCTTCTTCCCCGCACGGTCGGGGTCGCCGCCCCGCTCCGCCGAGAGCAGCCGCATCGCCTCGGCGTCGAGGTGGGAGACCCCGCCGAAGTGCGGGTCGGACTCCACCGAGAAGTAGATGTCGCCCTCGAGCTCGTACGCGGCGCCCGCGTCCCGCAGCCGCTCGACCAGAGGCACGATGCCGGGTATGGCCTCGACGGCTCCGATGTAGTGCTGCGGCGGCAGCATCCGCAGGGCCGTCATGTCCTCGCGGAAGAGCGCGGTCTCGCGCTCGGCCAGCTCGGTCCAGTCGTGGCCGTCGCGCAGCGCCCGCTCCAGGAGCGGGTCGTCCACGTCCGTGACGTTCTGGACGTAGTGGACCTGCCGCTTGGTGTCGAGCCACACGCGCTGCACGAGGTCGAACGCGTTGTAGGTCGCCGCGTGACCGATGTGGGTCGCGTCGTACGGGGTGATGCCGCAGACGTAGATGCGGGCGACGGGACCGGGGGCGAGGGTGATCGTCCCCTGGGTCGCGGTGTCGTGGATCTGGAGGTCGCGGCCCTTGCCAGGAAGGGCGGGGACCTCAGAAGCGGGCCAGGCATGCATGTCTCGAGCCTAACCGGACGGATGTTCCGGAAACGAACTGGACCTGCACTGTTGTCTTGATCGGCACTCTTGCGGTCTGGCTGGTTCTGTGCGTACCGGCGATGGCCGGTTCAGACCGGTGGCCAGGGGATCGACGGCCACTGCCCGGACGGCAGCGGATGCGTCCCGGTGCGCAGCATGTGCGCCACCCGCTCCCGTACGGCGGCCAGCTCGGCCGCCGTGATCAGTTCGGCCAGCCGGGTGGCGAGGGGGGCTCCCTCGGCCAGTTCCGCGGCCAGCGCGGCGAGCGCCTCGCGGGCCTCGTCCGGCAGCGGCTCCCCCGCCCAGCCCCACAGCAGGGTGCGCAGCTTGTCCTCGGTGTGGAAGGTCACGCCGTGGTCGATGCCGTAGATCCGCCCGTCGGGCGCGGGCAGCAGGTGCCCGCCCTTGCGGTCGCCGTTGTTGATCACGGCGTCGAGGACGGAGAGCCGCCGCAGCCTCGGGTCGTCGGCATGGACGAGCAGGGCCGTGCGGCCCTCGCCGACCTCGGCGAAGGCCACGGGCTTCCAGCCCTCACCGGCCTCCTCGCCCTCGACGAGCGCGAGGAGCTCTTCCTGCGGGGAGTCCTCCTGCGGCTGCCGGGCCTCGATCCACTGCTGGACCATGCCCTCGCCGTAGGGTCCGTCGCGCAGCACGGTGGCGGGCACCAGGCCCCAGCCGGTGGCCTCGGAGACCAGGTAGGCGGCGACCTCCCGCTGGGCGAGGCTGCCGTCGGGGAAGTCCCACAGCGGCCGCTCCCCCTTGACCGGCTTGTAGACGCAGTCGGCGCTCGCGCCGTCGTAGGTGACGGTGCACAGCAGGACCGCGTTGGACGCCTCGCGGATCCGGCCGACGACGGTCAGCTCGCCCTTGGCGAGCAGTTCCTCCATGTCCCCCTGGCCCGTCACGCCTGGCGCCGGTAGCCGTTCTGGCGCGGGCACACGTGCCCCTCCGGGTCCAGCGGCAGGCTGCACAGCGGACACGGCGGGCGGCCGGCGTTGACCACGTCCAGGGCTCGCTTGGCGAAGGCGCGGGCCTGGGCGCCGGTGAGGCGGACCCGCAGCATCGGCGGGCCGTTCTCCTCGTCCTGGAGCAGCCGCTCCTCCGCCTCGGCGAGGTCCTCGTCGGACTCGGCGTCGAGCTCCACCAGGGCCTGGGCCTCGACGATCATCCGCTGCTCCTCGCCGTCCCAGGCCAGGGCCATGGTGCCGACGCGGAACTCCTCCTCGACGGGGACGTCCAGCGGGGCGGTGTCGGCGGCCTCCGTCGGGGCCATGGCAGGGACCGGGGCGTTTCCGCCGGTGCGCCGCACGACCTCGTCCAGCAGCTCGTCCATCCGCTCGGCCAGTGCGGCGACCTGGGTCTTCTCCAGGGAGACGCTGGTGACGCGGGGGCCGGAGGAGGCCTGCAGGAAGAACGTACGGCGTCCCGGCAAGCCGACCGTGCCGGCCACGAAGCGGTCCGGCGGGTCGTAGAGGAACACCTGACGGGGCACGTCCAGTCTCCAAGTCTCGGCGGCGGGGGCGGGTCTGCGCCCGTGTGTGGGCCCGTCCACCCTACTGCGCCGCGCGATCACACCGCGCCCGCGCCGCCCCCCACGACGGCGTTCCCGGAGTCCTCGGCGTCCTTGTCGGAGGCGACGGGCTCGGGTGCGGCCGGGCGCCGCACGAGGGAGCCGAAGTCCCCCGTGTCGCCGAGCCGGAACACGAACGGGCGGGTCGGCGTGTAGCGGATCGCCGTCACCGAGCAGGGGTCGACGTGGATGCGCTGGAAGAGGTCCAGGTGCATGCCCAGGGCGTCCGCGACAAGGGACTTGATGATGTCGCCGTGCGAGCACATCAGGAAGACGGCGTCGCTGCCGTCGCTCTCCTCGATCCGCGCGTTCCACTCGCGCACGGCGTCCACGGCGCGCGCCTGCATGGCCCGCATGGACTCGCCGCCGGGGAAGGCGGCCGCCGACGGGTGCTGTTGCACGATCTTCATCAGCGGTTCTTCGGAGAGTTCGGAGAGCTTGCGCCCGGACCAGTCGCCGTAGTGGCACTCGCCGATCCGCTCGTCGGTGTGGAGTTCCAGCTCGGGCCTCGCCGCCAGCAGGGGTGCGAGGGTCTCCCGGCAGCGTTGCAGCGGGCTGGTGACGGCGGCGGCGAGCGGCACGCCCGCCAGCCGTCCGGGGAGCGCGGCGGCCTGCTCGGCGCCGCGCTCGTCGAGGGCCACGCCGGGGGTCCACCCGGCGAGCAGCCCTGCGGTGTTGGCGGTGGACCGCCCGTGTCGTACGAGGATCAGCGTGGCCATGAGGGCCAGCGTAGGCGGTGCCGGACGGGTGCGGGCCCGTCGGCGGAGGGGGAGAATGTTCGGCGTGATTGTCGACTGCGCGATTTACCGGGACGGTCGGCGCGCCGAGGGTCCCCAGGACTTCTCGGACGCCCTGGACGAGGCCCGGGCGAGCGGTGACGCCTTCCTCTGGATCGGCACGTACGAGCCGACGGAGGCGGAGTTCGATCACGTCCGCCGGGAGTTCGGCCTGCACCCGCTGGCGGTGGAGGACGCGCTCAACGCCCACCAGCGCCCCAAGCTGGAGGTGTACGACGACTCGCTGTTCGTCGTGCTGAAGCCGGTGCTCTACGACGAGGCCACGGACACGGTGTCCGCGGGCGAACTGATGCTGTTCATCGGCGATTGCTTCGTCGTCACGGTCCGGCACGGCGAAGGGGCCCCGCTGGCCGCCGTGCGCCACCGGCTGGAGCAGGAGCCGGACGTGCTGCGGCACGGCCCGACGGCGGTGCTGTACGCGGTGTCCGACGCGGTGGTGGACCACTACATCGAGGTGGCGGCCGAACTGCAGTCGGACCTGGAGGAGCTGGAGGCGGAGGTCTTCGCCCCGAACGCCTCGGACACCAAGAACACCGCCGCCCGGATCTACGGCTTCAAGCGGCAGGTGCTGGAGTTCCGGCGGGCGACGAGCCCGCTGCTGGCGCCGATGGACCGGCTCGCCTTCGGGGAGGTGCCCTTCGTCCACGAGCACGCCCAGCCGTTCTTCCGTGACGTCGCCGACCACCTGACCAAGGCGAGCGAGTACATCGAGGGCCTGGACCGGCTGCTGTCGGACGCGCTGGCCGCGCACCTCGCACAGACGGGCCTGCGGCAGAACGACGACGTGCGCAAGATCTCGGCCTGGGCGGCGATCGCGGCCGTCCCGACGATGGTGGCGGGGATCTACGGCATGAACTTCGACCACATGCCCGAGCTCCACCAGTGGTGGGGCTATCCGGCGGTGCTGGCCCTCATGGCGTGCGCCTGCCTGGGCCTGCACCGGTTGTTCAAGCGCCGCGGCTGGCTCTAGGCGTACTCGGGGGTGGTGACGGGTGCGCCGCCGAGGGCGTTGCGCCGTTCGGGCATGCGCAGGTCGACCATCCGGTGCCAGCCGCTGAAGCGCTCGTACGCGTACATCGCGCGGATGCCGGCGGCCAGCAGGGCCGCCTTCGGCGCGGGCCAGTGCAGCAGCCGGCCCATGTGGTCCATCACGGCGAGGCTCACCTCGCGGTAGACGGCGATCTCCGCGAGCGCGCTCTCGCGGAGCACCCGCTGGATGGTCCGGCCGTGGCCGGCGCGGGCCAGCCGCAGCAGTTCCTCGTGGCAGTAGGCGAGGTGGTTGTCCTCGTCGTTGCTGATCATGTGGATGGCCTTGCCCACCACGGGGTGGTCGCCGAAGTACTTGACCAGCATGTCCATCTGGTCGGCGGCACGCTGTTCGGTGACGCGGCTGTGCGCGAGGTAGACGACGATGTCCTCCTCGCTCAGTGCCTCCTGACGGCGCAGCTTGTCGTGGGCGAGACCGATGCCGCGACGCTCCAGCAGCATCGTGTAGTCGGTCTCGGGCGGCACGGGGACGGCCTGCAGGCCGCGCTTGCGGAGCAGGGCGTGGAAGATCCGGCCGTGCTTGTCCTCGTCGGCACCGTGCCGGGTGATCTTGGGTGCGAGGTCGCGCATGGCGTCCGGCACCAGGGCCGCGATACGGGCGTTCTCCCAGCCGCCCTGGGCTTCCCCACTGGCGGCGATGGAGCAGAACAGCTGGAAGGAGTCGTCGTTGTCGACGATCTCCTGGAACAGGCTGCGGGCAGAGAGCATGCAACGAGTCAAACGCCGGTCCGCGGGGCGGGCAACCGAGGGGTGGCGGTACTCGTCCGAATGAACGAACCCCCGGCCGGGCCCGCGTGCGTAACCCCGCGGGCGTCCGGCGCGTTGTTGGCTGTGTCGGCCGTGGCGGGGAAGACCCCCGAGCCCCCACCACGGCCGCAGAACCCATCGGCGGCAGCCGGCTCAGGCGAGGCCCGCGCGCTCCATGGCCTCGGTGCCGGCGCGCAGGGCGGCGACCCGCTCGTCCAGGGTGAAGCCGGCCGGGGCGAGCGTGAGGGTGGTGACCCCGGCCTCCGCGTAGGCCCGCATCCCGTCCGCGATCCGCTCGACCGGGCCGAGCAGCGTCGTCGAGTCGATCAGCGAGTGCGGGACGGCCTCGGCCGCGCCGGCTTTGTCGCCGGCCAGGTACTTGTCCTGGATCTCGGCGGCTTCCTTCTCGTAGCCCATGCGCTGGGCCAGCTGGTTGTAGAAGTTCTGCTTCCGGCTGCCCATGCCGCCCACGTACAGGGCGGTGTACGGGCGGAACATGTCGGCGAGGGCGGTCACGTCCTCGCCGAGGGCCAGCGGCACGGTCGGGCAGACGTCGAACCCGTCCATCGTCAGCCCGGCCTTCTCGCGGCCCGCCCGGATGTGGGTGAGCGCGGTGGCCTCCAGGTGCTCGGCGGCGGGGAAGATCAGCAGGGCGCCGTCGGCGATCTCGCCGGTCTGCTCCAGGTTCTTGGGCCCGATGGCCGCGATGTAGAGCGGGATGTGCTCGCGCTCGGGGTGCACGGTCAGCTTGATCGGCTTGCCCGGGCCGCCCGGCAGCGGCAGGGTCCAGTGCTCGCCCTCGTAGCTCAGCCGCTCGCGGGACATGGCCTTGCGGACGATCTCCACGTACTCGCGGGTGCGGGCGAGCGGCTTGTCGAACTTGACGCCGTACCAGCCCTCGGAGACCTGCGGGCCGGAGACGCCGAGGCCGAGCCGGAAGCGGCCCTTGGTGAGCGAGTCGAGGGTGGCCGCGGTCATCGCGGTCATGGCGGGCTGCCGGGCGGGGATCTGCAGGATCGCCGAGCCGACGTCGATGCGCTCGGTCTGGGCGGCCACCCATGCGAGGACGGTCGGGGCGTCCGAGCCGTAGGCCTCCGCCGCCCAGCAGACGTCGTAGCCGAGGCGGTCGGCCTCCTGGGCGACGGCGAGGTTGTCGGCGTCCATGCCCGCACCCCAGTAACCGAGATTGATGCCGAGCCGCATGTGTCGTCCCCTTACCGGTGTACCGATCAGTAACGTTGGTGTGCGGGGACTGTAGCGCGCCCGGGTGCTCCACGTCAGCGCCCCAGTAGTCTCAGCGCTCATGGAGCAGAGGCATCTCGGCCGCACCGGACTGCGCGTCTCCCGGATCGGCCTCGGCACCCTCACCTGGGGCCGCGACACCGGCGAGGAAGCCGCCGCCGAACAGGTGAAGACGTTCTGGGAGGCGGGCGGCACCCTCGTCGACACCGCCGACGTGTACGGCGACGGGGAGGCGGAGTACCTCCTCGGGCGGCTGGTGGGAGGGCTCGTCCCGCGCCGGGACCTGGTGATCGCGACCAAGGCGGGCAGCGTGCCCGACCCCGACCGGCGCTTCGACGGCTCGCGCGGCCATCTGCTCGCCGCCCTGGACGACTCGCTGGACCGGCTGGGCACCGACTACGTCGACCTGTGGCAGGTGCACGCCTTCGATCCGGCGACCCCGGTGGAGGAGACCCTGCAGGCCCTGGACCTGGCGGTGAGCAGTGGCCGGGCCCGGTACGCGGGGGTGGCCGGCTTCTGCGGCTGGCAGCTGGCGAAGGCGGCGACCTGGCAGCTCGCGGCCCCGGGGGTACGCACCCGGATCGCCTCGACGCAGATGGAGTACTCCCTGCTGCAGCGCGGCGTCGAGCGGGAGGTGCTGCCGGCCGCGCTGGACCTGGGGGTCGGCCTGCTGCCCTCCTCGCCGCTGGGCCGCGGGGTGCTGACGGGCAAGTACCGGGAGGGCACGCCGGCCGACTCCCGGGGCGCCTCGCAGTCCCTGGCCGCGCTGGTGGAGCCGTACCTGGACGAGGCGGCGGGCCGGATCGTGGACGCGGTGGTGACGGCGGCCCAGGGGCTGGCCGTGACCCCGCTCCAGGTGGCCCTGGCGTGGATCAGGGACCGGCCGGGGGTGGTCGCGCCGATCGTCGGCGCGCGGACGTCGGCGCAGCTCGCGGCGGCCTTGTCGGTGGAGGAGCTTAGTCTTCCGGAGGAGATCTGCCGGGCGCTGGACGACGTGTCGGCGCCGGAGCACCGCTATCCCGATCAGGACTGGAGCACGCTGTGAGTACGGACCGCCAGGCCGATACCGCTACCGCTGCCGCGGAAGAACCGGCCGCGGCGCAGGCCGGCACCGCTGACGCGGAAGACCGGGCCGAGATGCAGGCCGACTCGAACGGGCCCGAGGCCGGAGCCGAGGCTGCCGCCGCGGCGCACGGCGAAGCCGACACCGCTGGCGCGGCAGACCCGGCCGATTCGGGCCGGCCCGGGACGGGGCCTGCCGAGCCGCACGGTGGGGGCGGCGGGGGCGGCCGGGGGTCGGAGCCCCCCGTAGGCGACCCGGCACGTGACGAGGACCCGGGGGCGGAGCCCCCGGTTTCGGGAAGGGGCGGGATGGGGGAGAGCCCCGCAGGGCCCGACGACGCCGGACCCGAGGCCGAGGGAGAGGCGGGGACCGGACCCGACGGTGGGGCCGAGGACGAGGCCGGGTCCGGGGCCGCAGCCGAGGGGGAGGCCGGGGGCGAAGCCCGGGAGGCGGGGGCTGAGCCCGCCGCAGGCGGCGGGCTCAGCGAGGCCCAGGCCGAGCTGGCCGCGCAGAAGGTCGAGCGGGAGCGGATCGCCCGGCGCAAGGCCGAGCGGGACCATCCCGTCGAGGCCGGCGCGAAGCTCAGCGGGAAGGCCGCCGACCTGCTGGCCGCCGTACGGGCCGTGGAGAGCGGCGCGAAGCCCTCCGCCGTCTACTTCGACGAGGCACCGGCCGCGCCCCGCAAGGCGGCCCCCGCTCCCCCGGCGCCGCGTCCGGCCGCTCCGGCGCCGGCGCCGGCGCCCGTACCCTCGGCCGACGTCGTCGACGGCGTACGGGCCGTCCTGGCCCGCGGTGGCGCTCCCGAGTCGCTGGCGGGCCCCGTGGCGGCGGCCCTCGGCGACGGAGCCGCGGAGGAGCTCGCGGAGAACCCGTGGCGGCTGCTGGCGGTCCCCGCCGTGCGCCCGACGCAGGCCGACGGCTTCGCCCGCGCGCTGCTGGGCGCCGGGGCCGGCCCCGGGGACGAGCGCCGCACGGGCGTCCTGGTGGGCTGGCTGCTGGACCAGGCGGGCCTGAAGGGGCACACCGCACTGGAGGCCCCGGTCCTGGAGAAGGCCCTGGC
Organism: Streptomyces erythrochromogenes; assembly: GCF_036170895.1. Classification (NCBI taxonomy): domain Bacteria; kingdom Bacillati; phylum Actinomycetota; class Actinomycetes; order Kitasatosporales; family Streptomycetaceae; genus Streptomyces; species Streptomyces erythrochromogenes. The sequence continues at coordinate 6,437,392 of NZ_CP108036.1, read as the reverse complement.
CCAGTACGGCGTGCCGGATCCGGGCGAGGCGCTGGAGCAGGCCATCGCGGAGGCCTCGGTACTGGTCTTCCACGAGCCCCTCGGCCCGCCGGTCGAGGAGGGGGAGGAACAGCCGGTACGGATCCTCGTGGGCCTGGAGGGTGCCGCGATGGCCGAGGAGAGCCTGGCCGACGGCTTGGCCCGGCTGGCCGGCACCTTCGGCGGCCCGGCGGACTGGGAGCAGGCCGCCGCGGCAGCGCCGGACGGGTCCACCGGCGAGCTGATCCGCGCGGTCGCCGGCCACGGCCTGGTCACCCACACGGGTGGTGAGGCCGCCCGGGCCGAGCCGCTCGCGCTGGCCGCGGCCGCCCGTGGGCTGGGCCTGCGCGTCTGCGTGGCCGCGCACGCCGCAGGCGGCCACGACGCGGTGACGGTGGCGGAGCTGCTGTCCGGTCAGGAGGGGCCCGGGCGGGACGCGGACGGGCAGTTCGCGCTGGACCTGCTGGTCGTGCTGGACGCGCCGCAGCTGGATGTGGAGAGCGCGGCCGCGCTGGTCGAGGGCGTGCCCGACGGGGCCCGGCTGGTCCTGTCCGGGGATCCCGGAGTGCTCGGCTCCGCGGGGGCGGGGCGGGTGTTCGCCGATCTCCTGGCGGCGCGTACCTGCCCGCAGCTGGTCTCCCGCACCCCGGACCCGGGCCCCCTCGGCGAGCTCGTCTCCGGCGTGGGCATCGGGGAGCTGAACCAGGTCGACGCGCCCGGCAAGGAGGTCGTCATCGTCCCGGTGCAGGACGCCGGGGAGGCCGTGCACCGCGCGGTGCAGCTGGTGGCCGAGTCGGTGCCGCGGGCCTTCGGGATCCCGGCGGACGGCGTGCAGGTGATCACCCCGGGTCACGGCGGCTCCGCGGGGACGCGGGCGTTGAACGCCGCGCTCAAGGAGCGGCTCAATCCCGGCCCGGGCCGGTTCGGCGGCTTCGACCCCGGGGACCGGGTGGTCCACGTGCCGTCCCCGGGACAGGCCCTGCCGGCCCGTGTCGTGTCGGCCGACGCCCAGGGGCTGCACCTGGACCGCGCGGGCGCGCGGATCGTCGTACCGAAGGAGCTCGTCGAGTCCCAGGTGCGGCACGGCTGGGCGATGACGGCGCATCAGGCGGTGGGCGCGCGCTGGCCCGCGGTGGTCGTCGTACTGCCGGGTGACGCGGCGCAGGCCCTGTCGCGGGACTGGGTCTACACGGCGTTCGGGCGGGCCGAGCGGCACCTGTCGGTGGTGCACGGCGTCGACCAGGCGCTGCCGCGCGCGGTCGCCGAGGTGCTGCCCAAGCCGCGTACGACGCGGCTGGCGGGTCTGCTGAAGGCCCTCGCGGCGGCGGGCGAACAGCCGGAGCAGTAGTCGGCCGTGGCCTCCCGCCCCTCGGGGCGGGAGGCCACGGCGTGCGGTCGCGCCCGCTCTCGCGGTCAGGCGGGGGTCGTCAGGCCCGGCCGTGCGGTTTCGTCCTCGTCCTCGACGTCCTCGTCCTCGACGTCGTCGAACTCGTCCGCCTCCTCGTCGAAGACGGAGCTGACGTCGAACCGGTGCAGGACGTCCTGCGGGTCGATGTGCCCGAAGGGCGAGCCCAGCCACTCCCCCGGTTCCGCCACCTCCTCCGAGGCGGCGATCCAGAGCGTGGAGTCGCCCTCCTCCAGCCCGAAGTCCTTGCAGCGGGAGGCGATCTCGTCGGGTTCGTACTCCCCGAAGAGCACGCCGAGGGCGTCGGCGCTGCCGCCGTCGTGGACGAAGTCGGCGTCCCGGTCGTGCGCGGCGACACGCTCGGCCTGCGCGATCAGCCGCGCCGGTTCGACGACGGCGTAGTCGCGGCGGATGAGCACGCTGAAGGCGGCGGGTTCGGCGGGGCCGGTGTACGGGACGCCGTCCTCGGGCGTCGGGATCTCGAAGGGCGTGACCTCGTCGTAGCGGTCGTAGAGGAGTTCGTCGTACTCCTCGGCGGCGGCGGCGAGTTCGTTGAAGGCGGCGTAGACGTCCGGATCCTCGTCCCCGATCCTGCGCTCGACCGCGGCGAGGTGACGGTCGAGCGCGGCCTTGACCGCCTCGGCGGCGGCGCGGACCTCGGCAACAGTGGGCAGAGCGGCATCAGACATAGAGCAGACGCTATCCGTAGCAGGGCTCTGCCCGCACAATAGATGCGATGCCGGAATACGAATTTGTCGACGTGTACGTGCCCCGCGGGGTTCCTCGCAAGGAAGCGACCCGCCTGCTGACCGACCATGCCGAGTACGGGAACTGGGAGATCGACCGGCTGAGCCTGCACCGGGACGGCAGCCGCCGCGTGCGGCTGCGCCGCCGGATCATCCGCCAGGTCCGCGCGACCTGGTGAGCGCGGGCCCCGGGGGCGGGGCCCGCGTCGTGAGCAACCGTCAGGCGGCGTTCCGGGAACGCCGGTAGAGCACGGTGCCGGCCAGCAGCAGGCCACCCGCGATCGGGAGGCCGGCGGTCAGGACGTCACCGGAGCCGGTGGCGGCGAGACCGGGGTTCGCCCCGGTCCCGGTGCCCGTTCCCGTACCGGGGTGCGTGACGGGGGTGCCCGTACCGGTGCCCGGGTTTCCGGGGGTGCCCGGGGTACCGGGGGTGCCCGGGTTGCCGGGAGTACCGGGGTTCCCAGGGTTGCCGGGAGTACCCGGGTTCCCAGGAGTACCGGGGTTACCCGGGTTCCCGGGGTTGCCGGGGTTGCCGGGGTTCCCAGGGTTGCCCGGGTTCCCAGGGTTGCCCGGGTTGCCGGGGTTGCCCGGGTTGCCCGGGTTCCCAGGGTTGCCGGGGTTGCCCGGGTTGCCGGGGTTCCCGGGGTTGCCCGGGTTCCCAGGGTTGCCGGGGTTCCCGGGATTGCCCGGGTGGTCGTCGCACGGTTCGTCGTCGCCCGGGTGACCGGGGTTGCCCGGGTGTCCCGGGTGGCCGGGGTGACCCGGCTTGCCGTGGCCCGAGGCGTTGGCGCAGTGGTTCCCGAAGGCCGGGTTGAGGCCTCCCACCACCGTCACCGTGTTCCCGCAGGCGTTCACCGGCGCCTCCACGGGCGCCTGCACGGTGTTCCCGGACAGCAGGCCCGGAGAGTTCTTCGCATGCCCTGTAGCGGCGGAATCCGCGTGTGCGTAGCCCCCGCCCAGCGCGAGGACACCCCCCGCGGCAGCCATGGTGATCAGGGTCTTCCTGGTGACCTGTGCCGGTCGTCGCATCTGTACTCGTCCCCTGGTGTGTACGTGTCGGCCGGCGCTCGGAGGCCCGGCCGTCCAGGCTCCCCCGCCTGGTACGCCGATGAATGGTTCCGGGCCGTAAAAGGCCGGTGGCCCCGGAGCGCTGGATTGCGCTCCGGGGCCGAAGACTTCAGACGCGTCAGGCGTTGACGCAGGTGTTGCCGAAGGCCGGGTTCAGCAGGCCGATCACGGACACGGTGTTGCCGCAGACGTTGACCGGGATGTGGACCGGGACCTGGACGACGTTGCCGGACAGGACGCCGGGGGAGCCGATGGCCGCACCCTGTGCACCCGCGTCGGCGACGGCCAGACCCGCACCCGCGAGAACCAGACCACCGGTGGCAGCCGCAGCGGCGACAACCTTCTTGAGCATTGTTCCTCCTAGTAGGCAAAGTGCGGTCCCAGCCGCGGACCGCACCACCTGTAACGAGGAGGGATCACCAGGGCTACGAGCGTATGAGTGCATTCACTCTTCTCAGTGGAGTGCGCACACCTTCTCGAATCTCAGGCGTTGTCGATGAATCGGTCGAGCACGCGCACCCCGAACTTCAGTCCTTCCACCGGCACCCGCTCGTCAACGCCGTGGAACATCCCGGCGAAGTCCAGCTCCGGCGGCAGCTGCAGCGGCGCGAAGCCGAAGCAGCGGATGCCGAGGTCGTCGAAGGACTTCGCGTCCGTGCCGCCCGAGAGCATGTACGGGACCGCCCGCGCGATCGGGTCCTCCGCCTTCAGGGCGCCCTGCATCGCCTCCACCAGCCGGCCGTCGAAGTCCGTCTCCAGCGCCTTGTCGCCGTGCACGTCCTCCCGCTTCACGCGGGGGCCGAGGATGCGGTCCAGGTCGGCGAAGAACTCGTCCTCGTAGCCCGGCAGGAAGCGGCCGTCGACGTGGGCCGTCGCCTGGCCCGGGATGACGTTGACCTTGTAGCCGGCGCCGAGCATCGTCGGGGCGGCCGAGTTGCGCAGGGTCGCGCCGACCATCTTGGCGATGCCGCCGAGCTTGGCGAGCGTGGCGTCCATGTTGTCCGGGTCCAGGGGGGTGCCGAGCGCGTCCGAGAGCTCGTCCAGGAAGGACCGTACGGTCTTCGTCACGCGCACCGGCCACTGGTGGCGGCCGAGGCGGCCCACGGCCTCGCACAGCTCCGTGATGGCGTTGTCGTTGTTGGTCATGGAGCCGTGGCCCGCGGTGCCCTCCACCGTCAGGCGCATCCAGTGCATGCCCTTCTGGGCGGTCTCCACGAGGTAGAGCCGGAGGTTCTCGTTCACGGTGAAGGAGAAGCCGCCGACCTCGCCGATCGCCTCGGTGACGCCCTCGAACAGGCCCGGGTGCTTGTCGACGAGGTGCCGGGCCCCGTAGATGCCGCCCGCCTCCTCGTCGGCGAGGAAGGCCAGCACGATGTCCCTCGGGGGCTTGCGGCCGCTGCGCATCCGGTCGCGGACGACGGCGAGCGTCATCGCGTCCATGTCCTTCATGTCGACGGCGCCGCGGCCCCACACGCAGCCGTCGGCGATCTCACCCGCGAACGGGTCGTACGTCCAGTCCGCGGCGTTGGCCGGAACCACGTCGGTGTGCCCGTGGATCAGCAGCGCGGGCCGCGTGGGGTCCTCCCCCTCGATCCGCGCCACCGTCGAGGCGCGGCCCTTGTGGGATTCGAAGATCTGCGGCTCCAGCCCGACCTCGGCGAGCTTCTCGGCGACCCACTCCGCCGCCTTGCGCTCCCCGGGGCCCGAGTGGTCTCCGTAGTTGCTGGTGTCGATCCGGATGAGGTCCCGGCAGAGGTCGACGACCTCGTCCTCGCCGGAAACGGTCTTGCCCGCGCTCGACTCGCTCACGCTGCTTCCTCCCACTGATCCACTCAGTACCGAACGTTCCCATCCTCGCCCCCCGGGCCGCTGTCCCCAAGGGCGATCCCCGGCCGTCGGGGGGTGTGATCGAGGACCCCCCGCCGTTTGGTAATGTTTTCCACGTCGGAACGGCCCGCGAGGGACGGACGGCACACACCCGGTCCGGGTGGCGGAATGGCAGACGCGCTAGCTTGAGGTGCTAGTGCCCTTTATCGGGCGTGGGGGTTCAAGTCCCCCCTCGGACACAACAGGAGGACCCCGCTTCGGCGGGGTCCTCCTTCGTTCCCGGGAGCGGCCTCGGCCGGCGCCGGGCACGCGGCGGCGGCCCTGGAATGTTTGGTAGTGTTTCGCTCGTCGCAACGGCCCGCGAGGGACGGACGGCACACACCCGGTCCGGGTGGCGGAATGGCAGACGCGCTAGCTTGAGGTGCTAGTGCCCTTTATCGGGCGTGGGGGTTCAAGTCCCCCCTCGGACACAACAGCGAGAGGCCGGTCGGGAGAAATCCCGGCCGGCCTCTCGCGCGTCCGCGCCCCTGTTGTTGCCCCCACCGGCGGTCAACCCCTCACTCAGGGTGAAGGCCGGTGGCGGGCCGGGATGCCTGGTCGTACGCTCCGGTGGCTTCCGTGCTCCGTGGTTGCGGAACCCTCGAGGGCCGGCCGTCGAGGAGCGCCGTGCCCAGCTCCGCGGCCAGCAGCCTGTGGGTTCCGTGCCAGGTGGGCGCGGGCGCCGCGAACCGGCGCAGGGCGGCCCGGTCGACGGCGTGCAGGACGCTGTACACCAGGAAGCCCAGCACGAGCACGGTGGCGATGAGGCCGTAGATCGGCATGTAGGCCGAGTCGAACATGGAGCGCGCCTCGTCGACTTCCCTGGCGTTGATGCCGAAGAAGGCGAAGAGCAGTCCCAGGGTCGCTGTGATGGTCGTAATGAAGGTGATGGCGACCACGGTCCGCACCCGCCGCCGGTCCGCGGCCCTGAGCTCCGTCGACTCGACCGACGTCAGCTCGGCGGCTGTGGCATTGCCGAGGCGCTGGAGCGTCTGGCTGACGGCTGCCGCGCGCTCGGTGAGACCCATGGCCTCGTACAGGGCCGAGTGGTAGGAGGTGGGGCGCAGCGAAGGAACGAGGGTGGCCAGATCCGCGGGGACCTCGACGCTGTAGCCGAGCTCCAGCTCCAGGTGCCCCTGGGCCGTGGTGATCCTCTCCAGGAGGGCGCGCCGATCGCGCGGAGAGGCGTTCCCGCCGGGCCGCGCACGGAATCGCCGTGCGTACGATTCCGCCAGCACGCGGATCTCCCGGAGGCGGGCGGCGGAGGCGACGGCCTGGACGGCGGAAAGGAAGGCCGCGTTCTCCACGTAGTCCTGGTGTCCGGTCAGCAGGCTCACGTAGGGGCCCAGGACTCCCGAGGTGGTCGGGCGCCGGTTGAGCTCGTCGGGCGTGCACAGCGGGTCGAGCCCCGGGCGGACGGGGAGGTCGGCCCGGTAGATGATCCGTTGCGCGACATCGGGTGTCGGGACGTCACTTGCCGAGGGCGACGCCCGGAGAACGAGCTGGTGCCTTTCGGGCAGCAGCCCCGAGGGGACCGTGCCGATCCGCGCCGCGGCCAGCTGCTCGACGTCCTCACCTCCGAAGGTGACCTCGGCGTAGTACAGGTCCTCGAGGAGCGGGATGCACTGCAGGAGCGGCGCGGCGACGTCGAGGGTCAGGGCGAGCATGATCTGGCCGGAGGGCGCCGCGAACTGCCACAGGGTGGCTGCTGTCGGAGGGTCCTGCCCGGCGGCCCGCCATCGGCGCGCGTCGAAGCCTGCCAGATCCAGGCGCCCGCTCTGCAGGACGCGGGGCAGCTGGTCGGCATGGCGGTCGTAAGCTGCGCCGAGGCGCCCCAGATTCAGCATCGCGGACGGGCGCAGGGACGCGACCTCGCTGTCGCCTCCGTCACTCGTGTCGGGGGCGTAGGTCCATGAGGTGGCGTACACGGTGGTGAGTCTGGTGCCGAGGCGTGAGACGTACGGATCGAACGGCGCCGCGGCTCCTGGAGACGCATCCGGGCTCGGCTCGGACTCAGAGGGCGTGCCAGCGGGCGACATGGTCCCCCTCTCGCAGGGAGGTCATGCGGATGGAGAACTCCTCGGCGGCCGCGGCCGAGTGGGGGACGTTCTGCATGAGCCAGGTCGTCATGCCGAGCTCGCGCACGGTGCGCAGCAACCGGTACTCGTGCCGGCGGGTGACGTCCGCTCCATAGAGGGTGCAGAACTCGTCGTACTCGTTCTGCACCAGGCCGAACCGGTCGACTGCCGTCGCGGTGGGGAGCAGGTCCCAGCTGCGCGGGCCGAGTGCCACGGCTTCGTAGTCGATGAGCAGCACCCGGTCGCCGTCGCGCAGCAGGTTGCCCCGGTGCGCGTCGCCGTGGACGAGGCCGACGTCGGGGTCGGAGGCGACCAGGTCGCGGAATGCGGCTTCGTTGGCGTCGCAGGCCGCTGTGAGGAAGGCGAGGTCCTTCTCGGAAACCGCGGCGTCCGCTCCGGTGCCGTCGGGGGTGCCTGCCGTACGGAGCCGGTCGCGCATGACCGGGAACGGGTCGAGGGACGGCAGCGGGAAGTCCGGGGCGGGCAGGGCGTGAAGATCACGCAGGAGCGCGGCGAGATCCGCCAGCGCCGGTGTGGGTTCCGTGGGCGGCACGTACTCCCAGAAGGTGACCAGCCGACCGTCCGACGGTAATGGCTGGGGAATCTCGTCGCGGGGCGGCAGGCCCGGGAAGCCTTGTGCGAGCAGCCATCGGGCGGTGGCCAGTTCCTTGTCGACCTTGTCCCGCGCGGTGTCGGAACGGGCGACGCGGTAGACGAGGCCCTGTGCGGGACTGGCGAAGAGGGCGTTCTCGCCCAGCCGGAGCAGGCGAAGATCGTGGGGGTGGGGGGCGCCGGCGTCCCGGACGGCCCCCAGCACGGCACGTGTGGCTGCGGATTCAGTGAACGGGCTTTTACCTGCGGGAAGTTGAGATCGACTCATAGCCGGATCAGCTTCACGAGCCCGCGAGGGGGTGTCAAGGGTGCCACTCCCCCTCCGAGCAGGGCAGGGGCGGGAAGCACTGGACCCCGCGCCGGGTCGGCACGGGGTCCAGGAGGGTGGGGCAGTGCGAACGTCAGTCGCGGTCGGCGGCCAGTTCGGCCACTCGGCCGCGGACCAGGAACCAGCCGCCGACCAGGGCGGCGGCGATGGCCGGGAGGAGCATGACCGTGGTGCGGCCGACGCCGCCGTCGCTCCACATCAGGACCAGGACCGTGACGAGGAAGAGCAGGGTCGCGATCTGGGTGTAGGGGGCCCAGGGCAGGCGGTAGGACGGGCGGGAGACCAGGCCGTTCTTCGAGCGGTGCCAGAAGAAGAGCGAGCAGAGCATGACCATGCCCCAGGTGCCCAGGATGCCGATGGAGGCGAGGTTGAGGACGATCTCGAAGGCCTCGCCCGGCATCCAGTAGTTCAGGCCGACGCCGGCGACGCCGAAGGCGGCGGTGAACAGGACGCCGCCGTAGGGGACCTTGCCCTTGTTCATGACGCCGGTGAACTTCGGGGCGGAGCCGGACAGGGCCATCGAGCGCAGGATGCGGCCGGTGGAGTACAGGCCCGAGTTCAGCGAGGAGAGCGCGGCGGTCAGGACGACCAGGTTCATGATGCCCGCGGTGCCGGGGATGCCCAGCTTGTCGAAGACGGTCACGAACGGGGACTGGTCGGCGGAGTAGGCGGTGTACGGGAGCAGCAGGGCCAGCAGGACGACCGAGCCGACGTAGAAGACGCCGACGCGCCACATGATGGAGTTGATCGCCTTCGGCATGATCTTCTCCGGGTTCTCGGTCTCGCCCGCGGCGACGCCGCACAGCTCGACGGAGGCGTACGCGAAGACGACGCCCTGGACCACCAGGAGCATCGGCAGCACGCCGGAGGGGAAGAGGCCGCCGTTGTCGGTGATCGTCGCGAGGCCGGGGGTGTGGCCGTCGATCGGGTGGCTGGTGGCGACCAGGTAGATGGCGACCAGCATGAAGATCACCAGGGCGCTGACCTTGACGATCGAGAACCAGAATTCCATCTCGCCGAAGTACTTCACCGAGATCAGGTTGGCGGTGAGGACGATGGCGAGCGCGATGAACGCGAGGACCCACTGGGGGACGTCGGTGAACGCGGACCAGTAGTGGGCGAACACGGCGGCGGCCGTGATGTCGGCCACGGTGGTCGTGGACCAGTTCAGGAAGTACAGCCAGCCGGCGGTGTAGGCGCCCTTCTCGCCCATGAACTCACGGGCGTAGGAGACGAAGGCGCCGGAGGAGGGCCGGTAGAGGACCAGCTCGCCGAGGGCCCGGACCACGAAGAAGGCGAAGACGCCGCACACCGCGTAGGCGATCGCGAGGGAGGGGCCCGCGCCGGCGAGGCGGCCGCCGGCGCCGAGGAACAGGCCGGTGCCTATCGCTCCGCCGATCGCGATCATGTTGATGTGGCGGGACTTGAGGTCCTTGCTGTAACCCTCGTCACCGGCGTCGACATGGCGGGAGGGCGCCGGGGCGGGGGCCTCGGTCATGGTGCGGTCACTCATGTATGACATTCGCCTTCGTGGGTGGGACAGGCAGCCCGGAGGGCCCCGCAGGGGAGCTGGGTGGTGTCCCCTGTGACGCGTTCCGGGTGTTTTGATCGCCATAGGAGACCACGAGGCTCGGCCAGCCGCCAAAATCGCCCCCTGTACGTCGAAGCCCCCGACGACCTTGGAAAAGGGCGTCGGGGGCTTCGCGGGGGCTGGAAAGCGAGGTCAGTCGCCGGGTGTTCCCTCTGCCGCCTGGTCGAGGCGGAAGGCTTCGTTGCCGAGCCCGATGCGGGCGTGGACCTCCGGGCGGTTGCGGCGCAGGAGGACTCCGTACAGCAGTCCGGCCACGACGGCGGCGCCGATGATGCCGGGCAGGGCCCAGCTGAGCGCGGAGCCCTTCTCGGCGCCGACGAGGACGCCGAAGTCCTTCACGGTGTAGGCGGCGATGGCGAGCAGGGCGAGGCCGGCTGCGGCCGCCGCGACGAGCCGCCAGACCTGGGCGCCGGCGGTGCCGCGGCGGACGAAGAAGGCGATCACGGCGAAGGAGGCGGCGGCCATGAGGAGCGTCACACCGAGGGCGCCGACGCTGCCCATCCAGGTGAACAGGTGCAGCACGGGGGCGGTGGGGTCGCCGGCCGGGAGGTCGTCGGTGACCGCGAAGGCGAGGACGACGACGGTCGCGATGCCGGTCTGGAGGAGCGAGCCGGTGGCGGGGGCGCCGGTGCCGGCGTTGGTACGGCCGAAGGCGGCCGGGAGCAGGCCCTCGCGGCCCATGGCGAAGGCGTAGCGGGCGACGACGTTGTGGAAGCTGAGCATGGCGGCGAACATGCCGGTCACGAAGAGGACGTGCAGGACGTCGGTGAAGGCGGTGCCGAGGCGGGCCTCGGTGAGCTGGAAGAGCAGGCCGGGGCCGGCTTCTGCGGCGGTCTTGACGACCTCGCCGGGGCCGGTGGCGACGGTGAGGGCCCAGGCGCTGAAGGCGAAGAAGAGGGCGGCGAAGCCGACGGCGAGGAACATCACGCGGGAGACGACGATGTGCGGCTTGCTGGTCTCCTCGGCGTACACCGGGGACTGCTCGAAGCCGACGAAGGCGGCGATGCAGAAGCACAGGGCGGTGCCGAGGCCGGCTCCACTGAGCGTCTCGGGGTTGAAGGCGTGGAGCGAGAGGCCTTCGGGTCCGGGCTTGGCGAGGGCGGCGGCGTCGAAGACGACGACCAGGGCGCACTCGATCAGGAGCAGGACGCCGAGGACCTTGGCGTTGAGGTCGATCTTGAGCCAGCCGAGCGCGCCGGTGACGGCGACCGCGAGCAGGGCGGGGATCCACCAGGCGAGCTGGATGTCCAGGTAGGTGGCGAAGAGGCCGGAGATCTCGAAGCCGAGGATGCCGTAGACGCCGACCTGCATGGCGCTGTACGCGACGAGGGCGACGAGCGAGGCGGCGGCGCCGGCGGTGGGGCCGAGGCCGCGGGCGATGTAGGCGTAGAAGGCGCCGGCGTTGTGGACGTGGCGGCTCATCTCGGCGTAGCCGACGCTGAACAGCGCGAGGACGAGGCCCAGGATGACGAAGAGCAGGGGCTGGCCGACGACGCCCATCAAGCCGAAGGTCGTGGGCATGACACCCGCGACCACCATCAGGGGGGCGCTCGCGGCGAGTACGGAGAGCAGCAGGCCGGCGGTGCCGAGGCGGTCGGCGCGCAGTGCGCGGTCCTGGCCCTTGTAGGTGCGTATCTCGGCCGGTTCCTGGAGCGTGGTGGATCTGCCCGTCGGCATGGCGGCGTCCTTTCCGGGGCGCGGTTCTTTCGGGGGCGGATGGGGAAGCGGGGGGTGAAGTGGTGGGGGTGAGGCGGTGTGGCCGTGGGGGGGTCAGGCGGTGCCGAGTGCCACGTTGCGCGCGGCGAGGAAGGCCTTGTGCGGGTCGCGGTCGGGATAGGACCAGGGGGCGCGGGTGGCGTGGCTGCCGATGCGGTGGAACAGCGCGGCGGCCTCGGCGGGGCGGCCCTCGCAGAGTTTGGCGTGGGCGAGGAAGTTGAGGTCGACCCGGTTGCGGGGGTGGTCGTCGCGCTCCCACTCCAGCCACCAGTCGAAGGCGGAGCGCAGGACCTGGCGGGCGCGGCGGCCCTCCCAGTGCGCTGCGGCCGCCTCGGGGGTGTGGCCGTGCGTGGCGGCGAGCACCCGGTAGCGCTCGGCGTGCGCGACGACGGGGAGCACGGCCAGCGGTGAGTCGGCCGGGGACTCCTCGGCGGCCCAGGCCGCGAAGTCGTAGACCTCGTGGAGCGGGTCCTGGCCGGGGGCGAGGGTGCGTTCGGCCAGCTTCGCCACCATGAGGTGGTGGGCGTGGTGGTGCTCGCGGTGGCGGGCCCGGACCTGGTCGAAGTGGCGGCTGAACTCCTCCTCGGTGCCGAAGGCGCGGGAGAGCAGGAGCAGTCCGAGCCAGGGGGTGGGGTCGTCGGGGAGCAGGGCGGCGGCCCGGCGGCAGGCTTCCTCGGCCGCGGCCGGGGTGCCCTTGTGGCGCAGGGCGGCGAAGACGGCGGCGCAGGCGAGGAGGGTGGCGGCGTCGGCGCTGTCCGGTTCGGCGAGCAGCCACTCGCGGGCCCAGGCGGTGGCCGCCGGGGTCTGGGCGAGGACGACGACGCGGTGGCCCCGGCGGTCCCAGTCGTCGCCGGTGCCGACGAGGAGGGAGCGGACCCTGGCCCAGCGCCCCTGGGTGAACTGGGAGCGCACGTCGATGAGTTCGGCGTCGCAGAGGGCGGGGTCGAAGAGCTGGGCGTCCCGCTTGCGGGTGCGGCCGAGGGGCGGCGGAGGCGGGGACATCCGCGGGGTTTCCCTCCAGGACGCGGGCGGACGGGGATCGGGTCGGCGGCGGCCTCCCCCGCGCGCGCAGGGCGCACGCGCGCGGTCGGGCGGTCGAGCCGTGAGGTCTGGGGATCGTGCCGGTGGAGCTCCGCGGAACTCCGGAGGAACTGCGGAGGAACCGCGGTGGTGCTGCGTCGGGTCGCCGGCGCGCAGGCGGAATTCGGTCGGAACTCCGTTGAGCACTCCGGTGATCACGCACAGCAAAGCGGTACGCGCAGCTCCGAGTCAAGGTCCAGTCCACTGCGTGGCGGGTTTCAACTGCTGCGGTGAACGTGCCAGTTGGGCGGGCGATATTCGTTCCGGCAGGCCGCGGGCGGCGCCGTAGGGTGGCCGTATGACGGCATATGACGATCTTCCCCCGTACCTGCTGGGCTTCCCCGGCCCGCTGCGCGACCAGTTGGTCGCGGCCGTGCTGAGCGGGGCGAAGACCAGCACCACCGGCCTGCTCGCGGAGTACGAGGCGGAGCGGGAACCGCTGCCCGAGCCCGGCGCGCGGTCCCTGCTGGTCGACTCCGACGGGCGGGGTGTGGCGGTGGTGGAGGTGACGGCCGTGGAGGTGCTGCGGCTCGCCGACGTGGGGCTGGGGCACGCCCTTGACGAGGGCGAGGGGTACGCGTCGGTGGCCGAATGGCGTACGGCACACGAGGAGTTCTGGCACAGCGAGCCAGTGCGCACGGTGATCGGCGACCCGGGGTTCACGGTCGACGACGACACCCTCGTCATCGCGGAACGGTTCCGGGTCACCGAGCGGCTGGTCTGACGCCCCGGCGCGGGTCGCGGGAGGTTCCGGAAGAGACGGCCTGGGCCGACCCCGCCCGCGCCGACCCCGCGGCGCGCCGCACGCACCGGAGCCGGCCTCAGCCGACCGCCTGCGCCGCGGCCCGGCCCGCCGCGCGCCCCGAGAAGATGCACCCGCCGAGGAAGGTGCCCTCCAGGGCCCGGTAGCCGTGGACCCCACCGCCGCCGAACCCGGCCGCCTCCCCCGCGGCGTAGACGCCCGGCAGCGGTTCGCCCGTCCCGGTCAGGACCCGCGAGGAGAGGTCGGTCTCCAGGCCGCCCAGGGACTTGCGGGTCAGGATGGAGAGCCGTACCGCGATCAGCGGGCCGGCCTTGGGGTCGAGGATCCGGTGCGGGGCGGCGGTGCGGATCAGCTTGTCGCCGAGGTACTTGCGGGCCCCGTGGATGGCCGTGACCTGGAGGTCCTTGGTGAAGGGGTTGGCGATCTCCCGGTCGCGGGCCACGATCTGGCCCCGGACCGTGGCTTCGTCGAGGAGGTCCTCCTTGGTGACCGCGTTCATGCCGCGCACGAGGGCGGACAGGTCGCGCTCGACGACGAAGTCGGCGCCGCGGTCCATGAAGGCCCTGACCGGGCCGGGTACGGCCTGGCGCGCCCGGGTGATGACGTCGCGCACCGACCGGCCGGTGAGGTCCGGGTTCTGCTCGGAGCCGGAGAGGGCGAACTCCTTGCCGATGATGCGCTGGTTGAGCACGAACCAGGTGTGGTCGTGGCCCGTCTTCATGATGTGGTCGAGCGTGCCGAGGGTGTCGAAGCCGGGGAAGAGCGGGACGGGCAGCCGCTTGCCCGTGGCGTCCAGCCAGAGCGGGGACGGGCCGGGGAGGATGCGGATCCCGTGCTTGGACCAGATCGGGTCCCAGTTCTGGATGCCCTCGGTGTAGTGCCACATCCGGTCCTTGTTGATGTGGCTGGCGCCCGCCGCCTCCGCGATGCCCAGCATCAGGCCGTCCACGTGTGCGGGGACCCCGGAGAGCATCCGCTGCGGCGGGGTGCCGAGGCGGGCGGGCCACTGCGCGCGCACGAGGTCGTGGTTGCCGCCGATGCCGCCGCTGGTGACGATCACGGCCTGGGCCCGCAGGGAGAAGGACCCGGTGGCCTCGCGGCTGCTGGCGGTGCCCCGTACGGCGTCGGAGGGTTCCAGGATCTCGCCGGTGACGGTGTCCACGGCGCCGGCGGTGGCGGCCAGTCCTGTCACCCGGTGGCGGAACGCCAGCCGGACCAGGCCGCGGGCCACGCCCTCCCTGACCCGTCGTTCGAACGGCTCCACCAGGCCGGGTCCGGTGCCCCAGGTGATGTGGAAGCGGGGGACGGAGTTGCCGGGGCCGCCCGCGTCGTAGCCGCCGCGCTCGGCCCAGCCGACGACGGGGAAGAAGCGGACGCCCCGGGAGTGCAGCCAAGGGCGCTTCTCCCCGGCCGCGAAGTCGACGTAGGCCTCGGCCCAGCGGCGCGGCCAGGCGTCCTCCTCGCGGTCGAACCCGGCGGTGCCCAGCCAGTCCTGGAGGGCGAGGTCCCGGTTGTCCTTGATCCGCATCCGGCGCTGCTCGGGCGAGTCCACGAAGAACAGCCCGCCGAAGGACCAGTGCGCCTGGCCCCCGATGGACCGTTCCGGCTCCTGGTCGAGCAGGATGACCTTGCGGCCGGCGTCGACGAGCTCGGCGGTGGCCACGAGCCCCGCGAGCCCGGCTCCGATCACGATCACGTCTGCGTCGTACGTCATGCGGATACCCGTCCTCCGTCGATGGTGGGGCAGATCCTTTGCTACGGAGCGGTAACCAGTCAACAGCGGTGGTTGGATGAACCCGTGAGTGCCGCTGATGAAGTACTGGACGTGGTGGACCGGGACGACCGGGTCACCGGGCAGGCCCCGCGGGGCGAGGTGTACGCCCGCGGGCTGCTCCACCGCTGTGTGTTCGTGCTGGCCAGGGACGCGCAGGAGCGGATCTTCGTGCACCGGCGGACCGCCTCGAAGCTCGTCTTCCCCTCGCACTACGACATGTTCGTGGGCGGGGTGCTGGGCGCCGGCGAGAGCTACGGGGAGGCCGCGCTGCGGGAGGCCGAGGAGGAGCTCGGGGTGCAGGGGCTGCCGCAGCCGGAGCCGCTGTTCAAGTTCCTGTACGAGGGCCCGGGCGGGGCCTGGTGGTCGTATGTGCACGAGGTGCGGTGCGAGCTGCCGGTGGCACCGCAGGTCTCGGAGGTGGACTGGCACACCTTCCTCACGCGGGAGGAGCTGGACCGGCGGGTCGGGGACGGGGAGTGGGACTGGGTGCCGGACGGGCTGGAGGCCTACCGGCGGCTGCGCGCGCGTCGGGACTCCCGCCAGTAGATTGATCAGGTGATCGACTTCGTCAAGGACGTACGCCTGTGGTTCGCGCCGTCGCGGCTGAAGGACGAGGGCGACACCCCCGACTACCGCTTCTCGCTGGCCAACGAGCGTACGTTCCTCGCCTGGATCCGGACCGCCCTGGCCCTGGTCGGCGGCGGTTTCGCCGTCGACCAGTTCCTGCCCGACCTGCGCTGGGGCGTGCGGGTGGGCATGGCCCTCGCGCTGCTCGTGGTGGGTGCGGCCTGCGCGCTGCGGGCGGTGAACCACTGGGTGCGCTGCGAGCGGGCGATGCGGCGGCACGAGGACCTTCCGCTGTCGCGGTTCCCGGTGGTGCTGAGCCTGGGGGTGGGGCTGGTCGCGGTGGCGATGGTGGTGGTCGTACTGCTGGGCTGGACGTCGGGGCGGTGAGCGTTCCGGGGACGGACCGCGACGCCGGGCTCCAGCCGGAGCGGACCCGGCTCGCGTGGCGGCGTACGACCCTGGCGTCCTCGGTGGTGGCGGTGCTGGCGCTGCGGCAGGCGCTGCGCGGGTCCGGGTCGTCGGCGGAGGTGGCCGGGGCGGCGGTGATCGTGCTGGTCTGGCTGGCGTTCCTGGGGGTGGCGCACCGCCGGATCCGGGCGCTGGCGACCGGCCGGCCGCGGGTGCTGGGGGCCGGGTCGGCGCTGGCCGTGGTCGCGTGCACGGTGGCGCTGGCGGCGTTCGCGGTGGCGGTCATCCTCTGAGCCTGGTCCTGAGCCTGTACGTGGGCCTGGGGCTGGGGCTGGGCCTGGGGCTGGGCCGCCTGACCGATCATCCCACTTCTCCCCGAATAACGGGACACAACGGGCGATAGCCGACCATTCGCACTAGTCTCGGCGCCATGACGACCCTCCACCACGAACACCCCACGCACCAGCACGCCCACGGCGCGGACTGCGGCCACCAGGCGGTCCCGCACGGCGACCACGTCGACTACGCGCACGACGGCCACCTGCACCGGGAGCACTCGGGGCACTGGGACGAGTGCGAGCCGGCCGGGCACACCACTCACGAGGGCCACGCCCACGCGCACGGCACGGACTGCGGGCACGACACCGTCCGGCACGGCGACCACGTCGACTACCTGCACGACGGACACCGCCACGCCGCGCACGACGGACACTACGACGACCACTGACCGGCGCCGCCGCCCCTGACCGGCTCTCCTTCACCGGCCCCGCACGGGCTGCCCGGCCGGCCGGGGTCCGGCACCCGCTCTCCCCCGGCGCGACGACGGCTGACAGGATGCTGACCGCCCGTCACAGCGACCCGGGGAGAGCGCAGATGCCCGTCGACGACCCGTACCTCGTCCAGCCGGCGCCGGGGGTGTACGCCTACGTCCAGCCCGACGGCGGCTGGTGCCTGAACAACGCCGGCTTCGTGAGCGACGGCGGCCGGACCCTGCTCGTCGACACGGCCGCCACCGAGCGGCGGGCCCTGGCACTGCGCGAGGCGGTCGTCGCGGCCGGGGTGCCGCTCCCGCGGACCGTGGTGAACACCCACCACCACGGCGACCACACCTACGGCAACTCCGTCTTCACCCCCGAGGCACTGATCCTCGGGCACGACAACGCGCGGACCGAGCAGCTCGCCGCCGGCCACCAGCTGGAGATGATCTGGCCCGCGACGGACTTCGGGGCCATAGCCATCACCGCGCCCGACCTCACCTACAGCGACCGGGCGACCGTGCACGTGGGCGGGACCGAGGTGCAGGTCGTCCACCCGGGCGTCGCGCACACCACCGGGGACTCGGTCGTGTGGCTGCCCCGGCAGCGGGTGGTCTTCACCGGGGACCTGGTCTTCGCCGGGGGCACGCCGTTCCTGGCGATGGGCTCGCTGGCCGGCTCCCTGCGGGCACTGGAGCTGCTGCGGTCGCTGGACGCGGAGACCGTCGTACCGGGCCACGGACCGCTGACCGACCCGTCGGCCTACGATTCCACCGAGCGCTACCTGCGGTACGTGGCCGAGCTCGCCCGGGAGGGGCGGGCCAAGGGGCTGACCCCCCTGGAGGTGGCCCGGCAGGCCGACCTCGGCGAGTTCGCGGCGTGGCGGGAGAGCGAGCGGCTGGTGGCGAACGTGCACCGGGCGTACGCGGAGCTGGCCGGGGAGCCGGAGGGTGCGCCGCTCGACATACTGGCGGTCCTCACGGACATGACGGTGATGAACGGCGGTACGCCGATCCTCTGCCACGCGTGAGCCCGGCGGGCCGGAGGTGTTCTTTCGGCCCGCCCTCTGGACGGCATACCGACTGGTCGGCATGATTACGTGCGGTGGTGCGCCGACGCACCGCCGTTCGTCCTTCATCGACTCTCCGCACGGAGGTGCGCACCATGACCTCAGCCCCGGCCGACCCGCGAGGCCTGGATCTGGAGCGGCTGCGCGGTCATCTCGACCGGGCCCGGCCGGGACTCGTGGCCGGTGCGCTGCGCGGCCGGCTGATCGAGGGCGGCCGGTCGAATCTCACGTACGAGATCACCGACGGGACCGCCCGCTGGGTGGTGCGCCGGCCGCCGCTCGGCCACGTACTGGCCACCGCCCACGACATGCGCCGCGAGCACCGGGTCATCGCGGCGCTGCACGGGACGGCCGTGCCGGTTCCGGAGCCGGTGCTGCTGTGCGAGGACGAGGAGGTGCTCGGGGCGCCGTTCTACGTCATGGAGTACGTGGACGGGGTGCCGTACCGCACGGCCGGAGAGCTCGCCGCGATCGGCCCGCAGCGCACCCGGCAGGCCGTGCTGGGGCTGGTGGACACCCTGGTCGAGTTGCACGCGGTGGACCCGGAGGCGGTGGGCCTGGGCGACTTCGGCCGGCCGGAGGGCTTCCTCGACCGGCAGCTGCGGCGCTGGGGCAAGCAGCTCGCCGCTTCCCGGGGGCGTGAGCTCGCCGGGATCGACGAGCTGCACGGCGCCCTGGGCCGCAGGCTGCCCGACTCCCCCGCCCCGACCGTGGTGCACGGCGACTACCGGCTCGACAACGTGCTCATCGGCGCGTCCCCGTCCGGCACCGACACGATCCGGGCGGTGCTGGACTGGGAGATGTCCACGCTCGGTGATCCGCTGACCGACCTCGGGCTGCTGGTGATGTACAGCTCCGACCTGGGCCTGCCCGCGTCCCCGGTCGGCACGACGAGCCGGGCTCCCGGCCATCCGGCGCCCGCCGAGCTGGTCGAGCGGTACGCCGCCCGCTCCGGGCGGGACACCGGGGCCATCGCCTGGTACACGGCCTTCGCCTGGTTCAAGCTCGCGGTGATCCTCGAGGGCATCCACTACCGCTACACGCTCGGGCAGACCGTCGGTGCGGGCTTCGACCGGATCGGCGAGCTGGTTCCGGTCTTCATCGAGCACGGACTGACCACCCTCCAGGAACTGCAGGAAGGCTGAGGCACCCAGCATGGACTTCGCATTCGACGCCCGGACCGAGGAACTCCGCGAACGGCTGCTCGCGTTCATGGAGGAGTACGTCTACCCGGCGGAGCCCGTCGCCGCCGAGCAGCGCGCACGGCTGGCCTCGCCCTGGGACACCCCGGCCGTCTTCGGTGAACTGAAGGCCGAGGCACGCCGCCAGGGTCTGTGGAACCTCTTCTTCGTAGACCAGCACAGCCTGCCCGACCCGGAGTACGGCGCGGGGCTGACCAACCTCCAGTACGCGCCGCTCGCCGAGATCACCGGCCGCAGCCCGCACCTGGCGCCCACGGCGACCAACTGCGCGGCCCCGGACACCGGGAACATGGAGCTGCTGGCCCAGTTCGGGAGCGAGGAGCAGAAGAAGCAGTGGCTGGAGCCGCTGCTGAACGGCGAGATCCGCTCCGCGTTCGCGATGACGGAGCCCGAGGTGGCCTCCTCGGACGCGACGAACATCGAGACCCGGATCGAGCGGGCGGGTGACGAGTACGTGGTCACGGGCCGCAAGTGGTTCATCTCCGGTGCCATGAACCCGGACTGCAAGGTCTTCATCGTGATGGGCAAGACCGACCCGGAGGGCGCCGATCCGCGCCGTCAGCAGTCGATGGTCCTGGTCCCGCGGGACACCCCGGGGGTCGAGGTGCGGCGGGCCATGACGGTGTACGGGTACGAGGACCACGACCACGGCGGCCACGCCGAGGTGGTCTTCGACGGGGTGCGGGTCCCGGCGGCGAACCTGATCGGCGAGGAGGGCGGCGGCTTCGCCATCGCCCAGGCGCGGCTCGGCCCGGGCCGCATCCACCACTGCATGCGGCTCATCGGCATGGCGGAGCGGGCCATCGAGCTGATGTGCCGGCGCGCGGTGGAGCGTACGGCCTTCGGCAAGCCGCTGGCCGCGCAGGGCGTCGTACAGAACTGGATCGCCGACGCCCGGGTCACGGTGGAGCAGTTGCGGCTGCTGGTGCTCAAGACGGCCTGGCTGATGGACACGGTCGGGAACCGGGGCGCGCACACCGAGATCCAGGCCATCAAGATCGCGACCCCGCGGGCGGTGGTGCAGATCCTGGACGACGCGGTGCAGCTGCACGGCGCGGGCGGGGTGAGCCAGGACTTCCCGCTGGCCGAGCTGTGGGCGGCGGCCCGGACCCTGCGGCTGGCCGACGGTCCGGACGAGGTGCACCAGCGCTCCCTGGCCCGTCGTGAGCTGAAGCGCTACATGTAGCCGGGGCGGGCGCGGGCGTTCAAGGAGCGCCTGTGCGGCCCGTCGCCGCACAGGCGCCGGCGCGCCTCGGGCCGGTCCACCTGACCCAGGTGTACGCCGACCCGGACCTGCCCCTCTACTCCGGGATCCGCAGGGCCTGGCCCGGGACGCTGATCGCCGACCCGGCACTGACCCGCGAGGAGGTGGCGGCCGACGGCGGCATGCGCAGCGGCGAGCGGCTGCCGGCCGCGGGCGCCGACCTGATCGCGCTGGGCCCGGGCTTCCCCGCCAACCCCGACCTCGTGGAACGGCTGCGCACGGGCGCGCCGCTCAACGAGGTCCGGCCGGAGTTCCTGATGTACGTCCAGGGCGCGGAGGGCTACACCGACCACCCCGTGCTGGACGCCTCGGGGATCAGGGCCGCAGCGCCCTCAGCAGGAGGTCCGCGAGGTGGTCGGCGACCTGCTGCGGTGTGAGCGGGCCGTCTGCCCGGTACCAGGTCGACAGGTGGTGCACGGACCCGAAGTGGTAGTCCACCACAAGGTCGGCGGGGGTGGCGGTGGAGAACACGCCGGTCCGCTGACCCTCCTCGATCAGCGCCCGGAAACGCTCGTGGTAGCGCCGGCGCTCCGCCCGTACCTGCTTGAACTTCTCCGGGCTGAGCTGGTGCATCGACCGGAAGAAGATCATGGCGTCGTCGAGGTTCTCGATGGTGGTGACGACCACGTCGGCGGCAGCGGCCCGCAGGCGTTCCTCGACGGGGGCGTCGGAGGCGGCCACCGCGTCGAGGCGCTGTTGCTGGAGGCGCAGCATGCGCGCGTACACCTCGTGCAGCAGGTCGTCCTTGGACCCGAAGTAGTGGTAGAGCGCGCCCTTGGTGACCCCGGCCGCCTCGACGATCTCCTGGACGGACGTGCGGTCGTAGCCGCGCTCGGCGAACAGCCGGGTGGCGACGGCCAGCAGCCGCTGCGGTACCGGGGCCTCGTGCGTGCCTGCGGGTTCCGTGGTCCTGGCCGCCATGGTGCCGACCCTCCCTTTCTCGTTCCTGCCTGGTCGGTGCGACCAGCTGTACGACCGTCCGACTGTTTTCAGCCGCGATCGCGCAGTTCCCGTCGCAGGATCTTGCCACTGGTCGTCTTCGGAAGGACAGGCAGGATCTCGACCTGGCGCGGGTACTTGTACGCGGCTATGCGCTCGGCGCAGTAGGCGGAGAGCTCCTCCGGCCCGGCCGAGGTGCCGGGGCGCAGGCTCACGTACGCCTTGACGCTCTCCCCGCGGTACGGGTCGGGGACGCCGACCACGGCGGCCTCGCGGACGGCGGGGTGGGTGTAGAGCACGTCCTCGACCTCGCGCGGCCAGACCTTGAAGCCGGACGCGTTGATCATGTCCTTCTTGCGGTCGACGACGTAGAGCCAGCCGTCCGGGTCCATGAAGCCGACGTCCCCGGTGCGCAGTTCGCCGTCCGGGAAGGCCTCGGCGGTCTCGGCGGGCAGGCCCCAATAGCCGGGCACGACCTGGGGGCCGCGCACCGCGATCTCGCCGGTCTCGCCGATGGGCAGCTCGGCCCCCTCCTCGTCGAGGATGCGGACGAGGGTGTCGGCGCCGGGCAGGCCGACGGAGAGGGTGCCGGAGGCGGGGTCGACGGGGGCTTCGAGGTGTACGGGCACGCTGGCGCAGGGGGCGGTGCACTCGGTGAGGCCGTAGCCGTTGCGGAGGTAGAAGCCGAAGGCCGCGCGCAGGCGGTCGACGAGGGCGGGCGGGAGCGGGGCGCCGCCGGAGGAGAGCACCTGGAAGGAGGCGAAGTGGTCCGGGGTGGCGGCGGGGTGCGCGGCGAGGGCCATGAAGGCGGTGGCCGGGCCGACGGTGTAGGCGGGGCGGTGTTCCAGGAAGGCGTCGAGCACGGCGCCGGCGTCGAAGCGGTGGGCGAGGACGAGGGTGCCGGCGTTGACGAAGCAGGCGGCGAGTTCGCAGACCATGCCGGTGATGTGGAAGAGGGGTGCGAGGGCGAAGTAGCCGGCGCCCTCGGCGATGGGGTGGGAGGTGACCTGCCGTACGGCGTTGTAGGTGAGCGCGCCGTGCGGGTTCATCGCGCCCTTGGGAGTGCCGCTGGTGCCGGAGGTGTAGCTGATGAGGGCGGTGTCGGCGGCGGTGAGGTCCGGGCCCTGCGGGGCGGGCCGCCCGCCGCGGGCCACGGTGGACAGGTCGGCGGTGAACAGGTCCGCGGTGACGGCATCGGCGGGGTCCGAGTCGGCCGGCTGCTCCCGGCCGGGCACCGCTTCCGGCGCGACCGCCTGCGCGGGCACGAGCGGACGGTCGGGGGCCGTGGCCGGGTCCGGGTCCGGTGCCGGTGCCGCGCCGAAGACGCGCGGGTCGTTGCGGGTCTGGAAGTCCCGGTCCGATGCGGTCAGCACGGTCCGCACGGTGCTGCCCCGCACCGCCTGACGCAGGTACGCCGTCCAGGCGCGGCCGTCGCACACGAGCGCGGCGGCCCCCGAGTCGCGCAGGACGTGGCCGACCTCGCCGGACTTGTACATGGGGTTGAGGGGAACGACGACGGCCCCGGCCTTCCAGGCGCCGAGGACGGCGAGCACGAAGTGCGGGGTGTTCTGGAGCATGACCGCGACCCGGTCGCCGCGGCGGACGCCCCGCGCCGCGAGGTGGCCGGCGACGGAGTCGGAGAGCGCGTCGGCCTCGGCATAGCCGATCCGGCCGTCGAAGTAGGCGAGCGCGGTGCGTTCGGGGGCGCGGGCGACTGCCTCGCGGAAGGCGTGCAGGACGGTGGGCGGCGGCGCGACGGGCGCCAGCTGGACCGGGGAGAGCAGTCCGCGCCACGGCCGGGCGGCATAGCCGGAGGTCGAGGCGGAGGTAGGGGCGGAGGCGGATCCGGAGGCGGGGGTCACCGGGTCTCCCATGTCTGCTGGAGATGGTTCATGCCGCTCAGCCAGCGGTCCGGGTCGGTGGCGCGGACCGCGTAGTAGTCGGCGACCTCGGGGTGCGGGAGGATCAAGAAGCGGCCCTTCTCCATGCCGTCGAACAGCGCGTCCGCGACCGCTTCCGGCTCGATCGCGGTCGGTGCGAGGACGAGTTCGCCCGCCGAGCCCGCGGCGGTCAGCATGTCGGTGCGCACCCCTTGCGGGCAGACGGCGTGGACCTGGACACCGCGGTGCCGGTAGGTCAGCGAGAGCCATTCCGCGAAGGCGAGCGCACCGTGCTTGGTGACACTGTACGGGGCGGCCCCGATCATGCTGAGCAGTCCCGCGGCCGAGACGGTGGAGACGAAGCGGCCGCTCCCCCGCTCCAGCCAGTCGGGCAGCAGCAGCCGTGCGGCGCGGACGTGGGCCATGACGTTGACGTTCCAGGCGGCTTCCCAGACGGCCTCGTCGGCGCCGGCGTCACCGCCCGAGGCGAGTCCGGCGTTGGCGCAGTAGACGTCGACCGTCCCGCCGAGGGCCTCGCGGGCCTCGGCCACGATCTGCGAGGCGTCGCCCGGCACCGGGATCGCCCGGGCGCCGATGGCGCCCGCGACCGCGGCGGCCCTGGCGGGGTCGAGGTCGTTGACGACCACCGTGGCGCCCTCGGCCGCGAAGCGGTGGGCGAGCGCGGCGCCGATGCCGCCGCCCGCGCCGGTGACGACGACTCGCTGGTCCTGGTACGCGCTCACGGGATCACACCTCTCGTACGGCGGGTTGCGGATGCGGGCAGACTAACCAGTCGGTATGTCGGGGCGGAAGGGGCTCGTCTCTTAGCGTGTCGGGATGACGCTGTCGCGACGCGGGGTGCTGGGGCTGGCGGGGGCCGTGGGATCGGCGGGTGCGGTGGGCGCCCTGGGTGCGGCGGGTACCGCCGGGGCTGCCCCGGCTGCCGGGACCGGCGCGCCGCGGGCGGCGGGCCGGGTGCGTACCGGCTTCGAGCGGCTCGCGGCGGACGGGTACGCCGTCCTGGCCGGACAGAAGGTCGGGGTGGTCACCAACCCCACGGGGATCACCGCCGATGCCCGGCACCTGGTGGACGTGCTCCACGCGGACGAACGGGTCGACCTCGTCGCGGTGTTCGGGCCCGAGCACGGGTTCCGCGGTACGGCGCAGGCCGGAGACTCCGAGGGGGCCTCGCGGGACCCGGCGACCGGGCTGCCCGTGTACGACACGTACGACAAGAGCGGGCAGCGGCTCGCCGACGTGTTCACGGCGGCCGGGATCGACACCGTCGTCTTCGACATCCAGGACGTCGGGGCCCGCTTCTACACCTACATCTGGACCCTCTACGACTGCATGCGCGCGGCCGCCCTCGCCGGCAAGGCGGTGGTGGTGCTGGACCGGCCGAACCCGGTGGGCGGCCGGCGGGCGGCGGGCCCGGTGCTGGAGCGGCCGTACGCCAGCTTCGTGGGCCGGGAGCCGATCGCGCTCGCGCACGGGATGACGGCGGCCGAGCTGGCCCGGCTGTTCAACGGCGAGTTCCTGGCCGCCGGTCCGGTGAGGCTGACCACGGTGTCCATGTCCGGGTGGCGCCGCGGGGCCTTCTTCGGGGAGACCGGGCTGCCCTGGGTGCCGCCGAGCCCGAACATGCCGACGCCGGACACGGCCCTCGCGTACGCCGGGACCTGCCTGTTCGAGGGGACGAACCTCTCCGAGGGGCGCGGGACGACCACGCCCTTCGAGGTGCTGGGGGCCGAGGGGATCGACCGGCGGTGGGCGGAGGCGGCGAACGGGCTGGGGCTGCCCGGGGTGTGGTTCCGGGAGGCGTACTTCACGCCGACCTTCTCCAAGCACGTGGGGAAGGTGTGCGGCGGGGTGCGGCTGATCGTGCACGACCGGGAGGCCTTTGACCCGGTACGGGCCGGCATCGGGCTGCTGGTCACCGCCCGACGGGTGTGGAGCGGCTTCGGCTGGCGCGCGGACCACTGGATCGACCGGCTGACCGGCTCGGACCGGGTGCGCACGCTGGTGGACGCGGGCGCCGGGGTGGAGGAGGTCGCGGGCGACTGGGCGGCGGGGCTGGCCCGCTTCGATGCGGTGCGCGCGCAGTACCTGCTCTACTCCTGAGCCGGCCGCGCCGGGGGGCTGGTCGGGCGGGCGCCGCAGCAGGATGCTGACTGCACCGGAGGCACGGCGTGAAGGGGGACGTCATGGCGGACGTCGGTGGCGGATTCGGCTTCGCGACGGGGAGCGGGATCGGGGTGGGCCCGTACGCGGAGCTGACCTTCGACTCCGAAGGGGACGTGGACCGCGCCTCGCAGGGGGCGGTGTCCCGGATGGAGGCGACGGACGTGCTCGTCTTCGCGCACGGCTGGAACAGCGACCGGTCCACGGCGAACCGGCTCTACGACCGCTTCTTCGCGCCCTTCCCCGCACTGGTGGGGTCGGGGGTGCGGCTGGGGTACGTGGGTGTGGTGTGGCCGTCGATGCGGTTCTCCGACGAGCCGATACCCGACTTCGAGGCGCCCGGGGCACTCGCGGAACCGGGCCGCGGCTGCGCGCTCGACCCCCTGACCCGGCAGGCGCTCGGGGAGTTCTGGCCCGGACGGCGCGCGGAGCTGGACCGGCTGGCGGAACTGCTGGCGGAGCAGCCCGAGTCGGCGGCCGCGTTCATCGAGTTCGGCGCGCTCGTCAGGGAGCTGGCCGGCCTGGACGCGGTGCACGCGGTGGCGGCGCCGGCGGTACCCGCGATCTTCGCGGAGGACGTGCTGGAGGTCTGCCGGGCCCTCTCGCTCGCCCTGGCCAGGGCCGGCGCCGCGGCCGCCGGCACCGAGGGGCCGGGGCTCACGGTCGGCGGCGGCCTGCGCGGCCTGTGGGGCGGCGCCAAGGAACTGCTGCGACAGGCTACGTACTACAAGATGAAGAAGAGGGCGGGTGTGGTCGGCGAGCGGGGGCTGGGCCCGGTCCTGGCGGAGCTGGCGGCGGGCCGCCCGGCCCTGCGGTTCCATCTGATCGGGCACAGCTTCGGGGCCCGCGTGGTGTCCTTCTCGCTGCGCGCGGTGCCGGACGGGGCCCGGTACGTCAGGTCCGTGACCCTGCTCCAGGGAGCGTTCTCCCACTACGCGTTCGCCGACCGGCTGCCGCACGACAGGGGTCGCGGCGGCGCCCTGCGCGGCCTCCACCGCAAGGTCGACGGACCGGTGGTGGCCTGCCACTCCCCGCACGACTCGGCGCTCAAGGTCTTCTACCCGCTGGCGTCCCGGATGGCAGGTGATTCGGCCGGTCTGCTCGGCTTCGACGAGCGGTGGGGCGCGATCGGGCACGACGGGGTCCGGGCGGTGCCGGGAGCGCCCCGTCTGAGCCTCGACACCGCCCTGCGCGAGGGGGTGCCCACGGCCGGATGCGTCAGTGTGGACGCGGGCTCCGTGGTGCGGCGCGGCGGCGCCCCCTCGGGGGCGCACAGCGACATCTGCCACGAGGAACTGGCCCGGGTCGTGGTGTCCGCGGGGCGCATGGGGCGCTGAGTTCCGGCCATGTGCCACCTGCACGCCTCGTCCGCCCCCGCATGCGCCCGCACCCGACCGGGCATGTTGGGCACATCGGCGGAGGTGATGGT
The DNA here is from genome assembly GCF_036170895.1 of Streptomyces erythrochromogenes. Taxonomy (NCBI): domain Bacteria; kingdom Bacillati; phylum Actinomycetota; class Actinomycetes; order Kitasatosporales; family Streptomycetaceae; genus Streptomyces; species Streptomyces erythrochromogenes. The sequence goes on along the minus strand of NZ_CP108036.1, from coordinate 6,410,653 downwards.
GTGATGGCGGGATTCCGGAGTCTGGCCTACCAGGTGCGCGACGCGCGCAATGACCGGGCCCTGCGGCGCCACTCGCTGCGCCGCTGCCTGGAGCGGTTCGCGCCCTACGGGCACCGGGCCACCTGGTGGCACCTGTGCGACCGGCACGGGATCGCCCCCGAGGACCGGGGGGCGGACCCGCTGCGGCTGGTGGCCGCGCTGGAGGAGCTGGAGGACGCGCGGACGGTCTGGCTGGAGTACGAGCGCCAGTTCGCGGAACGGCGCCGGAGGGAGAAGCACCACGGGCTGCGCCGGCCGGAGTGGGCCTGGGGCGGGAGCGGGGACGCGGTGGTGCGCTGCGCGGATCCGGGGGTGCGGCCCGAGGGGGCGCTGGGCGAGGTGCTGCGGCGGCTGGTCCGGGCGCTGGAGTCGGAGCCGGGGACGGCGTGCCCGGTCTGCGGGGACACGGAGCTGCGGTGGCCGGAGGTGGCTCCGCTGGGCCTCTGGGAGGGGGCGCCGGCCTGGGACGGGCCGGTGTGCGCGGGCTGCGGGATCGTGGTGCCGAGACCGGCCCTGGCGGACTTCCCTTCGACGGACGCGGCGTGAGAGCTGCGGGCGGGCCGGCCGTGGTGTCGGTCAACGGTTCGCGCTGCGCCGCCGACGGGCCTGCCGTGCCCATGTCACCGCGGGACCTGGCGGAGTCCGCGGTGCGGGCGGTCGCCGCCGGGGCGGGTGAGGTGCTCGTGCACCCGCGGACCCCGTGCGGGCGGGAGAGCCTCTCGCCGCGGGTGGTCGGGCCCCTGCTGGAGGCGCTGCGGGGCGCGGGGGTGGGCGTACCGCTGGCGGTGCCGGCGGACATCGGGGCCGAGCCGGATCCGGCGCAGCGGCTGGCGCGGGTGGGCGCGTGGACGGTGCTGCCGGACCGGGCGGTGGTGCATTTCGCCGAGCCGGGGGCGGCCGGGCTCGCCGAGGCGCTGCTGGAGCGGGGAGTGCCGGTGGACGCGGTGGCTCCGCTGGGCGGCCCGGCCGGGCCGGAGCCGCTGGAGCGGCTGCGGTCCTGGCTGGTACGGAGCCCGGGCGGCGGCCGCGGCGGGGTCCGGGTGGTGGCCGAGATCGCGGCGGGGCCGGTGGACGAACGGGTGACCGGGCCGACCCTGCCGGCCGGTCTGCGCGGGCTGCTGCCGCGAGCGGTGCTGCTGTTCGGGCGGGACGGGGCCTCCTGGCCGGTGCTGCGGCTGGCCGCCCGGTGCGGCACGGCCGCGCGCACCGGCGTAGGAGACGTGCTGCACCTGCCGGACGGGCGCCCGGCGCGGTCGAACGCCGAACTGGTCGCGGCGGCCCGGGAACTGCTGCCCGCGCAGAGGGCCGTCAGAGCCGCGAGCCGGTGAGCCGTTCGCCGAAGACGTCGTCGGGGTTGGACAGGGCGCAGGTCTCCATCGAGAGGCAGCCGCAGCCGATGCAGTCCGTCAGATGGTCGCGCAGGCGGGCGAGTCGGCTGATCCGTTCGTCGAGCTCGGTTCGCCAGGCCTCGGACAGGCGGGCCCAGTCCTCGCGGTTCGGCGTGCGCTCCTCGGGGAGCTGGGCCAGTGCCTCTCGGATGCTGGCGAGCGGGATGCCCACCCGCTGGGCCGCGCGCACGAAGGCCACCCGGCGCAGCGCGTCACGGGTGTAGCGGCGCTGGTTGCCGGACGTGCGGCGGCTGCTGATCAGGCCCTTGGCCTCGTAGAAGTGGAGCGCGGAGACGGCGGCGCCGCTGCGGGCGGACAGCTGGCCGACGGTGAGTTCGTGGACTTTCTCGGGAATCTGCGGCACCCGGCCGAGGGTAGTCGGAGGTCCGTTGACATACACATACGGTCCCAGCATGCTGAGCAAGCGCTTATTCGTCCGTCAGTGGTCCCGCGAGAGACAGGAACAGGCATGGCCGAGCCGAGGGTCTTCACGTCCGCCGAGGAGCTGCACGCCGGGATCGGCGAACCGCTCGGCCCGAGCGGTTGGCTGGAGGTGGACCAGAAGCGGATCGACCTCTTCGCGGACGCGACCGGCGACCACCAGTGGATCCACGTGGACCCGGAGCGCGCCGCGACCGGACCCTTCGGTTCCACCATCGCGCACGGCTATCTGACGCTGTCGCTGCTGCCCAGCCTGGTGCCGCAGGTCATGCGGGTCGAGGGTATGCGGATGGGCCTCAACTACGGCACGAACAAGGTGCGTTTCCCGGCGACGGTGCCGGTCGGTTCACGCCTGCGCGCCACCGCCGTGATCACGGAGGTCGCGGAGGCGGGCGGCGGCGTACAGGTCACCGCGACGGTGACGGTCGAACGCGAGGGCGGCGAGAAGCCGGTGTGCGTGGCGGAGTCGGTGTCCCGCTACTACTTCTGAGGGCGCGGCCGCGCGCCCACCATGCGGAGCACGAGGTCGGCGTAGAGCGCGCCGACCTCGTCGGGCGTGCGCTGTCCGGCCACGCTGAACCAGCGGGCCACGTCGATGCACAGCGACAGCACGGCGAGGGTGGTGCCCGGCACGTCGGGGACGTCGAACTCTCCCGCAGCGACCCCGTCGGCGAGGATGCGGCGCACGGCGGCGTCGCTCTGCCGGCGCAGCGTCACGATCTCGGAGCGGTGCCCGGGGGCGAGGGCGTCGAGCTCGTACTGGACCACGCGCGCGGTGGTGTGGTGCGCGGCGTGCCACCGTACGAAGGACCGCACGGCGGCGTCGAGGCGCTCGGCGGCGCAGCCGGGGCCGTCGGCGGCGGTGGTGAGGATCTCCAGCGCCTTGTCGTGCCCGATCCGGCTGATCCGGTGGAGCAGCTCTTCCTTGGTCTTGTAGTGGATGTAGAGCGCGGCCGGGCTCATGCCGGCGCGGCCCGCGATGTCACGGGTGGTGGTGGCGTGGTAGCCGCGCTCGGCGAAGGCGTCGACGGCGGCGACGAGCAGCCGCCGTGCGGCGTCCGGGGTGACCTCGGACCACGGCCGGTAGCCGTCGGCCGTGTCCTCCGCGCTGTCCATCGCTCACTCACCTCTTCACCGTTCGGGAGTGAACACCCTACATGGAGGGTGAGCAAGCGCTTAGCATTCTCGAGCCGGCCGCTCCGGCCCGTGCGGCTACTTCGGCGCGAAGGGGTCGTACTCGGCCATGATCTTCTCCATTCTGGCCTGGTCCACGCGGCTGACGATCTGCGTGACCTCCTGGCGGTCACGGATCACCTTGGCGAGGGTGAAGGCCGAGGTGGTGAGGTAGAGGACCGCGATCCCAAGGAAGGCGCGGACCCAGCCGTCGGCCTCCAGACGATAGATCCCGACGGCCACGGCCACGAGGGCGATGGCGAAGGAGGCGACGGCCTGTCCGTAGTACGCCCCCGTGTTCTGCTGCTTGACCGGTGTCTCGTTCATGCGTCGAGCATCGGGCGGGCGACGGGAGAGCACATCCGCGCACGTACTCATAGCGGTACTCAGAAGGCGGAAACCCCGGTGAGGGCACGGCCGATGAGGAGCTTCTGGATCTGGCTGGTGCCCTCGTACAGGGTCGCCACGCGGGCGTCGCGGAGCAGCTTCCCGGTCGGGTACTCGTCGATGTACCCGTAACCGCCGTGCACCTGGAGGGCGTTGCTCGCGGCGCGCACGGCGGCCTCGGAGGCGAAGAGCTTGGCGGTGGAGGACTCGGTGGCGAAGGGCCGTCCGCGGTCGATGAGGTCCGCGACGCGCCAGGTCAGCAGCCGGGCCGCGTCCACGTCGACCGAGATGTCGGCGATGAGCTCCTGGACCAGCTGGTGGTGGGCGATCGGCTTGCCGAACTGCTCGCGGTGGGCGGCGTACGAGACGGCTGCGTCCAGGGCGGCCTGCGCGATGCCGACGCAGCCGGCGGCGACCGACATGCGGCCCTTGGCGAGTGCGGACATGGCCACCGAGAAGCCCTTGCCCGCCGGGCCGAGCATCGCGGAGGCGGGCACGCGGACGCCGTCGAGGACGAGTTCGGAGGTGGCCTGGCCGCGCAGGCCGAGCTTGCCGTGGATCTCGCGGCGGGTGAGGCCGGGGGTGTCGGTGGGGACGAGGAAGGCGGAGACGCCGCGGTGGCCCGGCTCTTCTCCGGTGCGGGCGAAGAGCAGCACGACGTCGGCCCAGGTGCCGTTGCTGATGAAGGTCTTGGTCCCGTGGAGGACGTACGAGTCCCCCTCGCGCGCGGCGCGGGTGGTGAGGTTCGCGGCGTCGGAGCCGGTGCCGGGCTCGGTCAGGCCGAAGCAGCCGAGCGCGTCGCCGGAGCACAGGCGGGGCAGCCAGGTGCGCTTGTGCTCCTCGGTCCCCCAGGCGGCGACGGTCTTGGCGACCAGGCCGAGGGAGACGGAGACGATGCCGCGCACGGCGGAGTCGCCGCGGCCGAGCTCCTCGGTGACGAGGACGTAGGAGAGGTGGTCGCCGCCGGAGCCGCCGTACTCCTCGGGGACGGTCAGGCCGAGGAATCCGAGGGCGCCCAGCTTCTTCACGATGGCCCGGTCCACGCTCTCGGCCCGGTCCCACTCGGCCGCGTACGGGACGATCTCGCGCTCGGCGAACTCACGGGCGAGCCGGCGCACGGCGCTCTGCTCCTCGCTCAGCTCCAGATTCACCGGGACCTCCTCCAGGCGGGTGGCGGGTGGCGGCCGGCGCCGTTTTAACTAGCACCGGTAGTTTTTGGTGGGCAGGCTTTACTATGTGGCGCATGGCCAGACCGCGCAAGCCCCTTCTCAGCCGGGACCGGATCGTCGAGGCGGCCGGGGTTCTGGTCGACGCGGAGGGGCTGGAGGCGGTGTCGACCCGGCGGCTGGCGGCCGCGCTCGGGGTCAGCGGGCCCTCGCTCTACAACCACTTCCGCACCAAGGACGAGATCCTGGACGCGGTGGCGGACGCGGTGAGCTCGCGGGTCGACCTGTCGATGTTCGAGGGCGGTCAGGACTGGCGGGGAGCGCTGCAGGCGTGGGCTCACTCGTACCGGGACGCCCTCGCGGACCATCCCAACATCGTGCCGGTGCTGGCGCGCGGGCCCGGGCGCCGTCCGGCGGGGCTGCGGGTGGCGGACGCGGTGTTCGGCGCGATGACGGAGGCCGGGTGGCCGGCGGCGCAGGCGACCCGGATCGGCGCGCTGATGCGGTACTTCATCCTGGGCTCGGCGGTGGGTTCCTTCGCCCGGGGCTTCGTGGACGACCGCGCGGCCTACGACCCGGCGGACTACCCGCACCTGGGCCAGGCCCACCTGCTGGCCGAGCGGCAGCGCGAGGTGGACGAGGGCGCGTTCGAGACGGGCCTGGAGGCGCTGCTGGACGGACTGGCCCTCCAGTACGAGGCGCTGACGCGCCCGAACCGGGCCGGCGGCTGAGGCGCGCACCCCCGGCACCGGATCTGGTCCGGTGCCGGGCCAGGGACCGGGCCAGGGACCGGGCCAGGGACCGGGCTAGCGACCGGGCCAGCGACCGGGCCAGCGACCGGGACTAGAAGACGACGAGGGAGCGGCCGCCCTTGCCCGCGAGCATGGCCTCGAACGCCGCCGGGATGTCGTCGAGGGTGATCCGGTCGGTCACCAGGGCGCCCAGGTCGAGGCGGCCCGCCCGGACGTGCTCGGCGATCACCGGGAGGTCGCGGGCGGGGTCGCTGTTGCCGTAGACGCAGCCGGTGAGGGTGCGGGCGAAGTGGAAGATCTCCAGGGCGTGGAAGGTGACCTGCTGTTCCTTGCCGCCGATGCCGACGACCGTGGTGCGGCCGCCGCGGCGGGTCGACTCCCAGGCGCCGCGGATGGTCTCGGCGCGGCCGACGCATTCGACGGCGACGTCCGCGCCCTGCCCGCCGGTGAGCGCACGGATCTGCTTGGCGGTGGTGTCGGAGGCGAGCACGAACTCGGTGGCTCCGGCCGCGCGCGCCAGTTCCTCCTTGGCCGGTGACACGTCGACGGCGACGACCGGGCCCGCCTGCGCGATCCGGGCGGCCTGGAGCGCGGCCAGGCCGACCCCGCCGACGCCGAAGACGGCCACCGACTCGCCCGGGCGGACCTGGGCGCTGTGGTGGACGGCCCCGTAGCCGGTGAGGACGGCGCAGCCAAGCAGGGCGGCCTCGGCGAGCGGAATGCCGGCGGGCGCGGGCAGCACGCAGTTGGCCGCGACGACGGTCTCCTCGGCGAACGCGGCCACGTTCAGCCCGGGGTGCAGCGCGGTGCCCCGGGCGTCGTGCGCGTAGACGTTCCCGACCCCGGCGAGGGCGGTCGCGCAGAGCCAGACCTCGCCGATGGTGCAGTGGTGGCACTTCCCGCAGGACGGAGCCCAGTTGAGCACGACGCCGTCGCCGGGGGCGACGTGGGTGATGCCCTCCCCGACGGCGAGGACCGTGCCCGCGCCCTCGTGGCCGAGGACGGCGGGCACGGGAACCCGCATGGTGCCGTCGGTGAGGGACAGGTCGGAGTGGCAGACGCCGGCCGCGGCCAGCCTGACGCGGACCTGCCCGGGGCCGGGGTCGGGCAGCACGATCTCCCTTATCTCCAGCGGTGCTCCGACGGCGGGCAGGATGGCGGCGCGGACCATGGGCGTCGTCTCGACTTTCCGGTGCGGGGGCGGGTGCGGGTGCGGGGCTGCGGGAGCCTGCGGCTGCCGGGCGGGTGGTGGACGTTGCGGGTACTGCGGGAGCTGCAGATGATGCAGGTGCTGCGGCTCAGAACTGCAGGGACTTGGTCTGGAGGTACTCGGCCAGGCCGTGCGGGCCCAGCTCGCGGCCGACGCCCGACTGCTTGTGGCCGCCGAAGGGCGCGAGGATGTTGTAGCGGCCGCCGTTGATGTCCACCTGCCCGGTGTCCATGCGGCGCGCGAAGGCTGCGGCCGTCTCCTCGTCCGCGGCCCAGACGGCGCCGCCCAGGCCGTAGACGGTGCCGTTGGCGATGCGCAGGGCCTCATCCTCGTCCTCGTACGCGAGGATGGACAGGACCGGGCCGAAGATCTCCTCCTGGGCGATGGTCATGTCGGGGGTCACGTCGGCGAACACGGTCGGGGCGACGAAGTACCCCTGCTCGTACGGCGCGTCCGGTCCGCCGGCGACCAGGCGCGCGCCCTCCTCCACGCCCTTGGCGATGAAGCCGCGGACGCGCTCGTGCTGCTTGGCGTTGACGACGGGGCCGACACGGGTGCCCGCCGTGCGGGGGTCGCCGACGGGGTGGTCGGCGACGGCGGCGACCGCGAGTGAGACGGCCTCCTCGTACTGGTCCCGGTGGACGAGCATCCGGGTGAGTGCGTTGCAGCTCTGGCCGGTGTTGTTCATGACGTGGCCGACACCCGCCGCGACGGCCTTGGGCAGGTCGGCCCCGGGCAGGATGACGTTCGCCGACTTGCCGCCCAGTTCGAGGGCGACGCGCTTGACGGCGGCGCCGGCCGTGGCGCCGACCTGCTTGCCGACGGCGGTCGAGCCGGTGAAGGAGACGAAGTCGACTCCCTCGTGGGCGGCCAGTGCCTGGCCGGCGACCGGGCCCGTACCGGTCACCAGGTTGAAGACTCCGGCCGGGATCCCCGCCTCGTGCACGGCTTCGGCGAAGAGCTGTGCGGTCAGCGGGGTGTCCTCCGCCGGCTTGAGGACGAGGGTGCAGCCGGCGGCGAGAGCGGGTGCCACCTTTGCAACGACCTGGTACAGCGGGTAGTTCCAGGGCGTGATGGCCCCGACCACACCGACCGGCTCCAGCAGGACGGTGGAGTTCCCGATGCGCTCCTCGAAGGCGTACGAGGCGGCGAGCTCGACGTAGGTGGAGACCACGGCGATCGACGAGCCGACGTGGACCGCCTTGGCGAAGGGGAGCGGGGCTCCGAGTTCGGCGGTGACGGTCTCGGTCAACTCGTCCTTGCGGGCCTGGAGCGCGTCGCGGAGCGCGCCGATCAGGGCGGCCCGCTCGGCCGGGGGCGTGGCCGACCAGCCGGGCAGGGCCGCACGGGCCGCGCGTACGGCGGCGTCCACGTCCTCTTCGGTGCCGGCCGGCACCTGGGCGATGATCTGGCCGTCGGCCGGGTTGACGACCTCGATCCGGCCGGTTCCGACGGCGGGCCGCCACGCGCCGTCGATGTACATCCCGTCCTGGGCCTTCATGGCATTCCTCCCGAGTGCGCACGTGCGCGTGGATCCACCTGCCCGTCACCCTACAAACTAGCGCCGGTAGTTTTTGTCGGCCAGGGGTGGCAGGGGTCAGATGATGCCGAAAATCATCCCTGCCGCGAGGACGACGAGAGAGGTGAGGGCCGCCCATTTCACGGTGAATCGGGTGTGGTCCCCGAACTCGACCTTGGCCATGCCGACCAGGACGTAGACGGCCGGAACCAGCGGGCTCGACATGTGCAGCGCCTGGCCGACGAGGGAGGCGCGGGCGATCTCCAGCGGGGAGACCCCGTGGGCGGCGCCTGCCTCGGCGAGGACGGGCAGGACCCCGAAGTAGAAGCCGTCGTTGGACATGAAGTAGGTGAGCGGCAGGCTGAGCAGGCCGGTGACCAGCGCCATGTGCGGACCCATGCCCTCGGGGATGGCGCCGACCAGCCAGTCGGCCATGTCCTTGACCATGCCGGTGCCGGTGAGGACCCCGGTGAAGACGGCGGCGGCGAAGACCATGCCGGCGACGTTCAGGACGTTGTCGGCGTGGGCGGCGATCCGGGCCTTCTGGTCGGGCATGTGCGGGAAGTTGACGGTGAGGGCGAGGGCCGCGCCGAGCAGGAACAGCACCGGGATGGGCAGCCACTCCATGATCATCGCGGTGAGGAGGGCGACGGTGAGGCCTGCGTTGAACCAGTAGAGGCGGGGGCGCAGGGTGGGCCGGTCGGGGTCGAGGCCCTGGAACCCGTCCTCGGGGTCGGGGCCGGAGCCCGTGTCGGAAGTGGAGGGGGAGGGGGAGATGGAGGCGGAGGTCTCGGCGGGGGCCGGCCCGGTGGACGGGCCCGACACCACGGGCCCGGCGGAGGCCGTCTGGGCGGTGCCTCCGGTGGCGGCCCCGGCCATGTCCTCCCGGACGCCCTCGACGCCCTCGACGTCCTCGACGTCCTCGGGCGCCTTCTGGCCGGGGAGGGCCAGAACTCCGACGCGACGGCGTTCCCTCAGGCCGAGGACGTACGCCAGGGCGAACACGAAGAGCAGGCCCACCGCGAGGGCCGGGATCATCGGGACGAAGATGTCGGCGGCGTCCAGCTTGAGGGCTGTGGCGGCACGGGCCGTGGGACCGCCCCAGGGCAGGGTGTTCATGACGCCGTTGGCCGTGGCCGCGACGCCCGTCATCACCACCAGGCTGAGACCGAGTCGCTTGTAGAGCGGGTACATGGCCGAGACCGTGATCATGAAGGTGGTCGATCCGTCGCCGTCGAGCGAGACGATCGCGGCGAGGACCGCCGTGCCGACCACGACGCGCATCGGGTCGGCCTTGCAGAAGCGCAGGATGCCCCGGACTATCGGGTCGAAGAGGCCGACGTCGATCATCAGGCCGAAGTAGACGATGGCGAACATCAGCATGGCGGCGGTCGGTGCGAGCTTGCCGACGCCTTCGATGACGTAGTCGCCGAGGTGTGCGCCCTTTCCTGCGAACACGCAGAACAGTGCGGGGATGAGGACGAGCGCCGCGATGGGCGACATTTTCTTCATCATGATCAGGACCAGGAAGGTCGCGATCATGGCGAAGCCGAGGAAGGTCAGCATGGGGGGAAGGTAGGTGCCGCCTCCTTTCGCCAACAAGACGTCGGCGCGTGAGCAATACGAGCAAAACCCCAGCTCAGGGCAGGGGTGTCAGCTCGACGGGGAAGGCGTTGAGCACGGCCGTGCCGGAGAGCCGGTCGATCCGGGTGCCGTCGAGCAGCTGGTTGACGTTGGCGCCGGGCGTGGCGGAGGCGACGCCCAGGCGGGCGCCGGCGCGGTCGTGGCCCCAGCCGTGCGGGAGGCTCACCACTCCCGTGCGGACGGCTTCGGTGACCTCGACGGGGACCTCCAGGCTCCCGCCGTCGGCGGCGACCCTGGCCCGTCCGCCGTCGGTGAGGCCCAGCCGGGCCGCGTCCTGCGGGTGGACCTGGAGGGTGCAGCGGTTGGAACCTCCGGTGAGGGCCGGGATGTTGTGCAACCAGCTGTTGTTGGACCGCAGATGGCGGCGGCCCACGAGCACCAGGGCGGTGGGGCGGTCGGCGAGCGTCGCGCGCAGCCTGGGGAGCTCGGCCGCGATCGGGTCAGGGAGCAGCTCGATCCGGCCGCTGCGCGTCTTCAGTACCTCCGGGAGCCGGGGCCGCAGCGGGCCCAGGTCGATGCCGTGCGGCGCCTCCAGCAGGTCGTCGAGGACCAGCTCGTACGGCCCGAGGCGCAGCATCATGTCCAGCCGCCTCTCCGGGCCCGTGCGCCCCGTCAGCCGGCGGGCCTGCTCGGACGGGTCAGTGCCGTGGAGCGGCGAGTGCGCGTCGGCGGCGGCCCGGGCGAGGGTGTCGGCGATGACGCGTTCGTCGACGGCCTCGGGCGGGGCTCCGTGCAGCCCTGACACGGCGAGGATCAGGCGCGCGTGGATCTCGCACTCGTCCAGCCGCCCCTCCTCCAGGGGAATGGCGGGTGGCGAGTAGCGGGCCTGGTTGCGTACGGCGAAGGCGTTGAACGCGAAGTCGAAGTGCGCGCTCTGTGCGGGCGGTGGCGGCGGCAGCACCACGTGGGCATGACGGGAGGTCTCGTTCAGGTACGGGTCGACCGAGACCATGAAGTCGAGGCCGGCCAGCGCCCGGTCGAGGCGGTCGCCGTCGGGTGCGGAGAGGACGGGATTGGCGGCGATGGCGATCAGGGTGCGGATCCGCCCCTCCCCCGGCGTCTCGATCTCCTCGGCCAGGGCTGCGATGGGCAGTTCGCTCTTGGCCTCGGCGTGGCCGCTGACCCGGCTGTGCCAGCGGCCGACCGTGAAGCCCCTGCCGGGACCGGCCGGCCGGGGCGTGCGGTCGGTGGCGGAGAGCGGGAAGAGGGCTCCGCCGGGCCGGTCGAGGTTGCCGGTGAGGATGTTCAGTACGTCGACGAGCCAGCTGGCGAGCGTGCCGTGCTCGACGGTGCAGCTGCCGATCCGTCCGTAGACGGCGGCGGTGGGTGCGGCGGCGAGCTCGCGGGCGAGGCTGCGGATCTCGTCGGCCGTGAGGTCGCAGGCGGGTGCGACGGCCTCAGGTGTGAAACTCCCGAGGGCGGCGCCGAGTTCCCCGAGCCCTTCGGCGTGTTCCTCCAGCGTCCCGGGGGCGGCGAGCTTCTCGGCGAGGAGGGTGTGCGCGAGGGCGGCGAGCAGGAGTGCGTCGCTGCCGGGGCGCGGTGCGAGGTGGCGGTCGGCGAGTGCGGCGGTCCGGGTGCGGCGCGGGTCGACGACGACGAGGGTGCCGCCGCGGGCGCGCAGGGCTTTGAGCCGGCCGGGGAAGTCGGGGGCCGTGCAGAGGGAGCCGTTGGACTCCACCGGGTTGGCGCCCAGGAGCAGCAGGAAGTCCGTCCGGTCGAGGTCGGGGACCGGGATGGCCAGGGGGTCTCCGAAGAGGAATCCGCTGGAGACGTGCTTGGGCATCTGGTCGAGCGTGCTGGCGGTGAACAGGTTGCGGGTGCCGAGGGTCTTGAGGAGCAGCGGCGGGTAGAGGGCGCCCGCCATGGTGTGCACGTTCGGGTTGCCGAGGACCACGCCTGCGGACTGGGCTCCGTGCTCCGCGACGAGGCCGGGCACGGCGGCGGCGATGGCGTCGTAGGCCTCCTCCCAGGTGGCCTCCTGCAGTCGTCCGTCGCGGCGGACGAGGGGGGTGCGCAGGCGGTCGGGGTCGGCGTCGATCTGCCCGAAGGCGGCGCCCTTTGGGCAGATGAAGCCGCGGCTGAAGACGTCGTCGCGGTCACCGCGGGCGCCGGTGACCGCGGTGCCTTCGATGGTGAGGGTGAGGCCGCAGGTGGCTTCGCAGAGGGGGCAGATGCGCAGGGCGGTGCGGGGCATGGGCCCTCCAGGGCGGCAGGCTGCGGCACGGGCACGCGGGGAGCACCGAGCATACCGACCGGTAGGCACGGTGGCGAGGGAGTACACGGCGCCGGTCGTCACGAAACGCGGGCGGGCCGAGCGGGATACGGGCGGCGGGGCCGGGAGGAAGAGGGAGCGGCCGGGAGGAACGGGGAGGTGGCTCAGTCCAGTACGCGGGCCAGGTAGGCGTGCATCATCGCGCGGGTCTCGGCGACGATGCCGGGGTCCCCGGCCGGGTCGGTCCGGAAGGCCAGTTGGATGAGCGCGTCGGTGGCCTCGACGGCGACGAGTACCGCTCGCTCCAGCGTGGCGTCGGGGGTCAGGCCGAGGTGCGCGGAGAGCAGCTCCGTCAGGCGGGCCGCCACCTGGTGGTTGGGGTCGCCCTCGGCGTCCCCGGCCGGCGGCGCGGGCACGCCGAAGTCGACCAGCGCGAAGCCGGGCACGCTGCGCTTCATAGCCAGGTACTCGTCCAGTACGGCGTCCACGACCGGTCGCCAGTGCGTGGCGGGGAGGCCTTCGAGGCGGTCCGCGATGCCGTCGACGTAGCGGTCCAGGTTGCGGTGGGCGAGGGCGATGGCCATGGCCCGTTTGTTGCCGAAGAAGCGGTAGACGGATCCGATCGGCACGCCGGCGCGCAGGGCGACGGCGCGGGTGCTGAGGTTCTCGTACCCGGTCTCGTCCAGCAGTTCGGCACAGGCGTCGAGGATCCGGGCGAGCCGGTCGGCGCTGCGCTGCTGGATCGGCGTACGGCGCAGGGAGTGGGCGGGAGGCACGGGGTCCATCATGCCGCTCCTCGCTTCCGGGTCCGGCGGGGGCCTCAGTTCAGGAGGAGGCTGAGGCCCCCGATCGTGTAAATGATCATCAGGGTGAGCAGCGGCAGTTGCCCGGCCACCGCTTTCGCGGGCGGGAAGAGGCGTACGGAGCGGTCGTGGGCGGCGACGACTCCGAGGACGTGGCCGGTGACGACGGCGATGACCTGGAGGGCGGCGAGGCCGCCGGGGCCCAGTGGTGGAGCGGGTTCGGGGGCGTTGTCAGTGCCGAATGCCACCATTACTGTGCGTGGTCCTTCGACTACCAGGAGGGAGAAGTAGTGGGCGATGAGATAACCGAGGGCGATCGGGACGAGTGAGTGCGCGAAGGCGGTCAGCGGGCCGGGGTGCGGGCCGCTGACGAGGCGGGTGGCCGCGGCGCACAGGCAGTAGAGGGCGGCGACGAGGGCGATGGAACCGAGCAGTCCGAGGGTGGCCGTGGGGGTGCGGCCGAGGGGGGAGGTCTGGAGGGTGTTGATCCACGAGGGGTTGTCGGAGAAGCCGTCGTAGGCGGTGGATCCGAGGAGGACGCAGACGGTGGCGACGAGTCCGGGCCGCTCGGGCGTCGCGTCGAGTCCGTGGAAGGGGTTGCGGAGTACGAGGCGGCCGTCGCTGCGGCGGCCGAGGGGGGAGAGGCGGGCGAGGAGGGCGGAGTACGCCTCGAAGGCGTCCCCGTCGGCGAACCAGCTCTCGCCGTAACGGGCGGCGAGCAGCAGCTGGGCGGTGGTGTAGGCGGCGAGCGCGATGAGGAGGGTGGTGGTGGATGCGGGATCGGGAGAGACGAGTTCCAGCCAGGTGAAGCCGAACAGTCCGGCGGCGGCGGGCCACAGCCCCAGCCGGGCGGGAAGGGGGTGGTGGCCGGTACCGGGGCGGTGCAGGGCCCTGGAGAGCAGGCGGTGCAGGGTGCGCAGCGGGTTGAGCAGGCGCCAGACGGGGCCGAGGAGGAGGGAGGCGGGCACGAGTCCGACCCAGAGGAGGACGTAGACGGCACCGGGAGCGGGGTTGTGCGCGGGGTCGTCGGGACCGAGGAGGAGGTACAGCAGGACGACGAGCGCGGCGGCGAGTCCGAGTCCGCGCAGGGTGGTTCGGGTGGCCGGCGCGTCGGCCGCCCGCTGGAGGGCGGCGGGCAGGGCGAGGCCCGAGTGCTCTCCGCGGAAGCGGGAGGTGGACCAGAGCAGGCCGAGTGCGAGGAAGGAGACGAACAGCGCGGCGAAGGCTCCGGCGAACGCGTAGAAGGGAGAGATCGGCAGATCGTGCTGGGATCCGATGCCGTGCGCGAGCGCGGTGAACGGTTCGGCCGGGTGAAGGACCACGCCCTGGCCGTGACCGTGTCCGTGACCGGGGCCGAGGGGGCTCGGGCTCACCATCGGACCGCCGAGCACCGCGTGCCGCCGACGGATCGGCCTTGCGTCCCGGGCTCGGGCCCGAGCCCGGGCGGCCGGGCCGGGGCGTCGGTGGCGGGCGGAGCGTCGGCGGCGCGTGTGGCGTGGCGGGCGGTCATCGGACGAGGAGTTGGGTCAGGACGAGGCTGGACCCGTGGGTCTCTACCTCGAAGAGTCCCGTGCGGTCGGTCGTCAGGATCAGGGTGGCCTCCTGGCCTGCCGGCAGGGCGAGTTCCTTGTCGTAGCCGTGGACGTGCAGGGTGTCCGCGCGGTCGCTGGTGACGCGCAGGGCAACGCGTTCGCCGCGCCGCAGTTCGGTGCGGGCCGGGGCGGGGCTGACCTTGCCGTCCCGGACGGTGATGGTGACCGTGCGGTCCGCCTGCCCCTGGCCCGGGGCCGGCGACTGGGGCGACTGGGGTGACTGGGGCGGCTGGGGCGACTGCGAAGGGGCTTCGCCGTGGCTGTGGCCGCCGGGCGTGCCCGGCGCGGGAGCGGTGAGCTGCGCCGCGCCCTCGACGGGTTTGCCGGAGACCGCCCAGGCGGTGTGGTCATCCGCGTAGAGGCGGACGGTCAGGGTGTGCGCGCCTTCGGGGACCTGCGCCGCGGGCAGGTGGAACCAGGGGCCGTACAGCCTGGCGATCTTGCGTCCGTCGAGTTCCAGGTGGGCGTGGCCGGCGCCCGGGAGGGCGGCGCCGCCGGTGCTGTCGGGGGTGAAGCGGAAGTTCTTCACGCTCAGCTGGAGGTTCCAGCCGTCCTCGGAGTCCGGGCGGAGGGCCAGTCGGACCTCCGGGGCGCCCTCGGCCGGGACCTCGCGGAGCTTGTGGCCGGCCGCGTCGGCGGTGGCGAGCAGGGTGCCGACGCTGCCGGAGGCCTGCTCGTGGCTGGTGCCGGGCTTGTGGTGGGTGGTGGCCCGCCCGCCGCAGCCCGTCGCCGCGCCGCCCGTGAGGAGCAGGGCGAGGGCGATCAGGGCCGCGGTGCGGGCCGATCGGGCGGTGCGAGCGGTTCGCCGGTGCCCGCGCGCCGCCCGGGTTGCACCGGCCGCGCGGGGCGGCGTACCGCAGTCGTCGCAGGGGGTCCGGCCGCCCGGCCGGTCGTCGGGCCGGTCGGTCACGACTGGCCTCCCGCCACCCGGGGCGCCCGGGCTTGCCCGGCGCCCCGGGCCCCCGGAGCCGCTGCGGGTGCCTCGGCTGCCTTGGTGGTCCCGGCCGCCGCGGTCGCCCCGGCTCCCGGAGCCGACTCGGCGGCTTCGGTTGTCCCTGCCGTCCCTGCCGTCCCGGCCTCGTGCAGGGTCGGGGCGGGGCCGGGCGGGGCCGGGGCACGGTCGCCCTCGGGGTCGTCGCCCGGGCCGGCGGGGCGGGCCGGGGCGGCGCCCGGCCGGGCCGAGGCGACGACCGCCCACAGGACCCAGACCACCGCTACCAGGGCCCGCACCCAGGCGGGGCTCAGCGGGGTCCACGGGACCATCAGGACCGCCTTGTCGAAGGCGTCCAGCAGGGTGAGCCCGGCCAGCAGCAGGGTCAGGCGGGCCAGCCAGGGGCGGGTGGGACGCAGCACCAGGCCGGCTCCCGTCCACCACAGGCCGAGCAGCAGGAGGGCGAGGGCGGGAACGAAGGTCGCGGTCAGCGCCGTGGTGGAGCCGGCCACGTCGAGGGCCAGACCGGCCAGGCCCAGCAGCGTGGCGGCCGTGCCCAGGCGGGAGCCGCGCAGGCGGCGCCACCACAGGACTCCGCCGACCAGCAGCAGCACGGCGGCCACGGCCAGCGCGAGCTGGGTCTCCACCCGCTCCAGTCCGCGCGCGCCGTACCAGTCGCAGCCGGCCGGGAGTTTGCGTGCCTGGACGTTGTAGTCCGCGCAGACGAGGAGCTGGACCAGCTTGACCGGCTCGCCGACCAGGCGGGCCGACGCCCCCGTGACGTCGCCCCGCCGCTCGCCGCACCGCGGGACCGTGCCGGGGGTGGACCCGTCGGGGCCGTCCTGCCAGCAGTTCCCGCTGCCCTGGCCGTCCCACCAGACGTCCATGCCGTTGGGGCGGGATGCGCCGGACCGGTCCTTGCCGAGGACGTTGCCCGCGTAGCGGTTGTGGTGGGAGGTGTCCGTCTGCTTCGACCAGGCCTCCTCGCCGCGGATGAAGGCGGGGACCGCGCTGAGGAAGAAGCCCGCGCGCTCGTGCCCGTACACCCAGTTGCCCTCGTAGAGGTTCCAGTTGCCGCCCGCGGTGATGATGCCGGTGCCCGGCGGCATGGAGATCTGGGGGCAGACGACGCCGCGCTCGTAGCCGCGCTCGATCGGCGGTTTGGCGCAGGTTCCGTCGGCGACGTGGCGGTAGTAGTCCTGGTTGTTGTCGTGGATCAGGTTCCGCTCGAACTTGGCGTGGTTCTGCGGGAGTCCGGGGTGGCCGGGGAAGGCGCTGTCCATCGAGGCACCGCCCATGTTCTGGTCGAACTCGTTGTCGTGCACCCACACCGAGTCGCCCGCGGTACCGGAGTAGCCGACCATGTTGTGGTGGCTGCGGCAGCCGGTGATCTCGATGGAGTAGCGGGGGACCTCGTAGCCGCGGCCGTCGTTGATGTTGGAGGCGCTGCCGGGGTAGATGCCCGAGTCGCCGTTCCCGTAGGACTCGCAGTTCTTGTAGAGCCCGTGGTCGCTGGCGAAGGTCAGGAAGCCGTACTCGTCGTTCCAGCGGGTGAGCACGTCGTCGATGACGAAGCCGTCGGCGGCGAGGACGTACAGCGAGTTGAAGGTGGTGCGCTGGGCGGTGAAGTTGCGGAAGTAGACGCCGTCGGACTTGTCGGCGCGGATGGCGTTCAGCTTCTGGTACTTGGCGTCGAAGACCACGTCCAGGCGGGACGCGCCGGTGCCCTCGATCTGCAGGTTCTTCTTGCCGAGGACGGCGACGAGGTTCTGGTTGTGCCGGCACCGCACCTGCTGCTCGTACGACAGGATCTGGTAGCCGAGCGCGGAGTCGGGCGCCTTGAGCGCGGCGCACTCCCCCGTCGGCTTGGGCAGTGAGGGCTCTTCCTCGTAGAGGCCGGGGAGGACCGCGATGTTCATCCCGGGCCGGTCCACGGCGTCGACGGCTTCCTGGAGGTGGCGGTAGCCGCTCTTCTCGCACCGCTCGTACAGGGCGAGGTTGCGGGCCTTGAGCTCCTCGGGGAAGGCGGATATCCGGCGTTCGAAGGCCGGCCGGTCCGTCTTGCAGACGATGAGGTCGGGGTCGGCCTTGCGGTACTCCGGCACGGATCCGGAGCCGTCCGGGAAGGTGACCGGGCGCTCTTCGTGCGCGCGGGCTGCGGGCGCGGCGGCGAAGAGGGACAGGAGGGCGAGGAGGGCGGCGAGGAGCGCCCCCGGCACGGCAGGGAACCTGCGGGTCCACGACATGCGCGTGAGAGTAGAGCAATGTTCATCTTTTGTGATCCCCCCGGGAGCGAATCCGCATCCCCGCCCGGCCGCCCTACGGGCCTTCCTCCCGGATCCTGCCGTTTCCTCCCGCCCCGCCCCCGGACCCACCACGGACACCGCCAGGGCGCCGTTGACGCACGGGCCGCGGAATCCTACTGTCGACCATAGGATTCCTTCGACGGAGCGGGAGCAGCACATGAGCGAGCAGGCCGGCAGCGAGCAGGCCCGGAAGACGGCCGAGGCATTGGAGTACCTCACCGGCTTCGGCAACGAACACAGCTCCGAGGCCGTCCCCGGCGCACTGCCGCTCGGCCGGAACTCGCCCCAGCGCGCCCCCCTCGGCCTCTACGCCGAGCAGCTCAGCGGCAGCGCCTTCACCGAACCCCGCAGCCACAACCGCCGCTCCTGGCTCTACCGGATCCGCCCCTCGGCCGCGCACCCGCCCTTCACCCGGATCGACAACGGCGCCCTGCGCACCGCCCCCTTCACCGAGGCGTCCGCGGACCCGAACCGGCTGCGCTGGAATCCGCTGCCCGACCCGGCCCCCGGCACCGACTTCCTGGCCGGCCTGTGGACCCTCGGCGGCAACGGCGACGCGACCCAGCGCACCGGCATGGCCGTCCACCTCTACGCCGCCAACGCGTCCATGACGGACCGGGTGTTCAGCGACTCCGACGGCGAGCTGCTGATCGTCCCCGAGCGCGGCGGCCTGCTCCTGCGCACCGAGCTGGGCCTGCTCGCCGCCCGCCCGGGCGACGTGGCGATCATCCCGCGCGGCGTCCGCTTCCGCGTCGAGCTGCTGGACACCGACGCCCGCGGCTACGTCTGCGAGAACTACGGCCAGCCCTTCGTCCTGCCGGACCTCGGCCCCATCGGCGCCAACGGCCTCGCCGCCGCCCGCGACTTCCGGGCCCCGGTGGCCGCGTACGAGGACGTCGAGCGCCCCACCGAGGTGATCAACAAGTTCTGCGGGAACCTCTGGTCGGCCACCTACGGCCACTCCCCGCTCGACGTGGTCGCCTGGTACGGCACGCACGTCCCCTACGTCTACGACCTGCGCCGCTTCAACGTCCTGGGCACGATCAGCTACGACCACCCGGACCCGTCGATCTTCACCGTCCTGACCTCGCCCTCGGACACCCCGGGCCTGGCGGGCGTGGACTTCGTCGTCTTCGCGCCGCGCTGGCTGGTCGGCGAGGACACCTTCCGCCCGCCGTACTTCCACCGCAACGTGATGAGCGAGTACATGGGCCTGATCGAGGGCGCCTACGACGCCAAGGCGGAGGGCTTCGTCCCCGGCGGCGGCTCGCTCCACAACATGATGTCCGCGCACGGCCCCGACCACGAGACCTTCGACAAGGCCAGCGCCGCCGAGCTGAAGCCGCAGAAGATCGACGACGGCCTGGCTTTCATGTTCGAGACCCGCTGGCCGATCACCGCCACCGCCCAGGCGGCCGCCGCGGACCACCTCCAGCGCGGGTACGACGACGTGTGGCAGGGTCTGCAGCGCCACTTCCGCGCCTGACCTGCACTGCATACCCTGCGCATGCGCCGCCGCACGTCAGCCCCGTCCAGCCGTTCGGAGATCCACCCGTGACCGCCTTCGCCCCCGACTCGCTGGTCCTGAACCGGAAGCTCCCGCTCTGGTATCAGGTCTCGCAGTCACTGCGCGCCTCGATACTGGGGCGCACCCCGGACGCCTCGCTGCGCCTGCCCACCGAGGAGCAGCTGGCCGAGCACTACGGGGTGAGCGTGCTGACCATGCGGCAGGCGCTCAAGGAACTCGAGGGCGAGGGCCTGATCAGCCGGCACCGGCGGCGCGGCACCTTCATCGAGCCGGGCGCGCTGCGCAGCACCCCGGTCCGGCTGCTGGGCTCGGTCGACGCGATCGTGGCCCAGCAGTCGGGCGAGCGCACCACCGTCCTCGGCCACGGGCGCACTCCCGTGGCCGGGGAGCTGCTGGACCACTTCCCGGACACCTCCGAGGTGGTCACGTACCGGCGGCTGCGGCGCGACCGCGAGAGCGGCGAGCCGACCAACTGGGCGGAGAACGCGGTCCTGCCGGAGTTCGCGGAGGCCGTCGACGTGACCGATCTGGAGCGCTGGCCGATGACGAAGGTGCTGCGGGACGTCGTGGGGGTGCGCATCAGCCGGATCACGGACACCGTGGAGGCCCGGCTCGCGGACCCGGAGACGGCCGAACTGCTCCAGGTC
Organism: Streptomyces erythrochromogenes; assembly: GCF_036170895.1. Lineage (NCBI taxonomy): Bacteria > Bacillati > Actinomycetota > Actinomycetes > Kitasatosporales > Streptomycetaceae > Streptomyces > Streptomyces erythrochromogenes. Next base: position 6,390,915 of record NZ_CP108036.1, on the reverse strand, counting down.
CCGCTGCTCAGCCCGATCCTGCACTACACGGGCGTGACCTACGCCGAGGACGGGCGGGTGGTGGACGTGGCGCGGATCCGCTACCGGGGCGACCGGTTCTCCTTCACGGTGACGGTCGACGCGCACTGACCGGGGGCGTCACTTCCCCGCACCGCCGCCGCTCGTCGTCACTTCTTCTCGTCGTCGGCGGTGCGCTCGCCCTCCGCCTGGGACGGCGTGGTGCGCATCGTCTGGGGGTGTCGCTCCTTGCGCTGCGCCTCGTCCATGTCCTCGTCGAGGCGTTCACCCTCGGCCTGGGACGGAGTCGAGTATTCGTCGTACTGGCTCATGACCGTCTCCTCGGTCGATACCGTACGTATCCATACATAAGGAGCGTAGCTCCTCGGCCTGGAAGCAGCCCGGCCATCGGAGCCCGTCGCTACCATCGGCGGCGTGAGCGCTGACACACCGCAGCCGGACCCGCTGCTGGACGATCTGATGCCCTGGACCGTGGGCGGCCTGCGCCTGGGCCGGGACTGGGTGGCCGCACCCGATCCGGCGGCCCTGCGCACCCGCTGGGCCGTCCTGGCGGGCTCCGCAGGCGCCGAGCGGGACCGGCTGTTCCGCCCGAGCCGCAGCCGTACGCCCACCGCCTCGGCGGCCGCGCTGCCCGGTCAGCGCTCGGCGGCCACGGCCCGGTTCGCCGACGCCCCCGGGCCCTGCCCCGACCCCGTACGGATCCTGCGCGAGCCGTTCGACGAGCAGTGGCTCCTGCCCGACCAGCGGCTCATCGACACCGCCCGGCCGGAGCTCTGGCGGGTCCTCGACGAGCACCAGCTGTTCCTCGTCGAGACCCCGGAGCCGCTGGTCACCGCGCACCTCCCGGCCGGCCGGCTCGGCCGGATCCGCCCGCTGCACCGGCGCCCGGGCGGCGCCGAGCCGAACCTCGCCCCCGGCCTGCTGCCGCTGCTGGGCGAGCGCCACGGCGGCTGGGTGACCCCCGAGGACGTCCTGTGCTGGATCCTGGCGGCCGGCCGCCCCGGCCCGCGCGGGTACGAGGTCCCGCTCGCGGCCGACCCCGGGCGCTGGCGGGCCGGACTGGAACTGGGGCACCGGCTGCTCACCGTCCAGCTGCGCGGGGCGCGCGGCGGGGAGGCGCCCCGGCTGCCCGGCGGGCGCCGCCCGTACGTCCGCTCCGCGGTCGGGGTATGGCCGCGCGAGCTCTCGTACGACGGGGAGACGGAGACGCTCGGACTGGGGAGCGGGACGGTCTCCCCCGTGCCGGCCGGGGCGTGGGAGTACGAGGTGCAGGGCGCGCGCGTACTGGAGAGCTGGTTCGCCGCCCGCACGGCGCACCGCGGACCGGAGGCCGACGGTCTGGCGGCGCTGGGGCCCGCCGAGTGGCCGCAGAGCTGGACCTCGGAACTGCTCGCGCTGGTGACGACGCTGGCTCTGCTGGCCGAACTGGCTCCGGAGCGGGCCGCGTTCGAGCCGGGTCCGGGCCTTCCGGCCGCGGAGCTGCGCGCGGCGGGGGTGCTGCCGCCGCCGGCCTGGAGCCGACGCCCGGCCTCGGTGCTGGACCACCAGGAGGAGGGCCCGGGGGGCCAGTTCGCCCTGCTGTGACCACCCGCGCCGCCCACACCGCCCGCACCGCCCACACCGCCCGCCCCGCCCGCACCTGCCGCTCGGCCCGCACCGCCGCCCACCGGCGGCCGCGCCCTCGTCGCCGGCCACGACGTCACCCGCGACCCGGCTGCCGTCCGCCGCGCCATCGGCGTGACCGGCCAGTACGCCTGTGTGGACGGGGATCTGACGGGCCGCGAGAACCTCCGGCTCTTCGCGCGCCTCGCCGGACTGCGGGACTCCGCCGGCCGCTCCCGCGCCGACGAGCTGCTGCAGCGCTGCGGGCTGGGCGGGGTCGCCGACCGGGTGGCCTCCACCTGGTCCGGCGGTATGCGGCGGCGCCTGGACCTGGCCGCCGGACTCGTCACCCGCCCCCGGGGGCTCTTCCTCGACGAGCCGACCACCGGCCTGGACCCGGCCGCCCGCGAGCAGATCCGGACGGCGGTGCGCGCGCTCTCGGAAGAGGGCACCACGGTGCTGCTCACCACCCAGTACCTGGAGGAGGCGGACCGGTTGGCCGACGACGTCGTGGTCGTCTCCGAGGGCCGGGTCCTCGCCTGCGGCACCCCGGCCCGGCTCAAGGCCCGGATCGGGTCCCGGGCCGAGGTGGCCGTCACCGCGCGGGAGGAACTCGCGGGCGCAGCCGCCGTACTCGACCGGCTCACCGGCGGCCGGCCCGTGCTCGACGAGGAACGGCTGACCGTCGGCGCGACCGTCCTCGACGCCGGGATCACCCTGCCGCGCATCATCCGCGAGCTCGACACCGCGGGCGTCCCGGTGACCGACGCGCGCCTGCGCCCGCCCACCCTCGACGAGGTGTTCCTCCGCCTCACCCGCGTACGCACCACGGCGGACACCGCCGGCCAGGAGCAGGAGGCCGCCGCATGAGCACGCTGCTGTCCGACGGCGGAGCCGTCCTGACCCGCCAGCTCCAGAAGGCCCGGCACGCACCGGCGCTGCTGGTCCTCACCCAGACCATGCCGATCACGATGCTGCTCTTCTTCGGCTACGTCTTCGGCAGCGCGCTCGCCATGCCGGGCGCCGAGTACCGGGAGTTCCTGGTGCCGGGGCTGCTCGCCGCCACGGCCGCGAACGGCCTGATGACCGGCATGTTCACGGCCGCGCAGGACGCCCACCGCGGGGTGACGGACCGCTTCCGGACCCTGCCGATGAGCCGCAGCGCCGTGCCGCGCGGGCAGGCCGCGGCCGACCTGCTCACCACGGCCGCATCGATGGTGCCGCTGATGCTGGTGGGGCTGGCGATGGGCTGGCGGACGGAGAACGGCCTGCCCGGCGCGCTGGGGGCCCTGGGCGTGCTGCTGCTCTTCCGCTTCGCCACCGCCTGAGTGGGCACGTACCTGGGCCTGCTGAGCCGCAGCGAGGAGGCGGCGGGCCAGCTGGGCAGCGCCACCTTCGTGCTGCCGATGCTCTCCGGCGCGTACCTGCCGACCGCCGGCCTGCCGGGGTGGCTGCGCACGGTCGCCGAGTGGAACCCGATCAGCGCCGTCGCCACCGCCGTGCGCGAGCTGTGCGGAAACGCCGGGGCGCAGGCCGGGGCGGACGCCGCCTGGCCCGCCGCGCACCCGGTGGCCGCCGCGCTGCTGTGGTCGGTGCTGCTCCTCGCCGTGTTCGCACCCCTGGCCACCCGCAGGTTCGCCCGTGGCGGGGCCTGACACCGGTCCTCATAGGCGATCAACGGCGCATATCGTCCGCCGAGTGGTGACAGACCCCTGTCGGACCCGGTAGGCAGGGCTTCATGACCACCGAACCGCTGCCCCTGGACGGCATCACCGTCGTCGCCGTCGAACAGGCCGTCTCGGCGCCCTTCGCCACCCGCCAGCTCGCCGACCTCGGCGCCAGGGTGATCAAGGTCGAGCGTCCCGACGGCGGCGACTTCGCCCGTGGCTACGACACCGCCGCGCACGGCCTCGCCTCGCACTTCGTGTGGGCGAACCGGGGCAAGGAGTCGATCGCGCTCGACCTGAAGGACCCGCGCGGCCGCGCGGTGCTGCACGGCCTGCTGGCCGGCGCGGACGTCTTCGTGCAGAACCTCGCCCAGGGGGCCGCCGCCCGCCTCGGGCTCGACTCGGCCGCGCTGTGTGGCCGCTACCCGCGGCTGGTCGCGGTGGACGTGTCCGGCTACGGCCCGGAGGGCCCGTACGCCCACAAGCGCGCCTACGACATGCTCGTGCAGTGCGAGGCGGGGCTGGTGTCGGTGACCGGAACCCCGGAGCAGCCCGTCAAGGCGGGGATCCCGGCGGCCGACATCGCGGCGGCCATGTACGCCTTCTCGGGGGTACTGGCCGCGCTGCTGCGCCGCGGTGTCACCGGGCGCGGCGGCCGGGTGGAGGTGTCCATGCTGGACGCGCTCGCCGAATGGATGGGGCACCCGCTGCACCACACGATGCACGGCGGGGAGCAGCCCGTGCGTACGGGGCTCGCGCACGCGGTGATCGCCCCGTACGACGCCTACGCGACGGCGGACGGGGACCGGGTGCTGCTGTCGGTGCAGAACGACCGCGAGTGGCGGCGGCTCGCACAACAGGTGCTGCAGCGGCCCGAGTTGGCCGAGGATCCGGCGTACGCGACGAACACGGCCCGGACCGGGAACCGGGAGAAGACAGACGCGGTCGTGGCCCGGGCGCTGGGACGGTTGGACGCCGACGAGGCGATCGGGCGGCTGGAGGCGGCGGGCATCGCCTGCGCGCGACTGAACTCGGTGGCCCAACTGGCCGGACATCCGCAGCTCGCGGCCCGGGACCGGTGGCGGGAGGTGGGATCGCCGGTCGGTCCGCTGCGGGCCCTGCTGCCGCCGATCGGGCTGCCGGGCGGCGCGGCACCGCACATGGGTGCGGTGCCCGCGCTGGGTGAGCACACCGATGACCTCTTGCGCGCCCTGGGGATGGCGGGCGCACAGATCTCGGAACTGCGCCGGGACGGTGTGATCGCTTAGGGCCGGGTGGCCGCAGGCCGGGAGGGCGAACGGCCGCGGGTGCGGGGTCTGTTACGAGCGGCGGCTGCCGAAGAGCGTGCGACGCAGACGGCGCAGCGGCGCGAAGAGCGAGACGCGCGCACTCCGGCTCCGCAGACGGTGCGTGTGGTCGCGGGAGGTGAGCTCGCGCATCAGCAGCGTCGCCTCCGCGGTCTCCCGGTGCGGGACGGCGGGTCCGCCCAGCACGGCGAGGTGGCGGTCGAGGCGCGAGCTGGTCGCACTGCTGCCGCAGGTGATGGCAGGCACGCGAGGCGGCCTGCTGCGCATTGCTATCTGTTCCATGATCTCTCCCCACCCGTACGAGGGCACCCGGCCCGGGCAGGTTAACCCTATCGCCCCCGCGTTGCCCGCGGGTATCCCGGTGGTGTGAATTACCCCTGTGGCGACGGGGAGTTGACGATTACTCAGCGGAGTCACCCGTTACTCTCCGCACAGAAGCGGGTGCGGAAATCACGCTCCGGAAGAGCTCGGCCCGAGTCTCGTCACGACAGGGGCCGCTCGGCGCTCGCTGCGCTAACTTGGAGTGACGGGACGATGACACATGGGCGCACAGAAGCATTCGGGGGGCTCGCGTGAGTGAGGAATCCAACTCCGATCGTGTCGTCTCGGGCCGCTACCGGTTGCTGGAGCAGATCGGCCGCGGCGGGATGGGCGTGGTGTGGCGGGCCCGGGACGAGGTGCTGGCCCGCGACGTGGCCGTCAAGGAGGTACGCGCACCGGCCGGGCTGGACACCGCCGAACTCCAGCGCATGTACCGGCGCCTGGAGCGGGAGGCCTGGGCCGCCGCCCGGGTCTCCCACCGCGGGGTGGTCACGGTCTACGACGTGGCCTCCGAGGACGGCCGGCCCTGGATCGTGATGGAGCTGGTGCGCGGGCTCTCGCTGGCCGACGTGCTGGAGGCGGAGGGGCCGATGACCCCGCAGCGCGCCGCGCACATCGGCGAGCAGGTCCTGGCCGCGCTGCGCTCCGCGCACGATTCGGGGGTGCTGCACCGGGACGTGAAGCCGGCCAACGTGCTCATCGCCAACGACGGCCGGGTGGTGCTCAGCGACTTCGGGATCGCGAGCCTGGAGGGCTCCTCCGCCATCACCATGACCGGCGAGGTGGTCGGCTCCCCCGAATTCCTGGCGCCCGAGCGGGCGTTGGGACGCGAACCCGGCCCCGGTTCGGACCTGTGGTCGCTCGGGGTCATGCTCTACGCCTGCGTCGAGGGGGTCACGCCCTTCCGGCAGGCCACCGCGCTGGACACGCTGCGGGCCGTGGTGGACGAGGAGCCGCCCCCGGCGCGCCGGGCCGGTCCGCTGGAGCCCGTACTGACGGGGCTGCTGCGCAAGGACCCCGCGGAGCGGCTGGACGCGGCGGAGGCGGCCCGGATGCTGCGGCTGGTGGGCGCGGGCGGAGCCGTACGGGCCTCCGGCGGGCCGGTGTCGGGAGCGGGAACGCCGACGCCGACGGGCCGCCTCGGGCACGAACCGCGGGGCGGCGGCGGGGCGTACGGGCCGCAGGCGCCGCCGGCTCCCGCACCCGGGCCGGTGCCGGCGGGCGCGCCCGGGGAGAGCGGGGGCGGAGGTGCGGGCGGGGGCGCGGCCGGGCCGGTGCTGGTCGCCGGGATCGCCGTACTGCTGCTCGCCCTGGCCGCGCTGGGCTGGGTGCTGCTCAAGGACTTCGGGGACGAGGACGGCCGCGGCGGGAACGGGGGTGCCCCGACGGGCTCGGCCACCGCCCCGGCCCCCACGACGGCTCCCACGGCCACCGCACCGGCGTCCGCGCCCGCATCGCCCTCGGCCCCGGCCTCGCCGAGCACGGGCCCGCACGTCTCGGTGTACGTCGACGCGGTGCGCACCAAGTACTCCGGGAGCTGTCCGCCGCCCGCCGGGCACGCGCCCGCCTTCAGCGCGACCGTCGAGGTGGAGCGGATCCCGGTGGTGCTGGAGTACCGCTGGGCCACGCGGAGCGGCCGGACGTCCGGGCCCGGCTGGCAGTCCGTCACGTACGAGGCGGCCGGACCGAAGAGCCGGCGGCTGGAGCACACCGAGCTCACGCACGTACCCGGCGAGGTCTTCGAGGACGCGGTCCGGCTGGAGGTGCGGGGACCTGCGGAGGTCGCCACCGAGTGGGTGGCGACCTCCGTGACGTGCGAGAGGGCGACCCCGTCGGGCGGGGCCTCCTCCCCCGGCGCGAGCCCGTCCCCGGGGTCGCCGACGGCGAGCGCCGGGGCGACCCCGGAGGCCGGCGGGGAGGATCAGGCGGCGTTGGTGAGGACGGGCAGGTAGCCGCCGGACTGTCCGGCGGCGGTCGGGTGGTAGGACTCGGCGATGTTGAGCCAGTTGACGCTGTGCAGCCAGGGGCTGCCGGAGCAGATCTCGTGGCCCGTGAAGGAGCCGGCGACCGAGGCGAAGGTGAAGCCGTGGTTCGCGGCGCGTTTGGCGATGGCGGCGTTGAGGTGGTCGGCGGCGCCGTTGATGGCGGCGCGCTCGCCCTCGCTCAGACCGGTCGTGCAGGTGCCGTTCAGCTTGTAGAAGCGGGGATAGCCGAGGACGACGACTCGGGCGGCGGGCGCCCGGCTGTCGATGGCGTTGTAGACCTGGTCGAGCAGCCCGGGGAGGGTGGAGTCCACGTAGGCCTTGGCCTGGTTCACGCGGTTGACGCACGTGGATTCGGACTGGAGCACACAGGTCGTCATGACGTCGGAGAATCCGGCGTCGTTGCCGCCGATGGTGATGCTGACCAGGTCGGTCCCGGAGTTGAGGGGGGCGAGCTGGCCCGAGAGCACGTCACCCGTACGGGCGCCGGAGCAGGCTGTGAAGGCGAAGGTCTGCGGGGAGTGGGCCGCGGCCCAGAGGGCGGGGTAGGCGCGGGTGGTGCGCTTGCAGTTGCCGCTCGCACCGTCGTAGTTGCCGGCGCCGAGGCCGGAGGAGTACGAGTCGCCGAGGGCGACGTAGCCGAAGTCGGCCTGGGCGGCGGCCGCCTGGCCGGCGCCGAACAGTGCGGCGGTCGCGGCGAGTAAGAGGGAGGAGGTCAGGGCAGCGAAGCGCGACATTCTGATGCTCATGTGTGCGGCTCCTTGTGGGGGTTACTCCTGAGTCCGTGGTACAAGCAGCCGAGGGTTGCTGGAAGTGTCCATGCCAAGAATGTTCGGGGCAGAGTTGCGGCCCGAATCTTCACCCGCCCTGCGTTTGAAGAGGGAACTTGGCACCCGATCCGGCGAAACACGGGTGCACGAGGGCACCTCGTGCCGGATCATGGGCGCCATGCCAGCCAACCCGCATGACGCGCTGCCGATCCGGCTCAACGTCGACGACAGCGATTCGCCGTCGGACGTCGTCGACGCGCTGTTCCTCGGCCGGTTCGCCTCGGGCGAGCAGCCCTACTCGCACAGCGTGTCGATCGAGCGGGTCAAGGCGGAGGCGACCCTCCTGCCCCCGGAGGCCACGGTGTTGCGCTCGGCGCGCGACAGCGACCGCAGCGCCACCCTCGCCGAGGGCGAGGGCTGGACCATGCTCGTCTCCCGCTGGAGCCGGGGCGCGGACGTCACCGTGACGGCCGTCAGCGACGAACTCGCCGCCGGTGTGCTCGGCAAGGCCACCGAGGGCGTGCAGGACGAGCCGGAACCGCAGCCGGAGAACGTCACGATGGGCTTCTGGTACGTCTCCCCGCGCCGCGGCCCGTACCGGACGACCCGCCAGATCGCCGCCGGGACCTGGGCGGAGGTGCGGCCCAACTACACCGCGCCGGTCGCCGGGGCGATGGACCGGCTGATGAAGGTGACCCCGGACGACATCGCGGGCCGGCTGCTCCTGCTGCACGGGCCGCCTGGCACGGGCAAGACCTCCGCCCTGCGCACGCTGGCCCGGTCCTGGCGGGACTGGTGCCAGGTGGACTGCGTCCTGGACCCGGAGCGGCTGTTCAACGACGTCGGCTACCTGATGGACATCGCGATCGGCGAGGACGAGGGCACGGCGAAGGGCCGCTGGCGGCTCCTGCTGCTGGAGGACTGCGACGAACTCATCCGCGGCGAGGCCCGGCACACCGCCGGCCAGGCGCTGTCGCGGCTGCTGAACCTGACGGACGGCCTGCTCGGGCAGGGCCGCAACGTCCTGGTCGGCGTGACGACCAACGAGGACCTGGAACGGCTCCACCCCGCGGTGGTCCGCCCCGGGCGCTGCCTGGCCCGCATCGAGGTCGGCCGGCTCACCCACCGCGAGGCGGTGGACTGGCTGGGCACCGACGAGGGCGTCCCCCGGGAGGGCGCCACCCTGGCCGAACTCTTCGCCCTGCGCCGCGGCACGGGCCCGGCGGCGATCCTGCCCCCGCAGCCCCACTCGGAGGCGGGCCTCTACCTCTAGGGACAGCCCCGCCGGCGCTCTGAGGCGCGGGGGTGCGGGGTGCGGGGTGCGGGGGTGCGGAGCCCGCGGGCCGGGCCGGGCCGCGGCAGGCCGGGCGGGCTTCCCCCGCAGGCCGGGCCGCGGGCCGGTTACTTCGCGGCGTACCTGGCCCGGAGGGCTTCGGTGGCGGCGGAGACCGCCTCGGCCTCCGTCAGCCCCAGCCGGTGCACCCGCTCCGCGAACGCCTGCGCGGCCGACGCGGCCTCGCGCGCCGCGCCCTCCCCCGCCGCGGCGACGAAGGTCCCGTTGCGGCCCCGCGTCTCGATCACCCCGTCGGCCTCCAGCGCCCGGTAGGCCTTCGCGACGGTGTTGGCGGCCAGCCCCAGGTCCTCCGCCAGCCCCCGTACGGTCGGCAGTTTGAAGCCGGCCGGCAGCTTCCCGGACCGGGCACGGGCGGCGATCTGCGCGCGCAGCTGTTCGTACGGGGCGGCCGAGCCGGCCGAGCCGTCGATGGTGATCTTCAGGTTCGTCGAGCTCACGGGGGTGATTGTCCACCATCGGCGGTTAATTGGGAGGCGCCGGGCGCGCGGGCGCGCATAGCGTCTGCCGCATGACTGTTCTGATCCGCGATCTGCGTCCGGACGACCTCCGGGACGTGGAATCGGTGGTGCGGGTACGCCGCGCGGCCCTGCCGTTCCTGATCACCAGTGCCAGGGACGTGGCCCACGAGCTCGCCGGCGCCCACCCCGACAGGCACCATCGCGTACTCGTCGCCGAGACCCCCGGCGGCGAGGTCGTCGGCAGCGCCCAGGCCGGCATCGCCCCCTACAGCCCGCGCCCCGGCCAGGGGTACGTCAACGCGTACGTCGACCCGGCCCGCCGCGGCCTCGGCGCCGGCCGGCTCCTGCTGCGCGCGGCCGAGGAGCACCTCGCCGCACGGGGCGCGGTGGACTCGTACGCCTGGGTCCTCGACGAGCCCGCGCACCGCGCCTTCGCGGAGCGGCACGGCTACCGGCCGGGCCGCTCGGCGCACTTCCTGCGCCTGGACCTGACCGAGGCCGCGCTGCCCGCGCTCCCGGACGCCCTCCCGGCCGGGGTGGAGCTGCTGCCCGCGACCGCCTTCGCCGCGGACCCGCGCCCCCTGTTCGCTATCGACGCCGAGACGACGGCGGACGAGCCGGGTGACGTGGCGGCCGAGTTCGACGACTACGAGCACTGGATGGCCGACACCTGGCACAACCCCTCCCTCGACAAGGAGCTGACGACCGTCGCCCTGGTCGACGGGAAGGCCGTGGCCTTCAGCGCCGCCCGGACCGACGGCGCCACCCGCTACGGCTCGGCGATGACCGGCACGCTGCGCGCCTTCCGCGGCCGCGGCCTGGCCAAGCTCGCCAAGAACACCTCCCTCCACCGGGCCCGCGCGGCCGGATACACGCAGGCGTTCACCGGCAACGACTCCGGCAACGACCCGATGCTCGCCATCAACCGGTGGTTCGGGTACGAGATCTGCGCGACCGAGACGCGCTACACGAGGAAGCTGGGGACACAGTGACCGAGCAGCTGACCGTCGTCCTGACCAAGGCCGGCCGGACCAAGATCCGCTACCCGGCGACGCGGGTCGCCGACGACGGCGACCGCATCTCCGTACGGGCCCCGTGGGCCGCGGAGGACGTGCGGGACTTCGGCTTCGTCCGCTTCGAGCCGGGCGACGTGTTCGTCGAGCACTTCTGGCGGACCCGCTGGTACGCGGTCAAGGAGGTGCGCACGGGCGACGGCGTCCTGAAGGGCTGGTACTGCGACGTGACGCGTCCGGTGCACGTCCAGAGCGGGGAGATCCTCGTGGAGGACCTGGACCTCGACCTGTGGGTCTCGGCGGACGGGACGTCCGTACTGCGGCTGGACGAGGACGAGTTCGCCGAGAGCGGGCTCACGACGAGCGACCCGGAGGCGGCGGCCCAGGCCGTCCGCGCCCTGGACGCCCTGGACGACCAGGCCCGTTCCGAGTCCGGCCTGGCCGCGCTCCTGCGGTAGAGCGCCGTTCCCCCGTGGGCCGGGGGCGGTTCCTGATGCCTCGCTTTCCCCCTCCTTAAGCGGACCCTAAGGATCCTCTCCTGGGGGGTCTGTGCGGCGAAAAGGCGTGGTCCGGGGGCTAGCTTGGCGGGGCCAGGACAGGAAGGGCCGGTCGTGGCGCCGCCGGGGGGCGGCGCCGCCGAGCCCGCTTCCGCAGGCGCGCCCCCGCCTTGCCCGAAGGAGATCCACTCATGCCCGCACGCCGCCGTACCGTGACGCCGATCCGAATCGCCGCCGCCGGTCTCGCCCCGCTCGCGCTGGCCGCGTACGCCGCCGTCCCCGCTGCCGCACACGGCTCGATGACGGACCCGGTCAGCCGGGTCGCGGCGTGCTACGCGGAGGGACCGGAGTCGCCGAAGTCGGCGGCGTGCAAGGCGGCGGTCGCCGCGAGCGGGGCCCAGGCGTTCTACGACTGGAACGCCGTCAACATCGCCAACGCCGCCGGGAACCACCGGGCGCTGATCCCGAACGGCCAGCTGTGCTCGGCCGGCAACGACAAGTACCAGGGCCTGGACCTGGCCCGCGGCGACTGGCCGGCCGGCCCGATGTCCGCCGGCCCGCACACCTTCCGCTACAAGGGCACGGCCCCGCACAAGGGCTCCTTCGAGCTGTACGTGACGAAGGACGGCTACGACCCGTCGAAGCCTCTGAAGTGGTCCGACCTGGAGCCCGCGCCGTTCGCGAAGGCCACCGACCCGGGCATGCAGAACGGCGACTACGTGTTCTCGGGGACCGTCCCGAACAAGTCCGGCCGCCACCTGATCTACAGCATCTGGCAGCGCTCCGACAGCCCGGAGGCCTTCTACACCTGCTCGGACGTGGTCTTCGGCAAGGACAACGGCGGTAGTGGGGGCAACGGGGGCACTGCAGGGAACGGCGGTACGGGGGCCTCGCCGAGCACCAAGCCCAGCAGCGGCAACGACAGCGGGTCCGGGAACGGGAACGGGTCGAAGCCGTCGGACAAGCCCTCCGCCCCGACCGACCAGCAGATCGCCGACGGCGCCGGCAAGTCCTCGGTGGAGCACAACGGCCACGGCGACAACGACCCGAAGACGAACGGCGCGACCGGCGCCCCCCTCCCGTCCCAGTCCTCGCCCGCCTCCGCGAACCCGGCGGGCTCGGGCTCCTCGGCGGGCGGCAACCTCGCGGAGACCGGCGGCAACAGCGCCACCCCCTCCATCGCGATCGCCGGGGCCGGCGCCCTGGCCGTCGGCGCGGCCGTGCTGTTCGCGGTGGCCCGCCGCCGTTCGGTGGCGGGCCGCCACGGCCGCTGAGGGGTGTCTCGCCGAGCGGACCGCCCGCGCCTGGTGTCAGTCGAACACCGAGGCGCAGGTGGTTCGTTCGGCGTTGGCCGGGTCGAGGGCGTTGACCGCCTCGTGCCAGGCGATCCGGTCGGTGAGCCCGATGGTCACGTGCTCCGAGAGGTCCAGGAAGCACAGGTCCTGGAGCACGACGTTGCGCACGTTCGGCCCCTCCAGGAAGCCGCTCCGGTACGGCGTCACCACCTCGTCGTACTTGGTGGCGATCACCGTGTACTTCACCCCGGGCACGGTGTCCCCGCCCGCGTTGAGCTTCTGCAGGAAGGCGGAGCCGGCGATCTGGTCGGCGAGGCCGGGGGTCGCGGTGCTGATCAGGTCCTCGGCCCCGGGGAAGTACGGGAGGAGCTTGGTGAACCCGAGCAGAGTGGTGCCGTGGTTGTCGGGAGCGAGCCCGACCAGCGCGTTCACCTTCTCCGCGCCCCCGAGGAACTTCAGGTAGTAGCGCGGCATCATGCCGCCCTGGGAGTGCCCGATGATGTCGGTCTTGGACGCGCCGGTCGAGGCGAGCACCTTGTCGACGAAGACGTCGAGCTGTTCGGCGGACTTGTCGATGGGGCCGAGCCCGTTGAAGAAGGGCACGCCGGGCAGCTGGCCGTAGTCGAGCGAGTAGACGCAGTACCCGCGGTGGACGAGGTACGGGGCGAGGCCGAGCCAGTTGTCCCAGGAGTTGCCGAAGGTTCCGTGGACGAGGACGACGGGGCGCGGGTGGGCGGCGGACGGCTTGCAGGACCAGTTGTTCCAGCCGCTGCTGGGGGCGGATGCGGCCTGCGCTGCGCCGGTGGGGGCGACGAGTGCGGCGGCGGTGAGGATGAGGACGGCCAGCGGGCGGAGCAGGCGTCTCCAGGGCAGCATCGTGTGATCTCCTTGCGGTCGACTCAAGGGGATGAGCGTGGGGATTCGTCCCGTGATCCGGATCACAAGGGGGCGCTGCTGCCGCTAAATTACGTGTGAGTAGCAACACAGGGAAGTTACGCGTCGGTAAAAACTCGCGTGTCGTCCGACCGTCCGTCAGGCGGCCAGCGTGCCACGGGCTATGGCGTGCGGACCGAAGCGCGAACGGACCCGGTCCGTGACGGCCTCCAGGCGGCGGGCCTTCTCGTCCTCGGGGTCGAAACTGAGCTGCCGCACGGCCCGTTCGGCCGGGATCAGCTCCTCGGCCCGCAGGGACAGTGCGCGGACCCGGGCCCGCTGCAGGCCGAGGCCGTCGTACAGGGCGTAGGCCGTGGCGGTCAGGGCCGCCGAGTGCGCGGTGGGTTCGGCCAGGGTGCGGGTCCGGGTGAGCGTGGTGCGGTCGGCGCAGCGGACGGTGAGCGTCAGGACGCGGCACACCCGCCCGCCCTCTTGTGTACGAAGCTTCGCGCCGAGCTCCTCCGTCAGCGAGAGCAGGGCCCGCCGGTGCCGTACGGGATCCAGCTCGTCCCGGTCGAAGAGCCGCTCGGCGGCGAGGGCGCGGGCGGCGGCGCCCGGCCGGACGGGGGTCCGGTCGATCCCGAGGGCGCGCTCGTGCACCTCGCGGCCGAGCCGGGCGCCGAGGATCCGGCGCAGGGCGGCGGGCGGGGCGGCGGCGACCCGGCCGACGGAGTCGAGGCCGTAGGAGCACAGGGTGCGGGCGGCCTTGGCGCCGATTCCGTCGAGTGCGGTGACCGGCTTGTCCGCCAGGAAGTCCCTTACGGCTGCGGGGTCTTCGGGGAGCACCAGGGTCCCGCCGGGCCGGGCCTCGCGGGCCGCCGCCCGGGCCAGCATGGGGTTGCCGGCCACGCCGACGGCGGCGTCCACGCCGTACAGGGCGAGGGCCCGGACCCGGATCACGGCGGCCAGCCGGCGGGCGTCGCAGCCGAAGTAGCGCAGCGCGCCCCGGACGTCGGCGAGGGCGGCGTCCGGCGGCAGGGCCTGCACGGCCGGGGTGATCCCGCCGAGCAGCGCGAGCACCCCGGCGTACTCCCGCGCCCCGAGCGGTCCTCCGCCGGCGGGGTGCAGCCGCAGGCACATCACGGCCTTCCCGGTGGCGCTCATCCCGCGCTCCCCGGGCTGGAGTGCCACAGTTTGCGGCCGGTGGCGGGGCCGGTGCCGGGCGGCTGGAGATCGGCCCAGGGGTTCATCTCGTACCCCGTGGACATGCGGATCGTGCGCCCCGGCCCCTTCGCGGCCGGCTCCCCGTCGGCCGCGTCGCCGGACGCGTCGCCGTCGCCGTCGCCGGAGGCGTTGCCGGAGGCGTTGCCGGCCGGCTCGGCGAGGCGGGCCGCGACCGCGTCCAGGCCGCCCGCCGCCCGCAGTTCCACCAGCTCCGCCAGGTTCCACGCCGCCGCCCCGACCACACTCAGGCTCTGCGGGCCCCTGCGCTGCACGACACCGCGTACCAGCAGCAGGAAGGAGTGGAAGACGGTGTGCGCGCACCGCTCGTGGCTGTCGTCGAAGAAGGCCAGGTCGACCAGGCCCGTGCCGTCGTCCAGCGTCGTGAAGATGACCCGCTTCCCGGACCGGATCGGCGGGGTCTGGGTGGCTGCCTTGGCTCCCGCGACGAGCACGGTCTGCCCGTGCTCGGTGCCGCGCAGCCGGCGCGCCGGGATCACTCCCAGCTCGGCCAGGAAGGCGTGGTGGTCACCCATCAGGTGCCGTGAGGCGTCCATGCCGAGGACGCCCAGCTCGGCGCTGAGCCGTTCCGCGTCGGTCAGGTCGGGCAGCCCGACGGACGCCGTGGACCGGCCGCCCTCCAGCGGCAGTTGCGGGCCCCGTACGCCCGCCGCCCGCTGCGCGCCGTGCAGTTCGGTCAGGTGCAGCAGCAGGTCGCGCCGGTTGGCGCCGAACGAGTCCAAGGCGCCCACCTGGGCGAGCCGTTCGGCGACCGGGCGCCCCGGATGCGCCCGGTCCCAGAAGTCGCGCAGGGAGGCGTAGGGCTGTCCGGACTCGATCCGGGCCGCTTCGGCCCCGCTGATGCCGTGGACGTCGGCGAGCCCCAGCCGCAGCCCCCACACACCACCCGCATCGGACACCAGTTCGATACGGTGGGCGGCCGCCGACCGGTTCACGTCCAGCGGCAGCACCGGCACTCCCCGCCGCCGCGCGTCCGCCAGCAGCAGCCGCTTCGGGTACATCCCCGGATCGTGGGTCAGCAGCCCGGCGTAGAAGGCCGCCGGGTGGTGCGCCTTCAGCCAGGCCGACTGGTAGGTGGGCACGGCGAAGGCCACCGCGTGCGCCTTGCAGAAGCCGTACGACCCGAAGGCCTCCACGATCTCCCAGGTACGGGCGATCACTTCCACCGGATAGCCCCGCTCGGCCGCCTGGGCCGCGAACCAGACCTTGATCCGCGCCTGCGACGGCGGGTCGGACAGCCCGCGCCGCACGCGGTCCGCCTCGTCCCGCCCGCAGCCGGTCATGACGTCCACGATCTCGATGATCTGCTCGTGGAAGACGACCACCCCGTACGTCTCGCGCAGCGCGTCGGCCAGGTCCGGGTGCGGGAAGCGCACCGGCGCCCGCCCGTGCCGGGCCTCGATGAAGGGCCGCACCATGTCGGCGGCCACCGGCCCCGGCCGGAACAGCGAGATGTCGACGACCAGGTCGTGGAAGGTGGCCGGCTGGAGCCGCCCCACCAGGTCCCGCTGGCCCGGCGATTCGATCTGGAAGCAGCCCAGCGTCTCGGCCGAACGGATCAGCTCGTACGTGGCCCGGTCGCCCGGCGGCACCTGCGCCGGGTCGTCCAGGTCGAGCTCCTCCCCCGTGCCGCGCCGGATCTCCGCGACCGCGTGCGCCATCGCGGACTGCATCCGCACGCCCAGCACGTCCAGCTTGAGCAGCCCGAGCTCCTCCACGTCGTCCTTGTCGAACTGGGACATGGGGAAGCCCTCGCCGCTGGTGGGGACCACCGGCGTACGGGCGAGCAGCGAGGCGTCGGAGAGCAGCACCCCGCACGGGTGCATGGCGGTCCCGCGCGGCAGCGCGTCCAGCGATTCGACGAACTCCCACAGCCGCCCGTACGACTCCCCGCGCACGTCCCGCAGTTCGGGCAGCTCCTCCAGCGCGGCGCGGGCGTCGCGGGCCCGGATGTGCGGGAAGGCCTTGGCCAGCCGGTCGACGACGGCCGGGTCCATGGACAGGGCGGCGCCGACGTCGCGGACGGCGTGGCGGACCCGGTAGGTCTCGGGCATGGAGACGGTGGCGACGCGCTCGGCGCCGAACCGGTCGATGATCCGCCGGTAGACCTCCAGCCTGCGGGCGGACTCCACGTCGATGTCGATGTCGGGCAGGACACGCCGGCGCTTGGACAGGAAGCGCTCCATCAGCAGGCCGTGCTCGACGGGGTCGGCGTGCGCGATCCCGAGCAGGTGGTTGACGAGGGAGCCGGCGCCGGAGCCGCGGGCCGCCACCCGGATGCCCATCTCCCGTACGTCGTCCACCACCTGGGCGACCGTCAGGAAGTACGAGGCGAAGCCGTGGTGGGCGATGATGTCGAGCTCGTGGTGCATCCGCTCCCAGTAGGCGGGATCGCCCGCGTAGCCGCGCAGCACCATGCCGGCGGAGGCCCTGGAGGCGAGGACCCGCTGGGCGCTGCGGTGGGCCGCGCCGACGAGCCGGGCCTCGGGGAAGTGCACGGAGCCGATGCCGAGGTCGTCCTCGGGGTCCACGGAGCAGGCCTCGGCGGTGTGCCGGGTCTGCGCGAGCAGGCGCCTGGCGTCGGCGGGGCCGAGGCCGGCCGCCCGGGCGATCAGGTCGGCGGCCTCGGCCATGGCGGCGGGGGCCTTGAGCCAGCGCTCTCCGGTGTCGAGGGGGCCGCGGCGGTCGATGGGGACCAGGCGGCGGGCCGCGTCGAGGATGTCGGCGACCGGGCCCTGGCCGGGGTCGGCGTAGCGGACGGCGTTCGTGAGCACGGCCGGGACGCCCTGCTCGGCGGCGAAGCCGACGGTACGGGCGGCCAGCCGCAGCGAGCCGGGGCCGGTGCCGGTGCGGCCGTGGTGGACGGCCTCCAGGCGCAGGGAGTCGCCGTAGACCTCCCGCCAGGGTGCGAGCAGCCGGGCGGCCCGGTCGGGGCGGCCCGCCGCGAGCGCCCGCCCCACCTCGGAGCCGGGCCCGAGGAGGACGAAGACGCCCTCTCCGCGCAGGGCGTCCCAGGGCACGAGCGGGACCTCGGCGGCCGTCGCGTGGGCGGCGGTGACCATCCGGCACAGCTCCGCCCAGCCGGCGGCCCCGTCCCGGGCCAGGAAGACGGCCCGGGCGGCGGACTCGTCCAGGAAGGCCCCTCCCTTGACGGGAGTGCGCCGCCGGTACGAGGCCTCGCCCGGACCGCCGCCCGCGGCGGACGCGGTCGAGCCCCCCGGCCCGGCCGATCCCGCCGCGGGAGACCCGGCGGGAGAGACCGCCATGTCCGCACCGAACAGCGGCCGGATGCCCGCTCCGGCACACGCCTTCGCGAACCGGACCGCGCCCGCCAGGGTGTCGCGGTCGGTCAGGGCGAGGGCGTCCATGCCCCGCTCGGCGGCACGCTCCGCCAGCCGTTCCGGGTGCGAGCCTCCGTAGCGCATGGAGAACCCCGAAACGGTGTGCAGATGCGTAAAACCAGGCACCCGCGGCCTCCTGCTTCGCTCGTAGAACACCACCCCCGCTCTCCACCATAGAGCAATTCGAATACCCGTGCGAAACACTTGTTCGATCACCCGAGCGGGGACGGGTCATCCGTTCGGCCCGCCCCTGCTGCGGCCCGCCCCCCGCACGCCGAGCGTGTGAAACATGACCCCGTCCCAAGGTTTCCTCGCCGAGATCAAGGACGCCGTGACCACCCGGGCGGCGCTGCTCGTCCTGGGGGTGCTGGTGCTCCAGCTCGCCTTCATCACCTCGTACATCGGGGCCTTCCACCATCCGAAGCCCAGCGAGATCCCGATCGCCGTGACCGCGCCCGCCGCGCAGGTGGCCGAGCGGTCCGCGCAGCAGCTCGGCGCCCTGCCCGGAGACCCGCTCGACCCCCGTGTCGTCGAGGGCGAGGCCGCGGCGCTCGCGCAGGTACGGGACCGGGACGTCGACGGCGCGCTGATCATCGACCCGGCCGGCCGGACCGACCGGCTGCTGGTCGCCTCGGGCGCCGGAGCCTCGCTGTCCCAGGCCCTGGAGGAGGTCGTGGGCGCCGCCGAACGGGCCCAGGGACGGACCGTGCGGGTCACCGACGTGGCCCCGGCCGCCAAGGGCGACAGCCGCGGCCTGAGCTCCTTCTACCTCGTCATCGGCTGGTGCGTGGGCGGCTACCTGTGCGCCGCGATCCTCGCGATCAGCGCCGGCGCGCGGCCCGCCAACCCGCACCGCGCCGTCATCCGGCTCGGCGCGCTGCTCGTGTACGCCATCGCCACCGGGCTGCTCGGCGCGGTCATCGCCGGGCCGGTCCTGGACGCGCTGCCCGGCAGCATCATGGGCCTGTGGGGGCTGGGCACCCTGGTCGTCTTCGCGGTGGGCGCGATCACCCTCGCCTTCCAGGGGCTGGCGGGGGTGATCGGCATCGGCCTCGCGATCCTGCTGGTCGTGGTCCTCGGCAACCCGAGCGCGGGCGGCGCCTACCCCTACCCGCTGCTGCCGCCGTTCTGGAGCACCATCGGGCCGGCCCTGCCGCCGGGCGCCGGTACGTACGCCGCGCGCTCCATCACGTACTTCAACGGCAACGGCGCCGGGGGGCCGATGCTGGTGCTCTCCGCCTGGGCCCTGGTCGGCGCGGCGGTCACCCTGGCCTGCGCAACCCTCCGCCACGACCGCCCGGTGGTGCCCGCCGACTGACCCCTGCGGGCCCGTTCCCCTGGCGGGGGGCGGGCGGATCCGGGCCGGGCCGTGGCATCGCAGTGCCGGCGGGATCCGGGCGCGGTGCCGTTCCCCTCCCGGGGCGGGCGGATCCGGGCGCGGTGTGGCCGGGCCGTGGCATCGCAGTACCGGCGGAATCCATGCCCCGTGCGGGCGGGTCGCGGTGCCGTTCCCCTCCCGGGGGGCGGGCGGATCCGGGCAGGGCCGTGGCATCGCAGTACGGGCGGAGTCCATTCCCCGTGCGGGCGGGTCGCGGTGCCGCGGAGGGGTGTCTCCTCGGCTCGGCGCGTGCGGGCATGTCTCGGCTGTACCCGGTGGTTGCGCGCTCGTCCTGCGGGGACACCCCTCCCCGTCCCCGCTCCAGCCGTACGAGCCCGGTTCCGGGAGACGTGGTCTTGGCCGGGCGAAGTCATGGCGTGGGGTGGGGACACGGTGGAGTGTCCCCGCAGGACGAGCGCGCGACCCAGGCCGCCTCGCCGAGACACCCCGCACGCGCCGAGCCGAGGAGACACTCCGGCGGGGCACCGCCCCACCCGACCCACCCCGCCCCACGCAAACCGCAACCCCGGCGGAAGCCAGAGCCGAAGGACCGAAGCCGCCCCGCGACAACCCGCAACCCCGGCGGGAGCCAAGCGGCACCGCCCCACCCCATCCATCCCGCCCCACGGAAACCGCCCACCCCGGCGGAAGCCAGAGCCGAAGGACCGAAGCCGCCCCGCGACAACCCGCAACCCCGGCGGGAGCCAAGCGGCACCGCCCCACCCCATCCATCCCGCCCCACGGAAACCGCCCACCCCGGCGGGAGCCGAAGGGCCGAAGGACCGAAGCCGCCCCGCGGAAACCCGCAACCCCGGCGGGAGCCAGACCGTTCCGCCGAGCCGCGCAGCGACCCGGCATGATCGGGGTGTGATCACCACCCTCGCCGTCGAGAACTACCGCTCCCTCCGCCACCTGGTCGTCCCCCTCGGCCGGCTCACCGTCGTGACCGGAGCCAACGGCACGGGCAAGTCCAGCCTCTACCGCTCCCTGCGCCTCCTCGCCGACTCCGCCCGCGGCGGCGCGATCGCCGCCCTGGCCCGGGAGGGCGGGCTCCCCTCCACCCTGTGGGCGGGCCCGGAGAAGCTGGGGCGGGCGGTGCGCGAAGGGCACCACCCCCTCCAGGGCACGGTCCGCACCGAACCGGTCAGCCTCCGCCTCGGCTTCGCGGGCGACGAGTTCGGCTACGCGGTGGACTTCGGGCACCCGGTGCCGGTCGCGAACTCCCTCTTCTCCCTCGACCCCGAGATCAAGCGCGAGTGCACCTGGTCGGGGCCGGTCCTGCGCCCGGCGGCGATCCTGTCCGACCGTTCGGGACCCGCCGTACGGACCCGCACCGCGGACGGCGGCTGGCACCGTACGCAGAACGCCCTGCGCCCCTACGACTCCATGCTCAGCGAGCTCGCCGACCCCCAGCTGGCCCCCGACCTCCTCGCCCTGCGCGAGCTGATGCGGTCCTGGCGGTTCTACGACCACGTCCGCACCGACGCCGCCGCCCCGGCCCGCACCCCGCGGATCGGCACCCGTACGCCGGTACTCGGCGCAGACGGCTCCGACCTGCCCGCCGCGCTCCAGACGATCCGCGAGACCGGGGACGGGGCGGCGCTGGACGAGGCGGTGTCCGCGGCCTTCCCCGGCAGCCGGATCTCCGTCACCGAACAGGACGGCCGCTTCGCGCTGGAGCTGCACCAGCACGGCCTGCTGCGTCCGCTGGGCGCGGCCGAGCTGTCCGACGGGACCCTGCGCTACCTGCTCTGGACGGCGGCCCTGCTGACCCCGCGCCCGCCGGCGCTGATGGTCCTCAACGAGCCGGAGACCAGCCTCCACCCGGACCTGCTGGCCCCGCTCGCGGACCTGATCCTGACCGCCGCCCGGGACACCCAGACGGTGGTCGTCACCCACGCGGAGCCCTTGGCCGAGGCCTTGGCGGCCGGCACCCGCCGGCACCGGGTGGACCTGCGCACGGTCGAGCTGGTCAAGGATTTCGGCCGGACCGAGGTGGCCGGCCGTGAGGGTCCCCTCGACGAGCCCCTCTGGTACTGGCCCAAGCGCTGAACCCCCGCCCGGTCACCCGCCCGCTTCCCTGCGGACCGGGGATCCGGGCTCGGTGCGGGCGGTCCGCGGTGCCGCCGAGGAGACACTCCGGCGGGGCACCGCCCCGCACCACCGAGCCCCGCCCAGGGGCCTCCCAGCGGTGGCCGGGGGATGTTGATGCGCGGGGTCTGGGGCGGAGCTCCGGGAACACCGGCCGCAGCCGAACCGGGCGTCAGGGCGCCCGGTGGACGATCTCGCCCGCCACCACCACGGTTTCGGCCACCGTGCCCGGGATCTCGTCCACCGGGACGGCGAGGATGTCGCGGGACAGGACCACGAAGTCCGCCGCCTTGCCCACGGTCAGCGAACCGCGTTCCTGCTCCAGGAAGTTGGCGTGGGCGGAGCCCATCGTGTAGCCGTGCACGGCGGTGGCGACGTCGACCGTCTCGGCCGGCTGCCAGGCCGGGCCGTCG
Organism: Streptomyces erythrochromogenes; assembly: GCF_036170895.1. NCBI lineage: Bacteria > Bacillati > Actinomycetota > Actinomycetes > Kitasatosporales > Streptomycetaceae > Streptomyces > Streptomyces erythrochromogenes. Next base: position 6,369,293 of record NZ_CP108036.1, on the reverse strand, counting down.
CCGGAGAGCGAGCGGCGCGTCACGGCCGTGTAGATGCCGATCATCGGGTCCATCTCCGCCACGTTCCAGTCGCTGGAGAACGCCAGTACCGCTCCCGCCTCGTGCAGGCTGCGCATGGGCCAGGCCTTGTGCCAGCGGTCCTCGCCGACGTTCTCCGCCCAGTCCTTGCCCGGACCGGCGATCTCCGGCGCGCAGTGCCTGGGCTGCATGCAGGCGACCACGCCGAGCTCCTCGAAGCGCGGTACGTCCGCCGGATCCAGGCACTCCACGTGGACCACCTGGTGGCGGGCGTCGCGCGGGCCGTTCACCGCCCGCGCGTGCTCGACGGCGTCCAGGACGGTGCGGATGCCCCGGTCGCCGGTGGCGTGCACGAAGCACTGGAAGCCGCGCGCGTCCAGGCCGGCCAGCAGTTCCGCGAACTCCTCGGCCGGGTAGAAGGTCTCGCCGCGGTGCGCGCCGCATCCGGTGTACGGCTCCAGCAGCGCGGCCGTGCGCGGTTCCACGACGTCGTCGATGTAGAGCTTGAGGGGGCCGACGCGCAGCCGGTCCCCCGAGTAGGAACGGGCGGCCGCCTCGAAGTCGTCGAGGTCCTGCGGCGTGGTGCCGCGCGGGTGGAAGAGGGCGGCGACGATCCGCGAGCGCAGGCGGCCCTCCGCCCTGGCCCGCTCGTAGAGGGCGAGGTCGTCGAGGGAGTTCTGCGGTTCCACGACGGTGGTGATGCCGTAGCCGATGGCGTCGTCGAGGCTCTTGGCGAGCCGGCCGTACTGCCGGTCAGGGGAGGCCCACGGGACGCCGAGGTGGCGCAGGGCCCGGTGGCCTTCGCGGGAGAGGCCCTTGACGGCGAAGTCCTTGACGAATCCGGTGGGTTCGCCGGTGTCGGGGTCCAGGGCCGCCGTGCCGAAGGGGAGGTCGGTGCGGTCCCGGGTGACGCCGAGCCGGTGCATGGCGGCCGTGTTGAGCCAGGCCGTGTGCACGTCGTACGAGAGCACGATCGCCGGGGTGTCCCCGGTGACGGGGTCGAGGTCCGCGGCGCACGGCATCCGCCCGTCGGGGATCGCGGAGTAGTCGAAGGCCTCGGCCTCGATCCACTCGGCGTCCGGGTCGGCCTCCCGCCGGGCGAGGATCCGCTCGTGGATGCCCTCCAGGGTCGTCACGCCGGCGAGCTGGACACAGGCGTCGTCCGAGCCGAGGCGGACGTGGTTGTGCGCGTCGATGAAGCCGGGGAGCACGAGGCGGCCGGCGGCGTCGATGCGTTCGGTGTCCGGTCCGGCCCAGGCGGCGGCCTCGTCGTCGGGGCCGATCCACACGATGCGGCCGTCGCGCACGGCGAGGGCCTCTGCCTCGGGCAGGTCCGGGTCCACGGTGTGGATGCGGGCGCCGGTGAGCAGCAGGTCGGCGGGGTGGTTCATGGGTGGTGCTCCTGTTGCGGTGGTGGGAGGGGTCAGGCGGCGGCCGGGACGGCGGCGGATCTGGGGGTCCTGCGGTACAGCGCCGTGTAGACGAGGCCGGAGACGACCGCGCCGAGCAGGGTGAGGTCGGCGCCGCCGAGGGGTGCCACGAGCGGGCCGGTCCACAGCTCGGAGTCGCAGGTCAGGGCGGCGAAGGTGATGCCGGCGAGGAGTGCGGCCAGGCCGGCCGGGTGGTAGCCGGAGCGGTACCAGTAGGCGCCGTCGGGGCCGGTGGTGTGCAGGGCGTGGCCGTCGTAGCGGCAGCGGCGCAGCAGCATGTCGGCGAGGAAGACCCCGCCCCAGGGCGCGAACACGATGATCAGGAGGGAGAGGAAGGAGGTCAGCGCGCTCGTGAAGTCGGTGAGGAAGAGCGCGGCGAGGGAGCCGAGGCCGGTGATGGCGGCGCTGACGACGATGGCCCGGGAGCGGCTCCACGGGATGCCGAGGACCTGGAGGTTCAGGCTGGAGGAGTAGAGGGTGATGATCGAGTTGGTGACGGAGCCGCCGAGGACCAGGGCCAGGAAGACGGGCTGGAACCAGCCGGGCAGCAGGCTCTCGGTGCCGGCGACGGCGTCGGTCATGTCGGTGCGGGTGGCCGCGGCGACGCCCGCGATGCCGAGGGCGACGGAGGAGAGGAAGCCGCCGAGGGCGCCGTACCAGGTGATCGACTTCAGCGAGGTGGTGCGGGGCAGGTAGCGGGTGTAGTCGGCGGGCATCGGCAGGTACGAGAAGGGGGCGGCCAGCATGATCACGAAGGCCAGGCTCCAGCCGGAGGCGCCGGGCACGCCGGTCGCGGGGGCGGCGGTGTCGGCGCCGGGCAGCAGGAAGGCGAGCAGGGCGGCGAAGCCGACGGCGAGGACGTAGGCCATCCAGCGTTCGGCGAACTGGACGGTGGCGTGACCCCACATGGCGACGACGAAGGTCAGGGCGAGGGTGGCGAAGAGGGCGGCGGCCCGGGCCGGGGTGCCGTGCAGGAGGCCCAGTTCTTCGAGGAAGACCTCGAGGGCGAGGGTGCCGACGACGGTGTTGAGGATGGTGTAGCCGATGCCGACGAGCCAGTTGAGGACTCCGGCGGGCAGGTTGCCGCGGACGCCGAAGGCGGCCCGGGAGATGACCAGGGTGGCGGTGCCGGTGCGGATGCCGGACAGTCCGGCGGCGCTGATGGCGAAGAAGGCCAGTCCGCTGACCACGACCACGGCGGTGGCCTGCCAGAAGGTGAGGCCGAAGGCGACGGCCAGGGCTCCGTTGATCACGTAGGTGAAGGTCAGGTTGGAGCCGAACCAGAGCCAGAAGAGGTCGCGCGCCCTGCCGTGCCGCTCGCTGTCCGGGATCGGATCGATGCCGCGCGTCTCGACTCTGAAGATCTCGTCACTCATCGCTGCACGCACCCTTGATCTTGAATGGCGTTCTAAGTTCTTGAATGGCATTCAAGATGAAGGGTGGACCGGACCCCCGTCAAGACCCTGTCCGGGATAAGGTCGGCCCACGAAGATCGGGAGGCGGCAGCGGTGGCAGGAGCGGCACGGCGGCGCGACGGGCAGGTCGCCCAGGAGCGGATGCTGGAAGAGGCCATGGCGGCGATCGCCGAGGACGGGCTCGCGGCGCTGACCATGTCCAAGCTCGCCGACCGGCTCGGCACCAGCGGCGGCCACATCCTGTACTACTTCGGCAGCAAGGACCGGCTGCTGCTGGAGGCGCTGCGCTGGAGCGAGGAGCAGCTCGCCGTCGAGCGCGCGGCCCTGCTGCGCCGTCGCGTCACGGCCGCCCGCAAGCTGGAGCTCTTCCTGGAGCTGTACCTGCCGCGCGGCCCGCGCGACCCGCGCTGGACCCTGTGGATCGAGCTGTGGGCCCGTACGCCGTCCAACGAGGACCTGCGCGCGGCCCAGGAGGAGATCGACGCCGGCTGGTACGAGGACCTGCGGGCGCTGCTGGCGAAGGGCGTCGAGCAGGGCCGGTTCGCCCCGACGGACACGGCCGACCGGGCCTCGGAGCTGCTCGCGCTGCTGGACGGGCTGAGCACCCGGGTGGTGCTGGGCCAGCGCGACGCGGACCGGGTGCGGGCGCTGGAGCGGGCGCGCTCGGCGACGGCCCTGCTGATCGAACACCTCTGAGCCGGCCCCGCCCCTGCGGTCACGGCACTCGCGCATCCCGGGCCACACCGGTCGGCGGCGCGCGCTTGCGGGCGCCTTCACGAGAATTGCCCCCGAAGTGCGCCCTACCGCACTCCTCCCCCAGCGAGCACAATCGCCGTGACGACCCACACCGATCGTGAGGGAGGGAGCGCGTGCGCCATCAGGTGCGCACAGCGGACGGGCGCGCTCTGACCGTGGAGCGCTGGGGCGATCCGGACGGCAAGCCCGTCTTCCTGCTCCACGGCATGCCCGGCAGCCGCCTGGGCCCGGCCCCCCGGGGCATGGTCCTCTACCAGCGCCGGATGCAGCTCATCGCCTACGACAGACCCGGCTACGGCGGCTCCGACCGGCACCCGGGCCGCACCGTCGCCGACGTGGCCCACGACGTGGCCGCCGTGGCCGACTCCCTCGGTCTGGACAGGTTCGCGGTGGCGGGCCGTTCCGGAGGCGCCGCCGGCGCCCTGGCCTGCGCCGCCCTGCTGCCGGATCGGGTCAGCCGCACCGCGGCGATGGTCGGACTGGCCCCCCGGGACGCGGAGGACCTGGACTGGTTCGCCGGAATGGCCGCGTCGAACGTCCGGGAGTACACCACCGCCTCCACCGACCCCGAGGAACTGGCCGCCCGGCTGATCCCGCGCGCCGCCGGCATCCGCAAGGACCCGGGGCGGCTGCTGGACGAGCTGCGCCGGGAACTGACCGCCAACGACCGCATGATCGTCTCGGACGCCGGGCTGCGGTCGATGCTGCTGCGGAACTACCGCGAGGGGCTGCGCCATTCGGCCTACGGCTGGATCGACGACGTCCTCGCCTTCAGCCGCCCCTGGGGCTTCGACCCGGCCGACATCCGCTGCCCGGTGCTGATCTGGCACGGGGAGCTCGACGTGTTCTCCCCCGTGGGCCACTCCCGCTGGCTCGCGCGCCGGATCCCGGGGGCCACCACCACGATCGAGCCGGCCGCCGCCCACTTCGCGGCCCTGCGCGCGCTGCCCGACGTGCTGAACTGGCTGCTGCGCGACCTCCCGACGCCGCCGCTCAGCGAACAGCAGCCCGCGTAGCGGCCGTTCAGGCTCCCGGAGCCCCCTCGGCGAGCGTCGGAGAGCATCCCGGCCAGGGGCGCGGGCCGGTCTCCGGGGCAGCGGCCGTCCCGTCCGGCCGGACCGTCCCCCGGCCGCCCCTGGACCGCCCCCGGCGCGGCCCCGGCAGCGCGTCCGGGGCGACGCCGGGAGAAATGGATCTTGCCGTCCGGCGAACGGCCGAATAAGCCACCTCGGGAAATACGCCGCGCTCGCTATAGAACGGTTGACCAGGCGTCATGTCTCGGTTGCCAATGGGGTGTGGCCGAGTAAAGTCCACGCTTGACGGCAGCGCGTCGCTGTTGTCATTCACATGCCCATTCCATATGGCTTCCCCGAGGACGGTGTCGTGAACACTTCCGCAACCCCCGCGACCAGCACGGTCAAGGCCCGCCGGGTCCCCCTCACCAAGATCGACGTCGAAACCGCGTCCGCGGCCGCGACGCTCGGTCGCGTGCTCCCGACTGAATCCGGCCGTCCGGTTCAGGCACCGATCTTCAACTCCGCACTCTGAGGCGGAGCGAGAGCTCTAGACTGGCGGAATGACCGGCCTGATCGCATTTCGCGAGATCGTCCTGAAAGTTCACAGCAGATGCGATCTTGCTTGTGATCATTGCTACGTCTACGAACATGCAGATCAGAGCTGGCGAGCCCGGCCGAAAGTGATCTCCCCCGAGGTTATTTCACAGACCGCGTCCAGGCTCGCCGAACATGCCCGTGACCATGCACTCCCCTCCGTCACGGTGATTCTCCACGGAGGGGAACCCCTGTTGGCGGGCACGGCCCGGCTCCGACTCGTCTGCGAGGAGTTCAGCCGGGCGCTCACCGGGATCGCCACCCTCGACCTGCGGATCCACACCAACGGGCTCCAGCTCAGCACGCGTTACCTCGACCTCTTCGCCGAGTTCGGCGTCCGGGTCGGCATCTCCCTCGACGGGGACCGCGCCGCCAACGACCGCCACCGCCGCTTCGCGGACGGCCGTACGAGCCATCCGCTGGTCCTCGCGGCCGTCGCGCTGCTGCGCTCCGCGCCCTACCGCCACCTCTACCAGGGTCTGCTCTGCACCGTGGACGTGGCCAACGACCCCGTCGCCGTGCTCGACGCCCTCGTCGAACTAGAGCCCCCGCGCGTGGACTTCCTCCTCCCGCACGCCACCTGGGAGACGCCGCCCGTCCGGCCCGACGACGCCCCGGACGCGTACGCCCGCTGGCTCCTGAGGATCTTCGACCACTGGGAGCGGCTGGGCCGCCCGGTACCCGTACGGCTCTTCGAGTCCGTCCTGTCCACGCTGCGCGGCGGACCCAGCCTCACCGAATCGCTCGGCCTCGCGCCCACCGACCTCGTCGTCGTCGAGACCGACGGCACCCTGGAGCAGGTGGACTCCCTCAAGAGCGCCTTCGAGGGGGCGGCGGCCACCGGGTTCAACGTCTTCGACCACGCATTCGACCGGGTCGCCGCCCATCCCGGGGTCCGCGCCCGGCAGCTGGGCCTGGCCGGCGTCAGCGACTCGTGCCGCCGCTGCCCCGTCGTACGCTCGTGCGGGGGCGGGCTCTACACCCACCGCTACCGAGACCGCAACGGCTTCGACAACCCCTCCGTGTACTGCACCGACCTGCGCGAACTGGTGGACGGGGTCGAGGGCCGCACGGCGTCCCGGGAGACCGCTCCACAGCTGTCCGACCCGGCCGAACTGGCCCGCTCCCAGGAGGAGCTGACCCGGATCCTGCTGGCCCGGCTGAACGCGGACCTGGCCGGCGACCCCGACTGGGCGCACGCCTGGGAGCTGGTGGCCGCCGTGGAGCGGGCCGGGCAGGCGGGCGCCGACGCTCTGGACGCCGTACTGGACCACCCGTTCACCCGGACCTGGGTGCTGGCCGCCCTGGACGCCGCGCGCGAAGGCCTGCCCGGGGGTGCGGAGGCGGCCCGCAGGCTCACCGCGCTGGCCGCCGCGGCCGTGCTGCGCGGCGGGCTGGACCTGCCGGCCGAGGTGGCCTACCGGGACGGTGAGGTGTACCTGCCGACGCTCGGACTGCTGCGGCTCGGGGAGCCGGGTACGGAGGGCCGGGCCTCCCTGCACGTCACCGACGACGGCTACGTCGCCCGGGACGGCCGCTCCGAGCACCGCTTCGGGCCGGCGGCGGGCGACGCCCGCTGGCAGCCCGTACGCACCTGGTCGCCCGGCCCGGACGCGGCGCCGGTGGCGCTGGAGGACCTCGACCCGTACCGCAACTGCTTCCCCCGCCCGCCCAGGCTCCGGCTCGGCTCCGGCGAGACCGAGGAGTGGCGGGGCCGGCTCGACCGGGCCTGGGCGCTGCTGCACAAGGCGGTGCCCGGGTTCGCCCGGGCGGCGGCGACCGGGCTGACCACGCTGACCCCGCTCGCGGGCGGCCCGCGGGCCGGCGGCTGGGGCGAGGCGGGCCGGCACGGCCCGGGGGCGCTCGGGGTGCCGTACGCGGCGGGCGTTCGGGAGACCGCGCTCGCGCTGCTGACCGGGCGGCGGCGGACCCGGCTGCGGGCCCTGACCGAGGTGACCGACCTGTACGCGCTGGACGGGGAGTGGCAGCACCGGTCGCCGTGGCGGTCCCGCCCGGTGCCCGTGTCGCGGCTGCTGGCCGACGTGCACGAGCGGGTGGCGGTGGAGGCGTACCGGCGGGCGACGGCGGGCCCCGAGCCGGGCGGCTCGGACCGCATCCACGAGGCCCTGGAGCGGCTCTCGGCCGCGGCCGAGCTGACGGTCACCGGCAAGCGGCTGGTGGCGGAGCTGCGCTACGAACTGAAGGCGGTCGACGCGTGAGCGCCCACTCCCACTCCCCCGCCCCGGCCCCTTCACCGGCGGGCCCGGGCCGGGGCCGCCGCGCCGCCGGCACCCTCCAGCTCGCGGTGCAGCTGCGGTTGCTCGGCGTACGGCCGGGGATGCGGCTCATGGTGCACGCCTCCCTGCGCGGGACCGGGCTGCGCGCGGAGCAGCTGCGCGACGCCCTGACGGGCGTCCTGGGCCCGCGCGGCACCCTGGTGGTGCCCGCGTTCACCCCGGAGAACTCCAGGACCTCCAGCGCCCATCTGGAGCGGATCGCCGGTATGGACGAGGCCGAGGTGCGGGCCTTCCGCGACCGGATGCCCGCCTTCGACCCGGCGAGCACCCCCAGCCAGGGCATGGGCTCCCTGGCGGAGGCCGTCCGCACCGCGCCGGGCGCCGCGCGCAGCTCCCATCCGCAGACCTCCTTCGCCGCGCTCGGCGCGGACGCGGAGCGGCTCTGCAGCGGGCACCGCCTCGAAAGCCACCTGGGTGAGGAGTCGCCCCTGGGAAAGCTGTGCTGGGAGGGCGGACAGGTACTCATGATCAATGTGGGGTTTTCCGTCTGCACCGCTTTCCATCTCGCGGAGTATCGAATTCCGAAGCCCCCCTTGCGCATGTACGAGTGTGTGGTGAAGGTGAACCTTCCGGAGGGGCACCAGGGGTCCCGCCAGGAGGGGGAGTGGACCGCATACGAGGACGTCACGCTGGATGACGGCGATTTCGCGGAGATCGGCAGGGCGTTTCCGGATTCGCGGGTGCGCAGGGGGCGGGTCGGAGGGGCGTCGACCATGCTCTTCTCCGTCCCGGAAGCCGTCGACCACGCCCTTGAGTGGATGACCGAAAACCGATGTTGATTGACTGAACGATGAGGGGATGTGGCGAAGCAGCTCCGGAATGATGTTTCTTCGCTCGCATCTTCGGGACGGGGGGCGTGTGCCCGCATCAGTGCAGCCGTATTTTTTTCTCAGTTATGCGCATACACCGAGGTTCGGGGCCGGGGGGCCCGATCCCGACATGTGGGTGGAGCGCCTGTTCCGCGATCTCTGCAGTCATGTCATGGCGCTGACGGATCTGCCCGCCGGAGCCGAGGCCGGCTTCATGGACCGGGAGATACGCAGCGGCGAGGGCTGGTCGGAGCGGCTCGGGGCGGCGCTCGCCACCTGCCGGGTCTTCGTCCCGTTGTTCTCACCGCGGTACTTCGCCAGTGAGATGTGCGGCAAGGAGTGGTACGCCTTCGCGCAGCGGGCGATCCACCAGGGGGCCCTGAGCAACCAGCCGGCCGAGGCCATCGTGCCCGCGTTATGGGTGCCGGTCCCGCCATCGCAACTGCCCGGACCCGCGGAGCGGTTGCAGTTCAACCACAACACCTTCGGCGAGCGCTACGTCACCGACGGGCTGTACGGGCTGATCAAACTGCGCGGTTACGCCGAGCAGTACGAGCGGGCGGTGTACGAGCTCGCCAAGCGCATCGTCCGGGTCGCCGAGACCGTCCGCCTCGAACCCGTCCGCCCGCTGGACTACCGCGGGGTGCCGAGCGCCTTCGGCCCCACGGGCAGCAGCCCCGCCCGCACCCTGCACGTGACCGTGGCCGCCGCCTCCCGGCACGACCTGCCGGACGGGCGCAGCCCCGAGTACTACGGGGACAACGCGCTGGAGTGGAACCCGTACCACCCGGTGGCCCAGCGGCCCATCGCCTACGTCGCCGAGGACCTGGTCAAGAACCTCAACTACCAGACCAGCATCGGCTCCTTCGACGACGAGGCCGGGCACTACGACAGCAAGCAGCCGCCGACCCGGCCGGAGATCCTGATCGTCGACCGCTGGGTGGTGGAGGACGAGCACCGCCGCCAGCGACTGGCCGCCTTCGACCAGGAGTCCCGCCCGTGGGTCAACGTCGTGGTGCCGTGGAACCGCTACGACCACCAGAGCCGCGCGAAGGAGATCGAGCTGGCGCGGCGGCTGGAGGAGACCCTTCCCGTCAAGATGGGCCAGGGCCGGGCCGCCTGCCGGGCCGCCGCCAACGGGGTGGCCAACATGGAGACCCTCGGACAGATCCTGCCGCAGGTGGTCGAGGCCGCGGCGCAGCAGTTCCTCAGACACGCCCAGGTGTACCTGCCGGCCGGCAACACCCACACCGAACGCCCGCGGCTGCTCGGGCCGATGGGGATGAGCGGGCCTCCGGCCCCGCCGCGGGCGCCCTTCCCGCCCGACACGTTCGGCGGCCACAACGACGGCAACGACAGCAACGACACCGACCGGGGGGACGCGGATGACAGCGAGTCGTGACACCAGGGACGGCCGTGACGGGCGCATCGTCACCTTCTACTCGTACAAGGGCGGCACGGGCCGCACCATGGCGCTGGCCAACACCGCCTGGATCCTGGCGGCCAACGGCAAGCGGGTCCTGGCGGTGGACTGGGACCTGGAGGCCCCGGGCCTGCACCGCTTCTTCCACCCGTTCCTGGACCCGTCCACGCTCGGGGCCACCACCGGGGTCATCGACCTGATCAGCGAGTACGCGTGGGCCGCCACCAGTCCGGTGGCGCGCGCCGACGACTGGCACAAGGACTACGCGCGGATACAGCCGCACGCGGTCTCGCTCACCCCGGAGACCCTGGGCTGGGAGTTCCCCGACGGCGGCACCCTGGACTTCGTCTCGGCGGGCCGGCAGAACCGCGAGTACTCCGCGACGGTGTCCACCTTCGACTGGGACAACTTCTACGACCGTCTCGGCGGCGGCCTGTTCTTCGACGCCTTACGCGCCGACATGAAGCGGAACTACGACTACGTCCTGATCGACAGCCGCACCGGCCTGTCCGACATCGCGGACATCTGCACCGTGCACCTCCCGGACATCCTCGTGGACTGCTTCACCCTGTCCGACCAGTCCATCGACGGCGCCGCGTCCGTGGCCCGCCAGATCGACGAGCGGTTCAACGACCGCGGCATCAAGATCTACCCGGTCCCGATGCGGATCGACGAGGGCGAGAAGGAGAAGGCCGACGCGGGCCGGGCGCTGGCCCGGATCAAGTTCGACCGGTTCCCGGGCGGCCTGGTCGGGGACGAGCTGACCTCCTACTGGGGTGCGGTGGAGATCCCGTACCGGCCGTACTACGCCTACGAGGAGACGCTGGCCACCTTCGGCGACGAGGCCGGGCTGACCAACTCCCTGCTCTCGGCGTTCGAGCGGCTGACCGCAGTGGTCACCGAGGGCGGGATCACTTCCATGCCGGCCATCGGCGAGGAGGTCCGCCTGCGCATCAGGGACGCCTTCACGCGGCGCCGTCCGGCGCTGCCGGCCGACCTGTTCCTGTCCTATGTCGCCGAGAACCGGATGTGGGCCGACTGGATCGAGTCGGTGCTGACCCGGGCCGGCTTCCGGGTGGTGCCCAAGGACGTCTCGGCCGAGCGGCCGCCGGCGGCGGCCGGCCCGGGCTCCGCCGGGGACACGCTCGGCGGCGGCACGGGCATCAGCATCGACACCGCCGCCCGCACGGTGGTGCTGCTCTCCACGGCCTACCTGAAGTCGGCCCGGGCCGTGGACGTGTGGGAGCGGGCGGCCGCCGAGGACCCGACCGGGGGCCGGCGCCAGCTGGTACCGCTGCGGGTGGGCGACGTACGGCTGTCCACGCCGTACATCGACCGCAACCCGGTGGACCTCTTCCGGCTCGACGAGGTGCACGCCACCGCCGCCCTGCTGCGCGCGGTGGAGCGGCCCATGGCCCTGCCCGACAGCGTGGCGAGCGCCTCCCAGCCCGGTCCCCGCTTCCCGGGGACCGTTCCGAAGATCTGGAACGCCCCGCCCCGCAACCCCGGGTTCACCGGCCGCAGCATCGTGCTGGAGCGGATGCGCGACCAGCTCGGCGGCGGCATGGCCGTGGTGCTCCCGCAGCCGCAGACCCTGTTCGGCCTCGGCGGCGTCGGCAAGACGCAGGTGGCGCTGGAGTACGTGCACCGGTTCATGGCCGACTACGACCTGGTGTGGTGGATCTCCTCGGAACAGACCGACGACGTGGTCGCCGCGCTGGCGGAGCTGGCCGTACGGCTGGGCGCGCAGACCGGCGAGGACATGGCGGCCGCCTCCCAGGAGGCGATCGACCTGCTGCGGCGCGGGGTGCCGTCCTCCCGCTGGCTGCTGGTCTTCGACAACGCGGACGATCCCGAGACCCTCAAGCGGTTCTTCCCGCCGGGCGGTCCGGGGCACGTGCTGGTGACCTCCCGCAACCAGTCCTGGTCGCAGTACGGCGACGCGCTGCCGGTGGACGTGTTCCTGCGTGAGGAGTCCATCGAGCACCTCCAGCGCCGGGCCCCCGGGCTCACCAAGGAGGACGCCGAGCAGGTGGCGGTCGCGGTGGGCGACCTGCCGCTGGCCGTCGAGCAGGCGGGCGCCTGGATCGCGGAGACCGCGACCCCGGTGGCCGCCTACATCGAGCAGCTGGCCCAGCAGGCGGCGAGCGTCCTGGGCCTGAACCAGCCGCCCGGATATCCGGAGCCGGTGGCCGCCACCTGGAACATCTCCATAGAGCGGCTCCAGTCCCGTTCGCCGGCCGCCGTGCGGCTGCTCCAGCTGTGCGCCTTCCTGGCTCCCGAGCCGATCTCGGCGAACCTGCTGTACAGCAAGGAGATGATCGACGCCCTCAAGCCGTACGACGCCTCGCTCCAGGAGAAGCTGGTGCTGGGCCGGGTGATCCGGGAGATCGGCCGGTTCGCGCTGGCCAAGGTCGACCAGGTCAGCAACAGCATCCAGGTGCACCGGCTGGTGCAGGCCGTCATCCGGTCGCAGATGCCGGAGGAGGACCAGCGGGAGGCCCGGCACGCCGTCCACCGGATCCTGGCCGGCGCCCGGCCGGACGACGACGAGCCGATCGACAACCCGGAGACGTGGCCGCGGTTCAACACCATCTGGTCGCACCTCACCCCGGCCGAGGCCCGGTACTGCAAGGAGCCGGAGACGCGCCGGCTCCTGATCGACCGGGTCCGCTACCTGTGGAAGCGCGGCGACTTCAAGGCCGCCTACCAGCTCGGCGAGGAACTGCGCGAGGCCTGGAAGGAGATGCTGGGCAACGACGACCTGCAGTACCTGTACCTGCGCTTCCACCTGTCGAACATCCTGCGTTCGCAGGGCCGGTTCGTGGAGGCGAAGGAGCTGGACGAGGTCACGCTGGAGCGGCAGCGGGCGGTGCTCGGACCCTCGCACCCGCACACGTACATGACCATGAGCGGCCTGGCCAACACTCTGGGCGCGCTGGGCCAGTACGGGCAGGCGATGGAGCTGGCGACCGACGCCCACGAGGGGTTCAGCCAGATCTTCCACGAGGCGCACCCGCGCACCCTGGCGGCCGCGAACAACCTGGCGCTGAACCTGCGGCTGGTGGGCCAGTACACCAGAGCCCGTGAGATCGACCAGGAGGTGTACGACCTGCGCACGGAGGTGCTCGGCCCGGAGCACCCGTACACCCTGTCGTCCGCGCAGAACCTCGCCCGCGACCTGCGCGAGGTGGGCCGGTACGAGGACTCGGTGCAGCTGCTCAGCCGGACGTACGAGATCTACAAGCGGACGCTGGGGCGGGCGTTCCCCGGCACCCTGTCGGCCGCGAAGAACCTGGCGGTGTCGCTGCGCAGGGCCGGCCAGCTGGAGGACGCGCTGCGGCTGACCACGGCCACCCGGGCCCGCTACCGGGCCAAGTACACCTCGGTCAACCCGGACCTGCTCTCCTGCGAACTGAACCTGGCCTCGGACCTGTTCGCGACCGGGGACCCCGGCGGGGCGCGGGACCTGGCGCAGGAGGTGGTGGACGAGTACATGAAGGTGCCGGGCGAGCGGCACCCGTACACGCTGGCGGCCGTGAACAACCTGGCGGTCTTCCACTGGGGCACGGGCTCGGCGGAGCCGGCGGAGGCGATGCTGCGGCAGACGATCCGGGGAATGCGGGACGTCCTCGGCGACAACCACCCGCACACGGTCTTCGCCCACCTCAACCTGGCCAACGCCCGGGCGGACCTGGGCGATCCGGAAGGAGCCCTGGAGCTGGAGCGGCTCGCCGTGCTGCGGCTGCGCGAGGCGCTCGGGGCACACCATCCGGAGACCCTGGCGAGCAGCTCCAACATGGCGATCAGCCTGGACTCGATGGGCCGCAAGGAGGAGGCGGCGAGACTGCGCGCCGAGGTGGTGTCCGAGCTGACCCGGCTGCTCGGCGAGGACCACAGCCTGACCCGGTACGCGCGGGACGAGCGGCGGATCCACCGGGACCTGGAGCCGCTCGCCGTGTGATCCGACGGAGGACGGCGGGGGCCCGCGGCCCCCGCCGCCCGCCACCCGACCAGAGGGGGGCGTTGTGACCGACAGCATGACCTTTCGAAACGAGGACCTGCCGGCCCTCTTCCACCACACGGACCAGGCGGCGGTCTCCCGGCAGCGGGAGTCCACCCAGGCCACGAGGATGCAGCTGCTGCTGCTCGTCGCGGCCGCGGGAGCCGCCGCGCTGCCGCCGGGGCCGAAGCTCGGCTCGCTGCACCTGTTCGGGCTGCTCAGCGTGCTCAGTTACGCGGGGGTACTGGCCGTCGGCATGCGGGCGACCAGGCGCCGGGCCCGCCCGCAGTGGCAGCTCAACCGCAGTGCGGCGGAGTTCATCAAGTCGCTCGCCTGGCGGTACGCGGTGCACGGGGCGCCGTTCGGCAGTGACGTGGCCGACCCCGGGGAGACGTACCGGACGCGGCTGGAGGCGGGCCTGGCCGAGCTGCGCAAGATGGGCTGGGAGGATCCGCGCACGGCGGGCTCCGTGCCGGAGGGCGCGGAGATCACCGGAGCGATGCACCGGCTGCGCGGCAGGGACTACCACGCGCGGCGGGAGACGTACGTCAGGGACCGGCTGATCGAGCAGCGCAACTGGTACCGGCGGCGGACGGAGGTGTCGCGGCGGGCGACGCTCCTGTGGTCGTGGACGATCGTCCTGCTGACCTGCCTGGCGCTGCTGTTCGCCCTGATGAGGGCGTTCGGATCGGGTCCGGGAGCGGGCCTGACGGGGCTGCTGAGCACGGCGGCGGCGGCCGGCATCGCCTGGAACGAGGTGCGCCGCCACCATCCGCTGATCGAGGCGCACACGCTGATCGAGCAGGACCTGGCGGCGATGATGGTCGTGATGCAGACGACCATCACCGAGTCCCAATGGCCGTCGTCGGTGTACGAGACCGAGCGGTACGTCTCGCCGCAGCACACGGACTGGCTGGTCCGGCACAGCAGTTGAGGCACGGGTGGGCGGGCGTGGCTCAGTCCCGGGTCACGCCGTCGCACCACAGGACGGTGACCGGCTTGCCCAGGGCCCGGGCGTAGGCCACGATCTCGGCGGTGCCGCCGTGCCCGCGGGCGGGCCGGCCGTCCCAGACTGCGACGAGCCGGTCGCAGGAGTCGGCGATGTAGGTGCCCGCGGCGTAGTAGGCCTCGTCCGTGGAGCGGGCGAAGTCCATCCGGATCTCCTGGGCGGCCCGGAGCCTGAGGCGCCGGTAGCGGTCCAGCGCCTCGGCGCCCTCGAAGGCCGCTTCGTAGTCCTCGCTGGGGATCACGACGGTGAGGTCGGCGCCGCATTCGAGCGCGATGGCGGCGAACAGCTGGTCAGCTCCGTCGGCGAGGCTGGAGAGGGCCTCCAGCGGCCCTTCGTGGCCGCCCAGTACGGCTCGCAGGCCGCTCTCCACATGGCCGAGCACCGAGTCCGGGAGGGACCGGTGCCCGGTCACGCCGATGCGTTTCATGCAGGAACCTTCCCCCGTGGACACGGCCGCCCTGGACATCCTCCCAGAAGGCGGGAGGACGTCCAGGGTGCCGACAGGGGCGCGCGGGGCACGGGTCAGTAGACGCTGACCCCGTAGGCGTTGAGCGCTTCGACCACGGGCTGGAAGAAGGTCGTGCCGCCGGAGGAGCAGTTGCCGCTGCCGCCGGAGGTGAGGCCCACGGCACGGGTGCCCGAGTAGAGCGGGCCGCCGCTGTCGCCGGGCTCGGCGCACACGTTGGTGCGGATCATGCCGTAGACGACGTCGCCGCCGCCGTAGTTGACGGTGGCGTTGAGGCCGGTGACCCGGCCGCTGTGGGTGCCGGTGGTGGAGCCGCGCCGGGTCACGGACATGTTGACCGTGGCGTTGACGGCGCTGGTGATGTCCTGGCTGCCGACGGTCCCGGGCGGCACGGGCGTGTTGCTGGCGTACTTGACGAGGCCGTAGTCGTTGTTCGGGAAGCTCGATCCGGTCGTGGAGCCGAGGACGTTCGTGCGGGCGGAGTTGGTCCACCAGGTGCCCGCGCCGTCGGTGCAGTGCCCGGCGGTCAGGGCGTAGTAGTTGCTTCCGCTGCGGACGTTGAAGCCGAGCGAACAGCGCCAGCTGTTGGCGTAGATGGCGTCGCCGCCCGAGGCGAGCTTGGTCAGCTTGCCCGGGATGCGCTCGATGCGCAGCGCCCCCGCCTCGGTTCCGGCCTCGCGCTTGATTCTCGCGATGGCGGCGGCGGAGACGGTGGAGTCGGCGGAGACCACGAGGGTTCCGGTGGCGGGGTCGGCGTGCCAGGCGGTGCCCGCTACGTCGGCCCGCAGGACGGACGCGCCGGCGGAGGCGAGCCGGTCGGCGCTGAAACCGCCGTCCTGCGGGTCCGCGCTCGCCGCGGTGGGGGCGGCGAGCGCTGCGGCGGCGGCCAGGCCGGTGGCCACCGCGAGCAGCCTGTTACGGGTGGTGCGCTTGATCCTCACTTCTCGTCCTCCTGGAGAGGGTCGGGGGCCCGGCGGTCGTGGGGGTGCCAGAGCCCGTGAGGCGCAGCCGGGGGCACGGCGGGCGCATGAACTTTGGCCGTGCCCCTGACAAGCGCTGTCGGGAGTGTCCTGTCGTCGGATACCAGTCGCAAGAGCGGCTTTCGGCCTGCACGCGCTGCCTTTCCCCGTGGGGGCGGTGTGTTCCGGGGCGGTGCGAGAGGCCGGGGGCGGGGGTCCGCGAAGGCGCGGTCGGGCGGCGCCTCGGAGCCCGGTCGGGCTCCGGGGTGAGGGCGCCCCGCGCGCCGGATATGCCGGCCTGCGCGCGGCGGAGGCGGCGCCGGCCGCGCCCGGCGGCCGCGGAGAAAAGGGGCGGCTTCCGGCCGGGGCCGGGGCGGCGTGCGTTCCCGTCGGAGTTCGCCACCGGACCGGCCCGGTCGTGCGCGGACGCGGGGGTACCCCCCGGCGGCACCGGCACCCGGGCGCCCGGGTGGGCTGCGGCGCACCCGGCGACGGGGCCGAAGGCGCGTGCCGTCCAACGCCCTTCGGGCCGGATCACGGCGGCCCGGGCGGTCACGGCCGGGAGGGAAGACCGCGCGGGCGGGAAGGCAGCGGCCGTGACGGCCCGGCCCGTCACGGGCTCGGGGCGCCGGCGTTCACGGTACCCGGCCGGGCGGACGGGGCTTCGCGGACCCAACCCGGGGCCCGGAACGGCCGGAATTCGACCTTCCGGGTGGCCGGCCGGGCGGGGGCCGCCGTCCCGCGCGGGAGGACCGTACGGGGCGGACCCGGCGGCCTCGGCCGCGTGCCCGCGGCGTGTCCGCCGGGCCGCGTGCGGATCGTCTGCGTCATCGCTCATCCCGCTCAGCCCTTCCACGCGCACCCGGACGGGAATCCCCGCATACGCCGTCCGGGCGCGTGGAACTGACGCGGGCTCAGTCGCAGCAGCAGCCGCAGTTGCAGTCGCAGCAGCCGCCGTCGCCACCGCCGCCGCCCGAGCCGCCCTCGGAACCTCCGGTCGCCGAGGAGTTCGGCCGACAGCAGTCGCAGCACTCGCAGGCGTCGCACCACGGGTCCCGCTTCTTGCGCGACCAGGGGCCCTCGTGCTCGGTGCAGCAGATCTGGCAGGTGCAGAAGAGCCCGATGGCCACCGCGCAGCCGGCCAGCAGGCCGCGGCGCGGCCGCTGCGGGTGCTGACCGCCGCCGAAGCCGCCGCCACCGAAACCGCCGCCTCCGCCACCGCCGAAGCCGTCGCCGCCGAGCCCCCCGCCACCGCTGCCGTACCCGCCCGGCCTCGCGGGCGGCGGGCCGCCCGGTACCTGGGGGTTGTCGGGGTCGTAGGGGTTGGCGCCGTACGGAGGCCCGCCGTAGGGGTTCCCGCCGTTCCCGCCGTACGGGTTCGAGCCGTACGGGTTCGGGCCCTGCCCGGCCGAGGCGGTGGCCGTGTGGCCGCAGCTCATGGTCCCGAAGGCCCGGTCCACCGAGGTGCGCAGCTCGTGCACGAGCAGCCGGTGGGCGAGCCCCGCGTCGGCGAACTCGACCTCGCCCAGCGCCAGCCTGATCCCGTGCAGGGCGTCGTCGCAGAGCCTGCGGGCCTCGGCGAGCGAGGTCCCGGTGGCGGTGAGCGGGTTCCAGGCACCCGCCTCGGCGTCGGCGCCCTGGTCCTCCACAGCGTCCAGCAGGTGCGCGAGCCGCCCGAAGTACCGGCCGGCCTCGGCCAGTGCGGGGGCGTTGCCCGGCCGTCCGGCCAGCTGCGCGGTATGCGCGAACGCGGCGGCCGTCGCGGTCTCCGTCGGCTCGGTGACCACGAGCACGGGAGTGCCGGGGCCGGCCAGGATCTCGATGCCCGCCTGCCGGTCCACCGCGTCCACGAGCACCGCGGTGTCGAAGCCGAGCGAGGCGCCGGTGCGCGCACCGGCCCGGTCCCAGCCGCGGGCCACCCTGCGCGCGGCGGCGGCGATCGGGGCGCGGGCCAACAGCCCGTCCCGGTCGGCCACGTGGTCGCGCACCTTGGCGGAGGCCAGGACCAGCGAGACGGCGGCCGCGAGCCGGGCGCCCTCGCCCTTGGCGACGGCTGCCGTGCGCATCCCGCGCAGCGGGCAGGGACCGGCGGTGCGCCGGGAGCCGGGCGCGGGTCCCGACTGAGCCTCCGTCAGAACGGAGACGAGGAGCCCGTCATAGTTCGTGACGATCCGGGCGAACTGCCCGTGGTCTCCCCGAAGTGCCAGGCACAGCCCGCACAGATGGGCCATCCACTCCGCCTTGAACCGCTCCCCGAGCCGGTGCGTGCAAGGTCTGACTATGCCGAACAAGCTGCTTCCCCCGTGTGTCGTACGCGTGCCTGCCGGGCATCGTATCGACCCGCGTCTTTCACCCGTACGTCCCCGTCGCCCACCCGTACGGCGGCGGCGGTCGTATTTTCACTCAGTCAGCAGCGGTAGCGACCGGGATCCTTGACCGTGCAACGGATGTTCTGCACCAGTACCGTCACGAAACCCCTGCGCGGCGACTATCCACTTGGCGCGTTGTCAGCATCATGGACGAGCATAGGGGCAGCGGAGAGAAGACAGACTGACCGCGGTGAAAGGAGGCAGTCCATGGGTTCGGTGCGCAAGGCGAGTGCCTGGCTGGGTCTCGTGGAGGACAGCGACGACGAGCGCTACTACGACGACGACTACGCGGAGGCCGCCCACGGTTCCGTCGCGGGCCCCGGTGACCAGTGGGTGACCGACCCCCGCGTCAAGGTGGCCTCCGAGTCGGCAGTGGAGCACGGCCGCCGGATCGCGACGGTCACCCCGGACGGATTCCGTGACGCGCGCGGCATCGGCGAGCTGTTCCGCGACGGGGTCCCGGTGATCGTGAACCTGTCGTCGATGGACCCGACCGACGCGAAGCGCGTCGTCGACTTCGCGGCGGGACTGACCTTCGGTCTGCGCGGTTCGATCGAGCGGGTGGCGACCAGGGTCTTCCTGCTGACCCCGGCCGACACCCAGATCGTGAGCGGCGAGCCCGGCGGCCGCTCGCGCGACTTCTTCAACCAGAGCTGAGCAGGGCTCTCACCGGAAGGCGTCCAGCCCGGTGAGCGCCTTGCCCAGCACCAACTGGTGCATCTCGACGGTGCCCTCGTAGGTGAGCACCGATTCGAGGTTGGTGGCGTGCCGCATGACGGGGTATTCGAGCGAGATCCCGTTGGCGCCGAGGATGGTCCGCGCGGTGCGGCAGATCTCGATGGCCTCGCGGACGTTGTTGAGCTTGCCGAAACTGATCTGCTCCGGCCGCAGGGTGCCCGCGTCCATCCGCCGGCCCAGGTGGTGGGCGAGCAGGATGCCCTTGTGGAGTTCGAGGGCCATGTCCGCCAGCTTGGCCTGGGTGAGCTGGAAGCCGCCGATCGGCTTGCCGAACTGCTCCCGCGTCCTCGCGTAGTCGAGCGCGGCCTCGAAACTGGCCCGCGCCGCGCCCATGGATCCCCAGATGATCCCGTACCGCGCGTGGCTGAGACAGCCGAGCGGCCCCTTGAGCCCGGTGACGAGCGGCAGCACCGCGTCGGCGGGCAGCCGTACGTCGTCCATGACCAGTTCGCTGGTGACGCTGGCCCGCAGCGACCACTTGTGCTTGATCTCCGGCGCGGAGAAGCCGGGCGTGTCGGTGGGCACGGCGAAGCCGCGGATCCCGTCGTCGGTCTGCGCCCACACCACGGCCACCGCGGCGACGGAGCCGTTGGTGATCCACATCTTGCGGCCGTTGAGGATCCAGTCCGTGCCGTCGCGCTTGGCGTGGGTCCGCATCGCCGCGGGGTCGGAGCCCACGTCGGGCTCGGTCAGCCCGAAGCAGCCGATCAGCTCGCCCGCGGCCATGCCGGGCAGCCAGCGCTGCTTCTGCTCCTCGGAGCCGTACTTCCAGATCGCGTACATGGCCAGCGACCCCTGTACGGAGACCAGCGAGCGGATGCCGGAGTCGGCGGCCTCCAGCTCCAGGCAGGCGAGGCCGTACTGCACGGCGCTGGCGCCGGCGCACCCGTAGCCCTCCAGGGACATACCGAGCGCCCCGATGGCACCGAGCTCCCGGGCCAGCTCACGGATCGCGGGCAGCTCGCCGCTCTCGTACCACTGGGCGATGTTCGGCAGCACCCGGTCGGCGGCCCAGGTACGGACGGTGTCCCGGACGGCGAGGTCCTCGGGCCCGAGGAGCTCGTCGAGCCCGAGCGGATCGGTGGGAACGAAGGACACGGGGCCTCCCGGCGGCCTGAGCAGGAACCTGGCGGCGCAAGTTTTGCGCCCGGCCGACGCTATTGGCCCGCGCCCCGCAAATCCAGCCCCGTCTTTCAGCCCGCCTGCTCGACCGGGGTCGGCCGCGGCTCGCCCTTCGCCTGCGCGGGCAAGCGCACCGGCTCGGCCTCCTCGGCCGCCCCGCAGTCCATCACCCGCGGCAGCTTCAGCGCCATCACGGCGCCCGCGAACAGCAGCGCCGCGCTCACCAGCAGCGTCACGTGCAGCCCGTGCACGAAGGAGTGCCGGGCCGCCGCGTACAGGGCGGCTCCCGCCGGACCGCCGAGGCCCGAGGCGATCTGGTACGCCTCGCCCAGCGAGTTCGCGGCGCCCGCCGACTCCGCCGCCGAGACCCCCGGCACCGAGGCGAGCCCCGGCCGGTACGCCGCGTTCATCACGCTGCCCAGCAGCGCGATGCCGATGCCCGCGCCCAGCTGGTAGGAGGTCTCGCCGATCGAGGCCGCCCCGCCCGCGGTCTCGGCCGGGGCCTCGCTCAGCATCGACTCGTACGCGGCGAACAGCGTGGTCTGCAGTCCGAATCCGAGCAGGATGAAGCCGACGGTCAGCAGGACCGGCCGGTCCTGCTGGCCCATCAGCGTCAGCAGCAGCACGGCGAAGGCCGTCAGCAGGAAGCCCAGCGACACCATGGTGCGCGGCCCGACCCGCGACAGGGTGTAGGAGCCGGTGGCGCCCGCGGCCATGGCCGCGAAGGTCAGCGGCAGCAGCCGCAGGCCGGTCTCCAGCGGGCTGAGGTGCAGCACCAGCTGGAGGTACTGGACGGCGATCAGCTCCAGCCCGACCAGCGCGAGCATGGCGAGCACGATGCAGGCGACCGAGGTGGAGAAGGCGGCCCGCGAGAACATCCGCATGTCGATCAGCGGGTGCTCGCGCCGCTTCTGGCGCCGTACGAACAGCACGAGCAGCGTCGCGCCGAGCAGCAGCGGGACCAGCGCCTCGGCGTCGAGGAGGTGCCGTTCGGCGCCGAGCCGCTTGATCCCGAGCACCGAGCCGAGCACGCCCGCGGCGGCCATCAGCGCGCCGAGCACGTCCCACGGCCCGTCCGCGGAGCCGCGCGACTCCGGCAGCAGCCAGCGGCCGAGCGGAAGGATCAGCGCCATCAGCGGGATGTTGATCAGGAAGACGGAGCCCCACCAGAAGTGCTCGATGAGGAAGCCGCCGAGCACCGGGCCGCTGGCCGCGCCGATCGCGGCGACGGCGGTCCAGATGCCGATGGCCAGGGCCCGCTCGCGCCGGTCGGGGAAGACCTGGCGCAGGATCGACAGGGTGGCCGGCATGATCATCGCGCCGCCGATGCCGAGCAGGGCGCGCGCGGCGATGAGGACCTGGGCGTTGTCGGCGAAGGCCGCTATCGCGGAGGCCGCGCCGAAGAGTCCGTAGCCGAGGAGGAGGATGCGGCGGCGGCCCACCCGGTCCCCGAGGGTGCCGAAGAGGATCAGCAGCGAGGCGCAGACCAGCGGGTAGGCGTCGACGACCCAGAGGAGCTCCATCGGGCCGGGCCGCAGGTCCTCCGTGACGGACGGGACCGCGACGTGCAGGATCGTCGCGTCGAGCGCGACGAGGACCAGGCTGACGCAGAGAACGGCCAGGACGACCCAGCGGTTGGCACCGCCGGAGGCCGCTCCCAGCCGCTGCCAGGGCGAAGGGGTCCCGGCCGTGGCCGCGTTCGTCCCCGCCATGCATGTACCTCCCAGGTGATCCCTCGCGCTCGGTGGACCAGCGTCTGGCGGAGCCACGGGGGGTGGTGCGCTGTGCGGCATCCAACGGGGTCCGGCATCGACACGCGAGTGAACGGTCAGCGTACGCGAGTTCGCGTGCCCGACACGTGGCCAAGCTCTCATACCGGCAGCACCCCCCGTGTGGCGTGCGCCACTCCCCGCCCCGAAGTCCTCCCCCGCGTACACGCCCGCTCACGGTCCGTGGTTCTCGGCGCCGGCCCCGGTCGGACGCCACCGATAATCATGCCTGTGGAAGATCTTGGATTTCGTCGGGCCGCGCCCGCGCTGGCCGCCTTCGCCGCGGTCCGGCTGCTCGGGCTGACCGTGCTCGCGGTGTGGGGCGCGGTGGCGGGCAGCAGCCCGCACACGCTGCTGTCGGCCCGATGGGACTCGCTCTGGTACGCCCGCATCGCCGCCGAGGGGTACGGCTACGAGATCGTCCTGCCAGGCGGGGACGTCCACTCGAACCTGGCGTTTTTCCCGCTGCTGCCGTGGCTGGAACGGGTGGTGTCGGCGGCGACCGGGCTCTCGTACGGCTCGGCGGGCCTGGTGGTGTCGGTGCTCGCCGGGCTCGCCGCGGCGTGGGGGATCTTCGCGGTGGGCGACCTGCTGCACGGTCGCCGCACCGGGGTGTTCGCGGTCGCCGTCTGGGCGGCGCTGCCCGTCGGGATCGTGCAGTCGATGGCGTACAGCGAGTCGCTGTTCACCGCGCTCGCCGCGTGGGCGCTGTACGGGGCCCTGCGCGGCCGGTGGCTGACGGCGGGCCTGCTCGCCGCCGGGGCCGGGCTGACCCGCCCGGTCGGCGCGGCCGTCGTCGCCGCGGTGTGGGTCGCCGTCGTACTGGCCCGGCGGCGCGGGGAGCGCTCGTGGCGGATGGCGGCCGGGGCGCTGCTGGCTCCGGCGGGCGCGGCCGCGTACGTCCTGTGGGTGGGCGCGCGCACCGGGGGCGGCCTGCTCGGGTACCTGGAGGTGCAGGCCGGCTGGGGCAACGGCTTCGACGGCGGGTGGGCCTTCGCCCACTTCGTCGGGGCGAAGCTCGCCTCGTCCGCCTGGCCGGCCGGGCTGGGGCTGATCGCCGGGGTCGTCCTGGTGCTGTGGCTGTACTCGGCGTGCGTGCGGCAGCGGCAGCCCGCGCCGCTGCTCGTGTACTGCGGGATCGTCGTGGCGCTGGCGTTGTGCGCGTCGGGATACTTCGGTTCGAAGCCGCGGCTGTTGCTGCCGGCCTTCCCGCTGATGCTGGTGCCGGCGGTGGCGCTCGCCCGTTGGCGGACCCGGCGGGCGGCCCTGGTGGTGGGCGCGGCCGCCCTGGCCTCGGCGGTGTACGGGGCGTTCTGGCTGAACGGCTCGGGCCCTCCGTAGAGTCGCGGCCACCGGGGCGGATCCTCCCCGGCCGCCCACGGGCACGGTAATCGACCTGCGGCAATAAAGTCCGAATAAGCGGCCGAAACAATTTCCGGACACCGGATCGAGAAGGATCCAACCCCTGCCGGAATACCGGGAATTAGGGTCCGCGTGAGACCAACTCCACATCACATGGTCATCACAAAGCCCGCGATTCGCCCGGGCCGACCATCGCCGGGCGGTAACGTCGATTGAGTGCGTACCGATCAAATCCTGACCCGTCTGGAGCGGGTCTTCGCCCGGCTGGACCGGGAACCAGAGCGACCGGCTCATCTGCAGACTCCGCAGATGAGCCGGCACCGCGTCGTGCTCCTGGGATCGACCCTCGCGTTCTACCTCGCCATCGTGGTGGCCGTGCTGACCACGTCCTGGCTGGTCCGCCTGGACTGGCAGATCATGTTCTTCCGGCCCTACGAGCAGTGGCCGCAGCTGCACGCCTTCCTCGACTACCTGGTCGTGCTCGGCCAGCGCGGGCCCACCGCGGTCATGGTCGCCGCGTGGCTCGGCTGGCGCTCCTGGCGGCAGCACACCCTCCGCCCGCTGATCACCCTCGGCGTCGCGCTGCTGCTGCTCAACGTCACCGTCGGGTCCGTGAAGCTGGGCCTCGGCCGGCTCGGCCCGCACTACGCCACCGAGATCGGCTCGGCCGAACTCTTCGCGGGCGGCGATATATTCCCTTCCGGCCACACCGCCAACGCCGTCGTGACCTGGGGAATCCTGGCCTACCTGGCTTCCACCGTGGTCACTCGGCGGGTGCTGTCCGTGGTGTCCGCGGTCGTCTCGCTGAGCGTCGGCGCCACCACCGTGTACCTCGGCACGCACTGGGTCAGCGACGTCCTGCTGGGCTGGTCCGCGGGTCTGCTGATCCTGCTGGCGCTGCCCTGGTTCGAGCCGCTCATCGCCCGGACCGAGGCCTACGTCTTCGACCTGCGCGAGCTGCTGCGCCGCCGGGCCGAGACCGGACGGATGCCCGTCCCCGTGGTCTCCGCGCTCACCCCGCTGCTCTCCGCGGGCGGCAAGTGGCAGCTGAAGCCCGTCGCCGAGACCGTCGGGGAGCCGGTCGCGGCGCCCGCCGCGGCAGCGTCGGCCGGCGCCGCCGCGGGACACTCCCCGGCCCACCGTTCGGCCGCACACCCGGCCAACCGGCCGCATCTGATCCGCTCCGAGCGGACCCCGGTCACCCCGGTCGGCAGCCGCCGCCCGGCCCACCCCGCGCACCCCGAGCGGGCCGGAACCCGGGGCACCGCGGCCCGTCCGGTCGCCGGCGGCTGACGGCCACGGCGGGGCGGTACGCACCCTCCACCCCCGCACCACGAAGGCGGGCCGGGTCATCGACCCGGCCCGCCTTCGGCGTTCGTCAGCGCCACGCCCGGACGTTCGTCCGTCCCGGGTCACGCTTGTGTCACAGAATATCTACAGTCGCCAATTGTTTTCCGGACCGCGACACGCCCGGGGTCCGGACGTATTCGAATTTCCGTCGAGAACCGCAGAATTGCCGCAGCGGATTACCACGGACCCCTTGGACCGGACCAGCTGAATCCCCCTCAGGTCCCCTACATTTCCTTCACCTCTCCGGCCCGACGGCCCTCCCCAGGAGATCTCTGAGGTCCCTCATCCGATCCGTGAGACCGGGCGGCTCGACCACTTCGAACTCACAACCGAGCAGCATGATGTGAATCACCAGAACGTCCAGGTTCACGGCCCCGGTGCGCAGCAGACAGGTATGGGCGTCGACCGGTTCCAGGACCCCGTCGCTCGGCGTGATGATCTGCGCCGCCTCCTGTTCCGGCAGCTTCAGCCGCACCACCGCGCGGGTGGCGTAGACCCGCTGCGACACGCCTTCGGAGACGTATGCGGCGAGGTCCTCGGCCGGTGGCGGGCGCGGGGTGAACCGCGGTCCGTGGGGCGGTCTGGGCTCGATCCGGTCCGCGCGGAAGGTCCGCCACGCCTCGCGGTCCAGGTCCCAGGCGACCAGGTACCAGCGGCGCTCCGTGCAGACGAGCCGGTGCGGTTCGACGGTACGGCGGCTGAGACTGCCCTCGTGGTCCCGGTACCCGAAGCGGAACCGCTCGGCGTCCCGGCAGACCGAGGCCAGTTCGGTCAGCACCGAGGCGTCCACGGTGGAGCGCTGGGCCCCGCGCAGCATCGGCACGGTGAACTCGTTGAGGGCGGAGACCCTCCGGCGCAGGCGCGACGGCAGGACCTGCTCCAGCTTCGCGAGGGCGCGTACGGAGGCCTCCCCGATCCCCTCGACCCCGTTGCCCGCGGCGGTCCGCAGCCCGACGGCGACGGCCACGGCCTCGTCGTCGTCCAGCAGCAGCGGCGGCAGCTCGGCGCCCGCCCCCAACTGGTAGCCGCCTCCGGTCCCGGGACTGGCGTTCACCGGATACCCGAGTTCCCGCAGCCGGTCCACATCGCGCCGGACCGTCCGGGCGGTGACGCCGAGACGGTCGGCGAGGTCGGCGCCGGTCCATTCGCGGTGGGCCTGGAGCAGGGAGAGCAGGCGCAGCAGCCGTGCGGAGGTCTCGAGCATCCCCCGAGTCTGCCAGTGGCGCCGCCGCGCACGGCCCGTGGTTGTTCAGCGGAAGGACGACGGCCCCGGCCCCGCCGCGCGCGCGGGCCTCCGCCCGGCCAGGGGGCTCGGCTCCGGCCCGGGCACGGGCTTCGGCTTCACCGCAGGCACGGGCTTCGGCTCCGCCGCAGGCACGGGGCTCGGCTTCGCCGCAGGCACGGGCTTCGGCTTCGCCGCAGGCACGGGCTTCGGCTTCACCGCAGGCACGGGGCTCGGCTTCGCCGCAGGCACGGGGCTCGGCTTCGCCGCAGGCACGGGGCTCGGCTTCACCGCAGGCACGGGGCTCGGCTTCACCGCAGGCACGGGGCTCGGCTTCGCCACGGGCACGGGGCTCGGCACGGTCGCAGGCGCGGGGCTCGGCTCGGCACCCGGCACGGGGACCGGCTCCGGGAGGACCAGCAGCGTGCCCACCGCGATCGCCGCCGGCTCCGGCCCGATCGCCTTCCGGTTGGCCTCGTACAGCGCCTGCCATCCGCCCTTCACCCGCCGCTCCCGGGCGATCGTGACCAGCGTGTCCCCGGCCCGTACGGTGTGCATCCGCCCGGCGAGTCCGTAGCGCTTCGAACAGACCGGCCACGCGTTCCATCCCTGCGCGGCGAGGACCTCCTGCGCCACCCGGATCTGCTGCACGCGGTGCGCCAGGTCGGCCCGCGGCGCGAACGCCAGACCGCCGTACTCCTCCCACGTCGGCTGCCAGAACTGCAGCCCGCCGTAGAAGCCGTTGCCGGTGTTGACGGCCCAACGCCCGCCGCTCTCGCAGTCGGCGACGCAGTCCCAGGGCCACTCCCCGCCGGGCCCGCAGTCCCCGGGCCCGCTCCCGATCACGCCCGGCGAGCCGGGGTGCGCGGCCCCGGCCGGACCCGGCGCGGGCGGCGGCGGTGCCGCGTCCGCCGGCCCCTGGGGCGCTACGAGCGCCAGCACGACGGCGGCGACGGCGGCGCGGGCGGCCCGGGGGATCCGGAGGTTGGGCATCGGGTCACGCTACGCAGCGCCGCGCGGCGCCCCACGGCCCGCCACGCGGCGGGTCACGCCACCCCACCCGGTCGGCCGACCGCACCCTTCCACCGAAACGGCCACACCCGGCCACCAACTGCGCACAACCGGGAATCAGTTGGCACAAAAACGAAGCTCGGGTCGCACCGTTCACCCTTCCGGGCGCCCGGTTCGAATCCGTTCCCTCAAATGGCGTGACCCCGGCCACCGCTCCTGCGTTGTGCCCGGCGAGCCGGGAGCCTCCCGGACCCGCACCTATGCCGAGGAGCCACCCCGTGCCGCGCATGCTCGACGTCAGTGATGAGGTACGTGCCGAGATCGGCGACGAAGAAGCCGACAGGCTGCTCGTCGGCGACGACGCGCCGCGCAGTTACGACTGCACCTCCTGCCGCACTCCGGGCGACCCCGAGAACGACCGCACCAGCACGGTGCTGTTCGTCGGCGAGGAGACCGCCGTCCTCGCCTTCGCCCACGCCACCTGCATCCCCTCGCAGGTCGTCTCCGTCTCCGAGGAGCAGCTCCAGGGCGCGGTGCGCAGCATCACCGGCGACAGCCCGGCCTCCGCGTCGGACACGGGCGCGCCCGCGCCGCAGAACGTGCCCGGCGGACAGGCCGTCCTCGGCATCACCAGCGGCCTCGTGCTCATCGGCGGCGAGCTGCACCCGGCCCTGGTCGTCGAGCCGACCGCGCCGATCGCCCGCCCGGGCAGCGACGGCCCCGGCGACGACTTCCTGCCGCTCCTGATCGAGCAGGGCTTCATCCCGGTGACCGACACGTCCGAACTCCCCACCCTCCTCGGCGGATGGTCGGTCCTGCTCGCGGCCGGGCAGCTGCACGCCGTGCTCCAGCCGGGCACCGAGGGCGGCGGCCAGGTCGCCTGGTGGCAGGCGCACCAGGCGCTGTCGGTCACCGACGGCTGGCGGACCGCCGTCCAGAAGACCCAGCGCGTGCTCATCTACGCCGCGCCGGTCGGCTCCATCGGCCAGCAGCCCCGCGAGGACCTGCTGCGCGACGCGCTGGACAAGGCCGCCGCCGCGGGCAAGCTCGTGGCCGCCGCGATGCCGCTGGCGGGGACGCCCGGCGCCTGATCCAGCGGGTACCGAAAGCGGCCGCCCGGCCCCCGCAGAGGGGGCCGGGCGGCGTGCGCCGGGGGTGTGCGGTCCGTCCCGCACACCCCCGGCGATCTGTGTTTCCCGCCCCTTCACCCCGCATCCGCAGCGCGCCGATTTCGTTGGCTGATACGTGCATCCATACGACTCCTCCCGCGCCCCGTCCTATCCGAGCACCGTCCCCGCCATGCGTCCCGTACGCGACCGGGACAGCTCTCCGGCCGTCTCGCACACCCCGATCTACGACACGCTGTACTCGGAGTACCTGCGCGCTTTCCGGGCCCTGCCGGGCGACCGTACGGGCGAGGAGGACCTCGGGTTCACGGCCTTCTCCTACGGGGGCGGCTACACCGGCACGTACGGCAGCGGCTGGAGCGGTTCGGCCTGGCAGCGGACCGACTGGCAGCCCTCCTACGGCTCGCAGGCCCCGTCCCAGACGCCGTCCCCGACGCAGGCGCAGCCCCAGACCCAGCCCGCCTACTCGTACGCGGGCGGCCCCGGATACGCCGACGGGCGGCAGCACCAGACCGGGATGACGCACATCCCGGCGGCCCTGCCGCCCGCTCCGCGCCGGGGCTACTGACCCCGGACCGCCGCTACTTCTTCTTCTTGTACTGGGCGCCGCGCTTCTCGCGCACCCGCACCGAGATGTGGATCGGGGTGCCCTCGAAGCCGAACTCCTCGCGCAGGCGGCGCTCGATGAAGCGCCGGTAGCCGTGCTCCAGGAAGCCGGAGGCGAACAGGACGAACCGCGGCGGCTTGCTCCCCGCCTGGGTACCGAACAGGATGCGGGGCTGCTTGCCGCCGCGGATCGGGTGCGGGTGGGCGGCGACGACCTCACCGAGGAAGGCGTTCAGCCGACCGGTGGGGACGCGCGTCTCCCAGCCCGCGAGGGCCGTCTCGATCGCCGGGACCAGCTTCTCCATGTGACGGCCGGTGAGCGCCGAGACGTTCACCCGGGGCGCCCAGGAGACCTGCTGCATCTCGGTCTCGATCTCGCGCTCGAGGTAGTAGCGGCGCTCCTCGTCGAGCTCGTCCCACTTGTTGTAGGCGATGACGATCGCGCGGCCGGCCTCGACGGCCATGGTGATGATGCGCTGGTCCTGGACGCTGATGGTCTCGGTGGTGTCGATCAGGATGACCGCCACCTCCGCCTTCTCGACGGCCGCGGCGGTGCGCAGCGAGGCGTAGTAGTCGGCGCCCTGCTGGAGGTGGACCTTCTTGCGGATGCCGGCGGTGTCGACGAACTTCCAGGTGACGCCGCCGAGCTCGATCAGCTCGTCGACCGGGTCGCGGGTGGTGCCGGCGAGCTCGTTGACGACGACCCGGTTCTCCTTCGCGACCTTGTTCAGCAGCGAGGACTTGCCCACGTTCGGGCGGCCGATCAGCGCGATGCGGCGCGGGCCGCCGGGAGCGACGCCGCCGAAGGTCTGCTCGGGGGCCTCGGGCAGGACGTCGAGGACGGCGTCGAGCATGTCGCCGGTGCCGCGGCCGTGCAGCGAGGAGACCGGGTGCGGCATGCCGAGGCCCAGCGACCACAGCGAGGCCGCGTCGGACTCGCCGCTCTGGCCGTCGACCTTGTTGGCGCACAGGACGACGGGCTTCTTGGCCTTGCGGAGCAGCCTGACGACGGCCTCGTCGCTGTCGGTGGCGCCGACCTTGGCGTCCACGACGAAGACGACCGCGTCGGCGGTCTCGATGGCGTACTCGGCCTGTGCGGCCACGGCCGCGTCGATCCCGAGGACGTCCTGCTCCCAGCCGCCGGTGTCGACGACCTTGAAGCGCCGGCCGGCCCATTCGGCCTCGTAGGTGACGCGGTCGCGGGTGACGCCGGGCTTGTCCTCGACGACCGCCTCGCGGCGGCCGATGATGCGGTTCACCAGCGTCGACTTGCCGACGTTGGGGCGGCCCACGACGGCGAGGACGGGCAGCGGGCCGTGGCCCGCCTCCTCGATGGCGCCTTCGACGTCTTCGAGGTCGAAACCCTCTTCCGCGGCGAGCTCCATGAACTCCGCGTACTCGGCATCGCCAAGTGCTCCGTGGTCGTGCTGGTCGTTCATGAAGTCCGTTCCTCGTCGTTCGTGGTGATCGGTGGTGCCCGCGCAGCGCGGTTCCACTACTAGGTCAAGTCTCGCTCAGCGCCCGGTCAGGCGCTTGGCGTCGGCCAGGTGGGCGGTCAGCCGGTCCTGGATGCGTACGGTGGCCCGGTCCAGCGCGGTACGGGTACGGCGGCCACTGCCGTCCCCGGCGTCGAAGGCCGAGCCGAAGACGACGTCGACCCGGCTCTTGAAGGGCGGCAGCCCCGGGATCAGCCTGCCGCGGCCCTCGGCGCTGCCGAGGACGGCGACGGGCACGATGGGCGCGCCGCTGCGGACCGCGAAGTACGCCAGTCCCGCGCGCAGCGAGGCGAAGTCGCCCTCGCCCCTGCTGCCCTCGGGGAATATCCCGAGGGCCCCGCCCTGGTCGAGCACGGCGAGGGCGCGGCCTATCGCCGCCCGGTCGGCGCCGGAGCGGTCGACCTTGACCTGCCCGATGCCGTCCAGGAACGGGCCGAGCGGGCCCACGTACGCTTCCTTCTTGATCAGGAAGTGCAGGGGGCGGGGCGCGGTGCCCATCACCATGGGGCCGTCTATGTTGTGCGTGTGGTTCACGGCGAGGATGACGGGGCCCGAGACGGGCACCTTCCAGGCGCCCAGTACGCGCGGCTTCCACAGCCCGTACATGAGGCCGATGCCGATGCGCCTGCCGACCGCCGCACCCTTGAGGGAGGGCGTTTGGCTCACTTGCGGCCCGCCCGCTTCTCTTCCACGAGCGTCACGACGCACTCGATCACCTGGTCGAGCGTGAGCTCGGTGGTGTCCACCTCGACCGCGTCGCCGGCCTTGGCCAGCGGGGAGGTCTTGCGGCCGGAGTCCGCGGCGTCGCGCTTGATCAGAGCCGCCTTGGTGGCCGCCAGGTCGGCGGCCTCCTTGCCGCGGAGCTCTCCGCTGCGCCTGGCGGCGCGCGCCTCGGCGGAGGCCGTCAGGAAGACCTTGAGGTCGGCGTCGGGCAGGACGGTGGTGCCGATGTCCCGGCCCTCGACGACGATCCCGTCCGCTTCGCGGGCCGCCTCGGCGGCGATGGAGCGCTGCAGCTCGGTGATGAGCGTGCGCACCTCGGGGACCGCGCTGACGGCACTGACCTTGGAGGTGACCTCCTGGGTCCGGATGGGACCGGCGGCGTCGAGGCCGTCCACCGTGATGGTGGGGGCGGCCGGGTCGGTGCCGGACACGATGGAGGGCTTGCCGGCGGCGATCGCCACGGCCTGCGCGTCGTCGGTGTCGACCCCGTTGGAGATCATCCACCAGGTGATGGCCCGGTACTGGGCACCGGTGTCCAGGTAGCGCAGCCCGAGCTTGGCGGCCACGGCCTTGGAGGTGCTGGACTTGCCCGTGCCGGAGGGACCGTCGATGGCGACGATCACGGCGGACGGAGCTGCGGTTTCCACGGTGCGGGCACCTTCCTGGTTGCGCGTGCGTGTCAGGGCGCGGCAAAGCGCCCCTCTGCAAGGTTACCGGGCCGCCGACACCCCCCGGCCCCGCCCGCGTTTTCCGGCCCCCCGGACTACTGCTTGCGCAGGGCCCAGCCCCGTTCGCGCAGCTCTGCGGTCAGGCCCGCCACGGACCGCGGTTCCACCATGAGCTGGACGAGGCCGGCCTGCTGGCCCGTCGCGTGCTCGATCCGCACGTCCTCGATGTTGACGCCGGCGCGGCCGGCGTCGGCGAAGATCCGGGCCAGCTCGCCCGGCTGGTCGCTGATGAGCACGGCCACCGTCTCGTAGACCGCGGGAGCCGCTCCGTGCTTGCCCGGGACCCGCACCCGGCCCGCGTTCCCGCGGCGCAGTACGTCCTCGATGCCGGCGGCTCCGCCGCGCCGCTTCTCCACGTCGGCGGACTGCAGGCTGCGCAGGGCGTCCACGGTCTCCTCCAGGTCGGCCGCGATCCCGGCGAGGACGTCGGCGACCGGTCCCGGGTTGGCCGACAGGATCTCCACCCACATCCGCGGGTCGGAGGCGGCGATCCGGGTCACGTCCCGGATGCCCTGCCCGCACAGCCGCACGGCCGTCTCGTCGGCCTCCTCGAGGCGGGCCGCGACCATGCTGGAGACGAGCTGCGGGGTGTGCGAGACGAGCGCGACGGCCCGGTCGTGGGCGTCCGCGTCCATCACCACCGGTACGGCCCGGGAGAGGGCGACCAGCTCCAGCGCGAGGTTGAGGACCTCGTGGTCGGTGTCCCGGGTCGGGGTGAGCACCCACGGGCGGCCCTCGAAGAGGTCCGCGGTCGCGGCGAGCGGCCCGGACTGCTCCTTGCCCGCCATCGGGTGCGTGCCGATGTAGGCGGTGGCGTCCACGCCGAGCGCGGCCAGTTCCCGCCGCGGTCCGCCCTTGACGCTGGCCACGTCGACGTAGGCGCGCGCCGCGCCGCGCCCTATGAGGTCGGCCAGGGTCGCGGCCACGTGGGCCGGCGGTACGGCGACGATCGCGAGGTCGACCTGCTCCTGCGGGGGCTCGTCGGTGCCGGCCCCGAGAGCGGCCGCCGTGCGGGCCCGGTCCGGGTCGTGGTCGGCGAGGTGCACGGTGATCCCGCGGGCGGTCAGGGCGAGCGCCGCGGAGGTGCCGATCAGTCCGGTTCCGATGACGACGGCGGTTCTCACGGGGCGCTCCACGGGTGCGTGACGACAGGTTCTGACTCAGGGTAGCCAGACGTGACGCCGCGAGGGCCCGGCTGCCCGCCCTGTGGGACGGCGGCCGGGCCTCGGGGGCGAAAGTCGTCAGAACTTCTGCTGCCGGATGATGTCCTCGAGCGAACCGGAGGGGATCTCTCCGTCCGGTGTCAGCTTGTCGACGGCCTGCGGCAGGGACTGCGCGATCCGGTCCGCGGCCTCCTCGGGGGTGACTCCGGCCTGGGCCGCGACCTTCTGGAGGGTCTCGTCCGGGACGGCCTCGCTGATCTGCGCGCCGCTGACCGGCTTGTTCTCGCCCGTGCCGATCCAGGACTGCGCCTGGTCGGCCAGGCCCGACTTGGTCAGCATGTCCATGAGGCCGCCGAGCGGGTTGCTGGCGCCGCCGGCCGCCTGGCCGCCGCCACCACCGCCGCCCATGAGCGCGCCGAGCAGGGCGCCGAGGACGTCGCCTCCCCCGCCGCCGCTCCCGCTCTTGCCGCCGCCGAGGAGGCCGCCGAGGAGCGAGCCGAGGTCGTTGCCTGCCATCGTCATGCCTTTCGCAGGGGGGCCGGGCCGCGCGGACAGCGCCGTACCCGGCTTCGAGACACGGACAATGTGGCCCAAAGGGGATGGTGTCGCCACCCGGCACCCGGACCGGCGGCCGCTGCGGTAGAACGATCGGCATGATCTTCCACATCGTCCCGCTCACCGACTGGACCGCCGCCCCCGAGCTCCCGTACGCCCCGCCCTCGCTGGACTCCGAGGGATTCGTGCACTGTTCGGCGGACCCCGCGACGGTGCTGGACATCGCCGACACGCACTACCGGGCGCAGCCGGGGACCCTGCTGGCGGTCGAGCTCGACGAGGACGCCCTGACGGCGGAGGTCCGCCGGGAGGGTGATTCCGGTGGCCGTTTCCCACATGTTTTCGGCCCACTGAACCGGGACGCCGTTGTCCACGTGTGGGAGGTCGTACGCACACCTGGCACACCTGCCTCACTGGCACCGTGGCAGCCGGGCTCGTGAAACGGCGCGGCAGGCTTCACCTGAGGCCCGCCGCAGGCCAGGATGCTGCACGCCGATCCGGCCACAGAGCGAGGAGAGACTGATGAGCGACCCCACGCAAACCGTACGGCGCAAGGTACTGGTGATCGGCGCGGCCGCCCTGGCAGGCGGTGCGCTCACCGCCTGCGGCAGCGGCGGCGACGGCGCGGACACCGGGTCCGGTGAACCGAACGGCGCCGCCAGCCCGCCGCCCGGCGACGCTCCCGCCGCCACCCCCTCGGCGGGCGGCGCGCCCGCGGGGAAGGCCATCGCCAAGGCGACGGACGTGCCCGTGGGCGGCGGCAAGGTCCTGAAGGATCAGAAGGTCGTCGTCACGCAGCCCACGGCGGGTTCCTTCCGCTGCTTCACCGCGGTCTGCCCCCACCAGGGCTGCCTGGTGACCAAGGTGGAGGACAACACGATCAACTGCGCCTGCCACAACAGCGAGTTCAAGGCCACGGACGGTGCGGTGATCAAGGGACCGGCCACCAAGGGGCTGGCCGAGAAGAAGATCACGGTCGCCGCGGACGGCAACATCGCGCTCGCGTAGCGGGCGCTCACAGCCCTGCCGGCCTGCGGAAACGGCCCGGCAGGGCGGGTGCGCCCTGCCGTAGGCTCCCGGGATGGACGATCTGACGCTGGTACGGGACCACACGGTCTACCGCTGCGTGATGGGCTCCCGGGCGTTCGGGCTGGCCACGGAGACCAGCGACACCGACCGGCGCGGTGTCTACCTCGCCCCGACACCGCTGTTCTGGCGGTTCGAGAAGCCCCCCACGCACGTGGAGGGCCCGCGGGACGAGGAGTTCTCCTGGGAGCTGGAGCGCTTCTGCGAACTCGCCCTGCGGGCCAATCCGAACATCCTGGAGTGCCTGCACTCCCCCCTGGTGGAACACGTCAGTCCGGTCGGCGCGGAACTGCTCTCCCTGCGCGGGGCCTTCCTCTCCCGCCGGGCCCACACCAGCTTCGGCCGGTACGCGGCCTCCCAGCACGGCAAGCTCGTCGCGGACGTCCGCGTCCACGGCGCGCCGCGCTGGAAGCACGCCATGCACCTGCTGCGTCTGCTGCTGTCCTGCCGCGACCTGCTGCGCACCGGCCTCCTGAGCATCGACGCGGGCCCGTACCGCGACCGCCTGCTCGCCGTCCGCGGCGGGGAGCTCACCTGGGACGAGGTCGACGCCTGGATGACCCGCCTGCAGGAGGAGACGGAGAAGGCCCTGGCCGGCACTCCCCTGCCGGAGGAGCCGGACCGCGCCCGGGTGGAGGACTTCCTCGTCCGCACCCGGCGCGCGTCAGCCGCTTAGGCTCCCGCGCCGCCGCACGACGTACGCGTCCAGCGCGTCGTACGCCGAGCCGTGCGCGGGCAGCGCCGTGGCCGACTGCGCAGCGTCGAGCACGGCGTGCAGCGCCTCGAAGTCCTCCCGTACCGCGGCGACGGGCGGGCCCTCGTAGCCCCCGTGCTCGGCGGCGACCTTGGCCTCGATCAGTCCGGCGAGGTAGGGCGGCGCCTCCGGCACCTCGGCCAGCAGGGTCGGCAGGTGCGCCTGCACCTCGGCCGACCGCATCAGGTGGATGCCGGTCAGCAGCGACCGGAAGGCGTAGAGGAGCGGCTTGAGTTCGGCGGTCTTGCCGAAGAGCCGCCACTGGGTGTTCGCGAACCCCCGGTAGTGGTGGGCGTGGTGGGAGGTCAGGACGCCGGGGGCCAGTGCGACCAGTTCCTCGCGCGCCGCCGTCGTGTGGACCACGAGCGGGGAGAGCAGCTGCTCCAGCACGTAGCCGTTGCGGTTGAGCATGAGCCGGACGAACTTGCGCAGGTCGTGGGTGACGAGGTCCATCTCCACGTCGTCGCGGTCCCACATGCGGGTGCGGGTCTCCTCGGGCTCGCGCAGGCCCAGGAGGTCCTCCACCGGGAGCAGGTGCGCCCCGCGCAGGTCGATGTCGGAGTCCCGCGACGGGAAGCCGTACAGGTGTGCGCCCGAGACCGTGGCGAAGAGCAGCGGGTCGGGCTGCTCCGCCACGACGGGGGTCAGGTCGATACTCAGGGCGTCCAGCACGGATCAAGCATCCCAGAGGGTGCCGAAGGCCAGGAGTTCGTCTCGGTACTCGATGCGGCCCTCCCATTCGCGCGGCCAGACGTCCGCCCCGAGGTGGGCTCCGGCGAAGGCGCCGGCGAGGCAGGCGAGGGAGTCGGAGTCGCCCTTGGTGCAGGCGGCGCGGCGCAGGGCCGTCAGGGGCTCGTCCGGGAAGAGCAGGAAGCACTGCAGGGCGGTGGCCAGGGCCTCCTCGGCGATCCAGCCGTCGCCGGTGGTCAGGCAGGGGTCGGTCTCCGGGGACGGGGACCGCAGGGCGGCCGCGAGCCGGTCCAGCACCGCCAGGCACTCGTCCCAGCCGCGCGCGATGAAGGACTCCGGTGTGGCGTCACTGGCGGTGCGCATCCACAGGTCGCCGAGCCAGCGCTCGTGGTAGCGGGTGCGGTTCTCCAGGGCGTACGAGCGCAGCCGCCCGACCAGGCCGGTGACCTCGGTGCCGGTGGCCAGCAGGTGTACCGCCCGCGCCGTCAGGTCGGAGGCGGCGAGCGCCGTCGGGTGGCCGTGGGTGAGGGCGGACTGGAGCTGGGCCGCGCCGGCCCGTTCCTCGTCGGTCCAGCCGGGCACCAGTCCGACGGGGGCCACCCGCATGTTCGCGCCGCAGCCCTTGGAGCCGGTCTGGCTGGCGTCGCGCCAGTCGCGCTGCGGGTCGTTCAGCAGGTCGCAGGCCCGTAGGCAGGTGTTGCCGGGGGCCCGGTTGTTCTCCGGCGAGTGGTACCAGTCGACGAACTCCTCCCGGACCGGGCGGGCCAGGCGCAGCGGGTCCGGGCGTCCGCGGTCCGTCGCGGTCCGGATGCCGCGCGCCAGGGCGAGGGTCATCTGGGTGTCGTCCGTGACGATCGCCGGGCGGGGCAGGCGCATCTCGCGCCACGGGCCCGTCTCGGCGAGGATCGCGGGAACGTCGTTGAACTCGGTCGGGAAGCCCAGGGCGTCGCCCAGGGCCAGGCCGACCAGTGCGCCGGTCGCGGCTCGCTTCGTCATCGGGTGGGTCCTTCCGGTCGGAGCAGAGGTGGATGGAGCGCGGTCGCCGGGCCGGCCCGGTAGAGGGCGGCCGGTTTGCCGCGGCCCCCGGTGAGCCGGGCCGCGCCCGGTACGGCCTCGACGAACCCGGGTGTCGTCAGGACCTTGCGGCGGAAGTTGGGGCGGTCGAGCACGGTGTCCCAGACGGTCTCGTACACGGCCAGGAGCTCCCCGAGCGTGAACTCGGGCGGGCAGAAGGCGGTGGCCAGGCAGGTGTACTCCAGCTTCGAGCGGATCCGCTCGCGTGCGTCCGCCAGGATCACCGCATGGTCGAAGGCCAGGTCCGGGGCCTGCCCCAGGGGCAGCCAGCGGGCCTGCGCCGCGTCCCCGCCGCCCTCGGCGGCCGGCTCGGGCAGGTCCGGGACGAGGGCGGTGAAGGCCACCGAGACGACCCGCATCCGGGGGTCGCGGTCCGGCTCGCTGTAGGTGCGCAGCTGCTCCAGGTGCAGGGCCGCCACGACCTGCCAGTGCAGGCCGGTCTCCTCGGCGAGTTCGCGGCGGGCCGCGGCCTCGGCGGACTCCCTCGGCAGGACGAACCCGCCGGGCAGCGCCCAGGATCCCGCGTACGGCTCCTGGCCGCGCCGGATCAGCAGCACGTGCAGGGCGCCGCCGCGCACGGTGAACACGGCGAGGTCGACGGTCACCGCGAACGGCTCGAAGGCGTACGGGTCATAGCCCGGGTCCACCGCCCCGCTCATCGGTTCTCCGGGAGGGGGGCGGCGAACCGCCAGCCTTCGGCGAGCAGTTCGTCCACGGCCGCCACGGCCGTGGCCAGCCGCTCCCGCCGGTCGCCGCGCACGGACAGGAAACGCCGTCCGGTGCTCTCCAGCTCCTCGCGGAACCGCCGGGTCATCCAGGGTCTGAGCTCGGGCCCGTCGCGCAGCCCGTCGTCCTCGAAGGGGACGTCGGCGTCCTCGGTCAGCAGGTACAGGTCCCGGTGGGTGAGGGCGGCGATCCGCTCGACCTCCGGGTTGCGGCCGCCCATGTACCGCTCGTGCCAGATGCCGGTGGCGAAGGAGTCGGTGTCGCAGACCAGCACCGGGGAGCCGACGCGTGCCGCCCGTTCCTCGGCCTCGTCCTGCCGGCGGGCGATCACGGGGAACTCCTGCGAGGTGAAGGTGACGTCCGCCCACGTGGCGCCCGGGTCGGCGGCCCGGGCCGCGGCGAGCTTCTCCTCGCTGTAGCGGCGTCCGTACTCCTCGACCCAGCCGGTCGCCGCCCAGACGCCGCCGCGCGCCCGGAGGTGCGCGGCCAGGTCCCGGGACAGCGTGGTCGTCCCGGTGGACTCGGCACCCAGTACGACGACGCGGCGCGCGAGGCGGGCCCGGACGGCCGGGCCGAGGAAGTCCCAGCAGGCGGCCGGGTCGGCCCGTACGGCGGTCCCGGAGACCGGGAACAGGGTCCGGGCGGGGTCCACGCAGACCTCCTCGGCGCCGAACCTGCGGGCGAGCTCGGTCCCGTACTCCTCGGAGGTGAAGACGGCGTCGACGGGGCGGCCGACGGCGGCCCGGAAGATCGCCATGTGGGCCTCCCAGATCTCCGGGTCGTGCAGGTCGACGGGGATGTCGTCGACGGCTCCGACGACGTCCGCGTCCGGGTGGGCCTCGCGCATCCAGGCGACGCGGTCGGCGAGCGGCACCGATTCCACGGAGGCGGCGCAGACCAGGACGGTCAGCCGCTCGCAGCGGTCCTGGGCGGTGCGCACCAGGTGGTGGTGGCCGGCGTGCGGCGGGTAGAACTTGCCGAGCACCAGCCCGTGGCCGAAGCGCCTCATGCCGTCGCCTCCAGGGCCGTGCGGGCGCCGCGCTCGGTGAGGGTGCGCCGCCAGCCGATCAGGCCCGCGACGCACAGGGCGAGGAAGCCGACGTAGAGCAGGGCGGTGAGGTGGAGCCCCTTGTGGACGTACAGGGGGATGTAGACGAGGTCGGCGGCGATCCACAGCCACCAGGACTCGACCAGTTTGCGGCACTGGCCGTAGGTCGCGGCGAGGGAGAGCGCCGTCGTGGCCGCGTCCCAGAAGGGGACGGTCGAGTCGGTGGCCCGGGCGAGTAGCAGGGTCAGGCCGAGGGTCCCCGCCGCCCCCGCCGCGGCCAGCCAGACCCATTCGGTGCGCGTGGTGCGGCGCACCGGCAGGGCTCCGGCGGTTCC
This sequence comes from Streptomyces erythrochromogenes, assembly GCF_036170895.1. Taxonomy (NCBI): domain Bacteria; kingdom Bacillati; phylum Actinomycetota; class Actinomycetes; order Kitasatosporales; family Streptomycetaceae; genus Streptomyces; species Streptomyces erythrochromogenes. Next base: position 6,330,044 of record NZ_CP108036.1, on the reverse strand, counting down.
TGGTCCACCCCCGTGGGTCCAGGACCACCAGCCGTACGCGGCGAGGGCGATGAAGACGATCTGGAGCCCGGCGTCGGCGTAGAGGCCGGCCTGGGCGAAGAGCACGATGAAGAAGATGTTGTTGGCGATGCCGATCGGCCAGTTGGCGATGTGCTGACGCGCCACCAGCCACACGCACAGGGCGCCGGTGGCGAACCCGAGCACCTCGGTCCAACTCAAGGTCCAGTTCATGCCCGGCCCCCACTTCCTTTAATAGTCACTGTGACTATAAACAGGGGGCCGGGGTCGGGGCAAGGGAAAAGCCCGCGGTGCCGTGGGCACCGCGGGCTTCTCGTGGAGCGGGGTGGAGCGGGGTGGAGCGGGTCCTACAGACCGACCTCGCGCATCAGCATGCCGACCTCGGTGTTGGTCAGGCGGCGCAGCCAGCCGGACTTCTGGTCGCCCAGCTCGATGGGACCGAAGGAGGTCCGGACGAGCTTGTCGACGGGGAAGCCAGCCTCGGACAGCATGCGGCGGACGATGTGCTTGCGGCCCTCGTGGAGGGTCACCTCGACCATGTAGTTCTTGCCGACCTGGTCCAGCACGCGGAAGTTGTCGGCGCGGGCCCAGCCGTCCTCCAGCTCGATGCCGTCCTTGAGCCGCTTGCCGATGTCGCGCGGCAGCGAGCCGGTGATCGCGGCGACGTAGGTCTTCTTCACGCCGTACTTCGGGTGCGTGAGGCGGTGGGCCAGCTCACCGTGGTTGGTGAGCAGGATGATGCCCTCGGTCTCGGTGTCCAGCCGGCCGACGTGGAACAGGCGCGTCTCGCGGTTGTTGACGTAGTCGCCCAGGCACTGACGGCCGTCCGGGTCCTCCATCGTGGAGACGACACCGGCCGGCTTGTTCAGCGCGAAGAACAGGTACGACTGGGTGGCGACGGTCAGGCCGTCCACCTTGATCTCGTCCTTCGGCTGGACGCGCTTGCCCTGCTCGGTGACGATCTCGCCGTTGACCTCGACGCGGGCCTGCTCGATGAGCTCCTCACAGGCGCGGCGCGAGCCCATGCCGGCGCGGGCGAGGACCTTCTGCAGACGCTCGCCCTCCTGCTCGGCGCCCGGGAAGGTCTTCGGGGTCTTGATCACGGGCTTGTCGGCGTACCGGTCGCGCACGCGCTCCTCGATGCGCGCGTCCAGCTCGCGCGGGCGGGACTGGCCGCTGCGGCTGCCCGGACCGCGGCGCGGGCCGCCGGCGCCGCCGATGCCGGGGGTCTTGGGTGTACGGGGGCCGCCCTTGGCACCGCCGCGCGCCGCGTCACCGCGGGCACCGCCGCGGCTGCGCTCGCCCTCGGGGCCGACGTCGTAGCGGCGCTCCTCGGGGCGGGGGTTGCGGGGACGCTGGGGAGCCTGGTCGCGGTCGCGGTCGCGCGAGCCGCCCTGGCCGCCCTGGCCGCCCTGACCGCCGCGGTAGCCACCGCCACCGCTGCCGGAGCCTCCGCCGGAGCCGCCCCGGTAGCCGCCGCCACCGCCGGAGCCGGAGCCGCCGCGGTAGCCGCCGCCACCGCTGCCCGAGCCGCCGCCGCGGTAGCCACCGCCGCCGCCGGAGCCGCCGCCACGGGCGCTACCACGCCCGCCGCCGCCACCGCCGCCGCTGTTCCTGTTGCCACCGTTGCCGTTGCCGCTGCTTCGCATCAAAGTTCCGTCGTCTTGTCGTCTTCATCGGTGTCCGGTGCGTCCGGATCGAACGACGGCACACCTTCTTGCGTCTCGGCTTCGATCGCGTCCGCCTCGGGGAGGAAGGGCGCGAGCTCCGGGAGCTCGTCCAGGCCGCGCAGGCCCATCCGCTCCAGAAAGTAGTTCGTCGTCCTGTATAGGATCGCACCTGTTTCGGGTTCCGTCCCCGCCTCCTCCACCAGACCGCGCTGGAGGAGGGTCCGCATGACCCCGTCGCAGTTGACTCCGCGCACGGCGGAGACCCGCGACCGGCTCACCGGCTGGCGGTACGCGACGACCGCCAGGGTCTCCAGCGCCGCCTGGGTGAGCCGGGCCTGCTGGCCGTCCAGGACGAAGGCCTCGACGGCCGGGGCGTACTCCGCCCGCGTGTAGAACCGCCACCCGCCCGCGACGAGCCGCAGCTCGAAGCCCCTGCGCGCGGCCGTGTACTCGTCGGCGAGCTCCCGCAGCGCGTCCGCCACCTCGCGCGGGGTGCGCTCCAGCACCTTGGCGAGGTGCGCCTCGGTCGCGGGCTCGTCCACGACCATGAGGACGGCCTCCAGGGCCGGCTTCAGTTCCGGCGCGGCCACCGCGCCGGCGTCGCTGTTCAATCCTTCGCCTCCACGATCTGGTCGAACTCGTCGGTCACGGTCGGCATGCCGTCACCGTCCCCGCCGCTCCAGCGCACGGTGAGGGTCCGCAGGGCCTCCTCCTGGTCGAGGACGACCGCCTTCTCCCGGTAGAGCTCCAGGAGGGCCAGGAAGCGCGCCACGACGGTGAGGGTGTCCTCGGCGTCCTCGGTGAGCTCCTGGAAGGTGGCTTCGCCGCGCGCCTTGAGCATCCGCACGACGACGCCGGCCTGCTCGCGCACGCTGACGAGGGGCGCGTGGATGTGGTCCACGTACACCTGTGGCTTGGCCTTGGGCTGCATGGCCTTGACGGCGAGCCGGGCGAACCCCTCCGCGCCGATGCTGATGACGACGTCGGGCAGCAGGTCGGCGTGGTGCGGCTCAAGCCCCACCGTGCGGGGGTAGCGCCGGCCCTCGCTCTCCGCCCGCCGCTCGAAGATCTCGGCGATCTGCTTGTACGCGCGGTACTGGAGCAGGCGCGCGAAGAGCAGGTCCCGGGCCTCCAGGAGGGCGAGGTCGGCCTCGTCCTCGACCTCGGCCACCGGCAGCAGCCGGGCGGCCTTCAGGTCGAGCAGGGTGGCGGCCACGACGAGGAACTCGGTGGTCTGGTCGAGGTCCCAGTCGGGCCCCATGGCCCGGATGTACGTCATGAACTCGTCGGTGACCTTGGACAGCGCGACCTCGGTGACGTCGAGCTTGTGCCGGGAGATCAGCTGGAGCAGCAGGTCGAAGGGCCCCTCGAAGTTGTCGAGCCGCAGCGTGAACCGCCCGTCGCCCCCGGCGGGGCCCGACGGCACGCCGCCCACGGGCTCCGCGGCGGGCTCCGCCGGTGCCGGGCCCGGACCCTCGGCGGGCTCTGCCGCGTCCAGGGTCCCGGGGGCCCCGCCGGCAGGCCCGACCGGCTCCCCGGTCCCGTCGGCCGCGCCGGCGGGACCGTCGACCACCTCGGCGGGCTCCCGCACGTCCGGAGCGGCGGCCGGGGCCTCGCCGACCGCTCCCGGCCCGCGCCCCAGGCTCCGGCGGGCCGGGCGGGCGGCGTCGTGGTGGGGGGGCATGGCGGTCCAGGTGGGTACGGAAGAAACGGCAGGTCGGCCATACGAAGCCTAGCCCTGGCCGAACGATTCCCCGCCCCGGCGGGCCGGGAGCGTGCGACCGCCGCCCGCACTGCGCGAGGAGCAGCACCCGGGGACGTTCGTCGGCCCCCGCACGCGGCGAGAGGCCGCCGACGACAGGTCGGCGGCCTCTCGGCAGACGTCAGCAGTGCCACTGCCACTCGCGCTGCGCGGCCCAGTCCCGGCCGAGCGGCGCCGCAGGCGGCCGGCAGGAGGGGTCAGCGGCCGCGGAGGCGGCGGACCAGGATGCTGGCGTCCCCGCGGGACTCCAGGTCGGCGAGGACGACCGCCACCGCCTCGCGGACGATGCGGCCGCGGTCGACGGCCAGGCCGTGCTCCCCGCGCAGCACCAGCCGGGCGTGCTCGAGGTCCATCAGTTCCTCGGCGGAGACGTAGACCGTGATCTTCTCGTCGTGCCGCTCGCGGCCGCTGGGCCGCCGGTTGGCGCCGCGGCCCTGGCCCTTGCCCCGCCGGGTCGCCCCGGCTGGGGCGGAAGCCGCCCCGGCGGTCGGTCCGGCCTGGCTGACAGAACCTTCCTGCGGTCGCCGCGGCTGCCCCACCACGGGGCCGCCCGTCTCCGTACCGGCCTCAGCCTCCCGGCTGCGGCCCTCTCCCGCCGTGCTCCCGGCCGGAGCGGCCGAGTGTTCCGCGGCGGGTGCCTCGTCGGCCCCGCGGCGCGGCGAGGACGACTGGAGCGCCATCCCCCCGGTCGTACGGAACAGTTCGTCGGCGCCGGGCAGACTCACTCGGCGTGACACCGGGCGAGCACCTCCCTGGCCAGCTGGCGATAGGCGGCGGCGCCGACGGAGTTGGACGCGTACGTCGTGATCGGCTCACCGGCGACCGTGGTCTCCGGGAAGCGCACCGTCCGGCCGATGACCGTGTGGTAGACGTGGTCGTCGAAGGCCTCGACGACGCGCGCCAGCACCTCGCGGCTGTGCACCGTGCGGGAGTCGTACATGGTGGCGAGGATGCCGTCGAGCTCCAGCTCGGGGTTGAGCCGCTCCTGCACCTTCTCGATGGTCTCGGTCAGCAGCGCCACGCCGCGCAGTGCGAAGAACTCGCACTCCAGCGGGACGATGACCTTGTGAGCCGCCGTCAGGGCGTTCACGGTCAGCAGACCGAGCGAGGGCTGACAGTCGATCACGATGTAGTCGTAGTCGGCCATCAGGGGCTTCAGGGCCCGCTGCAGCGTGGACTCGCGCGCGACCTCGCTGACCAACTGCACTTCCGCAGCGGACAGGTCGATGTTGCTCGGCAGCAGGTCCATGTTGGGGACCGCCGTCTTGAGCAGCACCTCGTCGGCCGACATGCCCCGCTCCATGAGCAGGTTGTAGACCGTCAGGTCGAGTTCCATCGGGTTCACGCCGAGACCCACGGACAGCGCGCCCTGCGGGTCGAAGTCGACGAGCAGCACGCGGCGCCCGTACTCGGCGAGCGCGGCACCCAGGTTGATGGTCGACGTGGTCTTGCCCACGCCGCCCTTCTGGTTGCACATCGCGATGATCTTCGCGGGACCGTGGTCGGTCAGCGGACCCGGGATCGGGAAGTACGGGAGCGGGCGTCCGGTCGGGCCGATCCGCTCACGGCGCTGGCGAGCAGCGTCGGGGGCGAGGGTGGCCGCGTACTCGGGGTCCGGTTCGTACTCCGCGTCGGGGTCGTAGAAGTGCCCCTCGGGCACATTGTCGTAGTCGGCGAATCCCGTGGGCGTATCGCCGCTCAGGTCGCCGGCCCTGGAGTTCACGTCTAGGCCGTCCATGCTCTTTTGGGGCGTCGTCATGTGCTGGTGGTTTGCGAAGGTGCGTACTGCGACGGAGCCGACAGCTTCGAGCCCGGCAGGACTCTGGCCCCGCTCAGGGACGCCTGCTCCACCACCCCCAGGAGTAAATGTCGACTCATTCACAAGTCGTCTTACCTCCTCGGACGTGACCAGGACACTTATCGATAGGTCAGCGTGGCACCATGCCGACGGTTGGCGACTCTATGGCGTGTCACCGCTCAGCGGCAACACAATCCGCCGGACCCGGCACGATGTGTCGGCAACCGAACACCACTCTGTCAAGGGCGTCCGAGCTGTCGCTGCGAAGTTTCGCGGGTGCGCGAAAGGGTTAAAGGGTTACGTTCGAGGCGAGTTGAGCGGGATCTCGGGGCGGTCGGCAAACGCCTCCGGCCGGACCTTGCGGGCAAGGTCCGGCCGGATACGTGAGATTGACGTCAGTCGTTGACGGGTCAGCCGAGCAGCGTGCTGAGCTCGAGGGTCTCGAGACCGTGGGCCTCGGCGACCGGACCGTAAACGACCTGGCCGTCATGGGTGTTGAGGCCCAGGCCGAGCGCGGGGTCACGGCGCAGCGCCTCGACCCAGCCAAGGTTCGCGAGCTGCACGATGTAGGGCAGCGTGGCGTTGGTCAGCGCGTAGGTGGAGGTGTTCGGCACCGCGCCCGGCATGTTGGCGACGCAGTAGAAGACCGAGTTGTGAACCGTGAAGGTCGGCTCGGCGTGGGTGGTCGGACGGGAGTCCTCGAAGCAGCCGCCCTGGTCGATCGCGATGTCGACAAGTACACTTCCGGGCTTCATCTTGGCGACGAGCTCGTTGGTGACCAGCTTCGGGGCCTTCGCACCCGGGATGAGGACGGCACCGATGACGAGGTCGGCCTCGACGACGGCCTTCTCCAGCTCGTAGGCGTTGGAGACGATCGTCTTGATCTTCGTGCCGAAGATCTTGTCGGCCTCGCGGAGCTTGTTGATGTCGCGGTCGAGCAGGGTCACGTGGAAGCCCATGCCGATGGCGATCTGCGCGGCGTTCCAGCCGGAGACGCCGCCGCCGATGACGACGCACTCGCCGGCGTGGGTGCCGGGGACACCGCCGGGGAGGACGCCGCGGCCGCCGGCCGAGCGCATCAGGTGGTAGGCGCCGACCTGCGGGGCCAGGCGGCCCGCGACCTCGGACATCGGGGCGAGCAGCGGGAGCGCGCGGTTGGCGAGCTCGACCGTCTCGTACGCGATGGCGGTGGTGCCGGACTCCAGCAGCGCGTCCGTGCACTCGCGGGAGGCCGCCAGGTGCAGGTAGGTGAAGAGCGTCTGGTCCTTGCGGAGGCGGTGGTACTCCTCCGCGATCGGCTCCTTGACCTTGAGCAGCAGGTCGGCGGTGGCCCAGACCTCGTCGGCGGTGCCGAGGATCTCCGCGCCGGCCGCGACGTACTCGGCGTCCGTGATCGAGGAGCCGACGCCGGCGTTCTGCTCGATGAAGACCTGGTGGCCGTTGCGGACCAGCTCATGCACGCCGGCAGGCGTGATGGCGACCCGGAACTCGTTGTTCTTGACCTCGCGGGGGATGCCGACCTTCATCGTCGATCACGGTCCTTGACTCAGGGGGAAATAACGGGGCACTTCCATACATACCCGCCCACAAGAGTGCGCAACGGGATGCACCACGAGATGACGTGGTGAAGCCAGTTTAATGAAGGATGAGTCGCTGTCTAGCCTTGCAAACCAATAATCTCAGTCGGATCCACTGCGGATTTCGCAGGCAGCGGGGTCGTCTCCGAGCAATCTGTCTGCCGCGGAGCGGTGCAGTCTCGCGGCCGCGGGGTCCCCGAGCCGGTCCAGCGTGTCGGCCAGCCGGACCTGGAGCGCGGCCTGAAGCCGCTGGTCGCCGGCCCGGCGCGCCAGCTCCACCGCCTCGCGGCACGTGTGCAGGGATTCCTCGGGCCGGCCGGCGTACTCCTGGATCCGCGCCATCTCGCTCAACGCCTTGGCCTGGCCCGGGACATCGGCCAGTTTCCGGTAGCCCGCGGCGGCGGCCCGCCAGCTGCGCAGCGCGTCCCCGTACCGGCCCGCGTACGTGTGGACGTTGCCGAGCCGCCCGTACAGCCGGGCCTCGTCCGCGCGCTCACCGCGGGAGAGGGCCTGGGCGAGCGCCCGGCCGAACCAGTCGGAGGCCCGGTGCCAGTCCGCCAGCTCCTGGTAGGCCCCACCTACGGATTCCATCGCGCGGCCCGTCGCGTACGGGTCGTTCGCGGCCCGTCCGGCGTCCAGGGCGGCCCGGTAGCGCTCCAGGGCCTCCTGGGTGCGGCCGGTCTCGGCGTCCAGGTCGGCCAGGTTCAGCAGTGCCGCGGCCTGCTCCCGGTGCAGGCCGCGGCGCTCGGCCACGTCCAGGACCAGGCGGTGCAGCCCGTAGAGCTCGGGGGCGGCCTCGGCGGTGCCCCGGTGGTCCGCGAGGGCCCGTACGAGGGCCGCGACCAGCCGGCGGGCCAGGGTGTCCAGCTCGCCGTCGGCCACCGCCAGGGAGGCGGCCGCGGTGAGCGCCGAGAGCCGGGTGTCCAGCCAGACGGCGGCGGCCCGCCGGTCGGGGAACCGCAGGGCGCGCGGCAGGCCGTCCAGCAGTTCCTGGAGCTCCGCGTCCGGGTCGTCGCCCTCGGCGACCGCCATGGCCCGGCAGGAGTGCAGCAGCCGGACGGTCCGCTCCAGCATCCGGGCGCGGGCCAGCTGGACCTCGGCGGGCCGCTCCTTGGCCTCCAGGAGCGCCTGGAGCATCGGCGCGAGGGAACCGGGCAGCAGGAACAGGCCGTCGGGGGCGTGCCGGACCAGTCCCAGCCCGGCGAAGTCGTCCAGCGTGGACTGGGCGGCGGCCACGGAGCAGCCGGCCAGCGCGGAGGCGGTGTGCGAGTCGACGAGGCCGGCGGGGGCGAGCGGCAGCAGGCGCAGGGTCCGCTGGGCGGGCTGCGGCAGGGAGTCGTACACGAGCCGGAAGGCGCGGCCGAGCGGCCCGCCGGCGCCGCCGGGCATGTCGTGGAGCTGCTTGGCCACGTCGGCGACGGCGGCCTTGGGGCGGGCCGCCAGCCAGCCTCCGACGAGTTCGAGGGCGGCGGGCTGGCCCCCGCACGCCTCGGCGAGGGATTCGGCGGCCCGCGGGTCGGTGGCGACGCGGGTGTCGCCGATGCGGCGGGCGAGCATCCCGACGGCGGAGACGGTGTCCAGGCCGCCGAGGGTGCAGGGGCGCACGTCGGGGATGCCGGTGAGCGGGCCCTCGGCGGTGACCACGACGAGGCATTCGGGGGTGTCCGGGAGCATGGCGTCGACCTGGTGCGGATCGGCCGCGTCGTCGATCAGGATGATCGCCCGCCGCTCCTGGAGCGCGGTGCGCAGGACGGAGCTGAGCTCGTCCTCGCCGGCGCCGGGCGGAGTGCGCTGTCCCAGTTCCGCCAGCAGGCCGCGCAGGGCACGCTCGGTCGCCACGGTCTCCCCGCCGGGGGCGGTGAGCCTGGTCCGCAGCACGCCGTCGGGGTACTGGTCGGCGACCTCGCGGACGAACGTCTCCGCGAGGGTGGTCCGGCCGGATCCGGGGCGCCCGGCGACGAGCAGCACCCGCGCCCGGGGAGCCTTGGCCTTGCGGCCGGAGAGGGTGTCGAGCCCGGTCCGCGCGATGTCCTCGCGCAGCTCCTTGAGCTCACGCCGCCGCCCGACGAAATCCGTCACGGATCCGCTCCTCTCCCTGCCTTCGGGTTGCGAGCGTAGTTCACGCAGAGCGACGGCCCGTGTGGAGCGCGGCGGGTAAATCCCCCAATCGGATCAGCGGATGGTCGGCTTTTCCGTGCGGCGGCCGGCGGCGCGGACGGGGTGGCGCGAGCCGGGGTGCCGCGGCCGGGGTCGGGCCGCGGCCCGCGGCCGGGTACCGCCGCTGCGCGAGGCCGTCCCCCCACCCGCCCTTCCACCGCGGCCCTGGGCTCTGCCCCCGGACCCGGCGCCCCGGTCTCCCCAGCTACCGCTGGGAGGTACCCCCTGGCGGGCTCGAAATCTCCGGCGCCGCGGGCGGGATTCCCCGGCTACGCCTCGTACGGCCGGGCCGGCCACGGTGCGAGGGCCGGGCGCAGGGCGTCGACGCCGCCCTCGGAGGCCAGTGCGGCGGACAGCGCCAGCACCCCGGTCACCAGCCCGGGGTTGCCGAGCTCGCCCGCCAGGACGCCCCGTACCAGCTCCGCCAGCGGGACCCAGGTCACCTCCATGTCCGCCTCCTCCGAGCCCGACTCGGAGTAGCGCTCGCCGTCCGCCTCGCAGACGCCCCGCGCCAGGAACACCCGGATCGCCTCGTCCGACCCGCCCGGCGAGGCGTAGAAGTCGACCAGAACCCGCCAGTCCTCCGCCTTGGCGTGCGCCTCCTCGTAGAGCTCGCGCTGCGCGCCGAGCAGCGGGTTCTCCCCGGGGACGTCCAGCAGTCCGGCCGGCAGCTCCCACAGCCGGCGCCGCACCGGGTGCCGGTACTGGCTGAGGACCAGCACCCGCCCGTCCTCGTCGAGCGCGAGCACGCACACCGAGCCGGGGTGCACCTGGTAGTCGCGGCGGGCGGTCGAGCCGTCCGGCATCCGGACCTCGTCGGAGTCCACCGCCGTCTTCGCGCCCTGGAACGGCCGCCGGCTCGACAGCGTCTCCCAGGATTCCGACGTGTCCTTGATGTTCATGCCCCGAAGCCCTCCACAACGCGCGACAGCCGGGGTACGGATCTTCCGTACCCCGGCTGTCTACGTTATGCGGTCAGTCGCTCACTTCGCGGACTGCTGCCGCTCCACGGCCGCCTTGACCAGACCCGCGAACAGCGGGTGCGGGCGCGTCGGGCGCGAGCGCAGCTCCGGGTGGGCCTGGGTGGCCACCAGGTAGGGGTGGACCTCGCGCGGGTACTCGACGTACTCGACGAGCTTGTTGTCCGGGGAGGTGCCGGAGAAGACGATGCCCGCCTTCTTCTCCAGCTCGCCGCGGTAGGCGTTGTTGACCTCGTAGCGGTGGCGGTGGCGCTCGTCCACGTACGCCTCGTCGCCGTAGACCTCGCGCACGATGGAGCCCTCGGCGAGCTTCGCCGGGTACATGCCCAGGCGCATGGTGCCGCCCAGGTCGCCCGCGCCCTCGACGAAGGCCAGCTGCTCCTCCATGGTCGAGATGACCGGGTGCGGGGTGGAGGCGTCGAACTCGGTGGAGTTGGCGTCCTCGATGCCCGCGAGGTTGCGCGCGGCCTCGATGACCACGCACTGCAGGCCCAGGCACAGACCGAGCAGCGGGATCTTGTTCTCGCGGGCGTAGGTGATCGCGCCGACCTTGCCGTTCACGCCGCGGTCGCCGAATCCGCCGGGCACGCAGATCGCGTCCACGTCGGAGAGCTGGGCCGCCGCGCCCGCGGGGGTCTTGCAGTCGTCGGAGGTGACCCACTTGATCTGGACGCGGGCCTTGTTGGCGAAGCCGCCGGCGCGCAGCGCCTCGGTCACCGACAGGTAGGCGTCGGGCAGGTCGATGTACTTGCCGACGAGCGCGACCTTGACCTCGTGGTCGGGGTTGTGGACCCGGTCGAGGAGGTCCTCCCAGACGGTCCAGTCGACGTCGCGGAAGGGCAGGTCGAGCTTGCGCACGACGTACGCGTCCAGGCCCTCGGTGTGCAGGACCTTGGGGATGTCGTAGATCGACTTGGCGTCGATGGCCGCGACCACGGCCGCCTCGTCCACGTCGCACATCAGCGAGATCTTGCGCTTGATGCTGGTGGGAACGTCGCGGTCGGCGCGCAGCACGATGGCGTCGGGCTGGATGCCGATGTTGCGCAGGGCGGCGACGGAGTGCTGGGTCGGCTTGGTCTTCAGCTCGCCGGAGGGGCCGATGTAGGGCAGCAGCGAGATGTGCACGACGAAGACGTTGTCGCGGCCGACCTCGTGGCGGACCTGGCGGACGGTCTCCAGGAACGGCAGCGACTCGATGTCGCCGACGGTGCCGCCGACCTCGGTGATGACGACGTCGACGTCCTCGGTCGCCATGCGGCGGATGCGGTGCTTGATCTCGTTGGTGATGTGCGGGATGACCTGCACGGTGTCACCGAGGTACTCGCCGCGGCGCTCCTTGGCGATGACGGTGTTGTAGACCTGGCCGGTGGTGACGTTGGCCGAGCCGTCGAGGTCGACGTCGAGGAAGCGCTCGTAGTGGCCGATGTCCAGGTCGGTCTCGGCGCCGTCGTTGGTGACGAACACCTCGCCGTGCTGGAACGGGTTCATCGTGCCCGGGTCGACGTTCAGGTACGGGTCGAGCTTCTGCATCGTGACCCGCAGGCCGCGCGCCTTCAGGAGCGCACCCAGGCTGGAGGCCGTCAGGCCCTTGCCGAGGGAGGAAGCGACACCCCCGGTGACGAAGATGTGCTTGGTCGTCATGGATTTGGGCGGCATCGCCAAGAGGGGGCTCCCGTGGTCGCGAGGTGAGGTGCGTCCGGCGCCGGCCACCGTCGATCCGGAAGGGTCTCAGGGGGCGCCGAAGCTGCGGTTTCGGGGCCCCTGATTCGCACAGGCAGACCACCGGTCCACGGGGTACCAGCCTATCAGCGCCCGGGCCGGTCCGCCTCCGGCCACGCGCCGTCGACGGGTCGTAGCAGAGCGCCGAAGTGCGCCGGGGCGGAGATCCCGCGGCTCACCCGTTCGGCCCAACGGCATTCCCCGCGGCCTGGAGAAGATCACTAGGGTGCCGTCATATCCTGCTCGGATATTGAACACATCACCGCCGGGCAGTCCGTCGGACGGCCTAACCGAGCCGATATACGGAATCATGGGCTCACGCGGGGATCCCTGCACACAGGAGACCGCGCAAACGCGCATTGCAAGCGCCCTACGGGGCGGACGTGGCCGTTCGACTGGAGATGCACGTGTCCGGGCGCATCGAGGATTACGCACTGATCGGTGACATGCAGACCGCGGCGCTGGTCTGCCGGGACGGGGCCGTGGACTGGCTGTGCCTGCCCCGCTTCGACTCCCATGCCGTGTTCGCGAGCATTCTCGGCACCGAGGATCACGGGTTCTGGCGGATCGGGCCGGCGTTCCCGGCGGGCGCCGAGGCCCCGCGTGCCACCCGCCGCCGCTACCGCGGCGACTCGCTGGTGCTGGAGTCCGAGTGGGACACCCCGCGGGGCAACGTCCGCGTGATCGACTTCATGCCTCCCCGCGAGGACCACGCGCCGCAGCTGATCCGCATCGTCGAGGGCGTCAGCGGGCGCGTCCCGATGCGCTCGACGCTGCGGATGCGTTTCAGCTACGGCCGGGTGGTGCCGTGGGTGCACAAGGTCGACGGCCGCACCGTCGCCGTCGCCGGCCCGGACTCCGTCTGGCTCGACACCGACGCGCAGACGTACGGCAAGGACCTCACGACGTACTCCGACTTCACCGTCGGCCCCGGCGACCGGGTGGCCTTCAGCATCAGCTGGCAGCCCTCGCACCGCGGCGCGCCCGAGGCCCCGGACGCCGAGGCGGCCCTGGACTCGACCGCCGAGTTCTGGCGCGAGTGGGTCGACCAGTGCACCTACCACGGGCCCTACCGGGAGGCCGTGGTCCGCTCCCTGATCACCCTCAAGGCCCTCACGTACGCCCCCACGGGCGGGATCGTCGCCGCGCCGACCACCTCCCTGCCGGAGGAGATCGGCGGGGTCCGCAACTGGGACTACCGCTACACCTGGCTGCGGGACGCGGCCATCACCCTCTCCTCGCTGCTGCGCACCGGCTACCGCGAGGAGGCCCGCGCCTGGCGCGAGTGGCTGCTGCGCGCGGTGGCCGGCGACCCGGAGAACCTGCAGATCATGTACGGGATCGCGGGCGAACGGGAGCTCGGCGAGACCGAGCTGGACTGGCTGCCCGGCTACGAGGGCTCCCGCCCGGTGCGCGTCGGCAACGGCGCCGCCGGCCAGCTGCAGCTCGACGTGTACGGCGAGGTCACCGAGGCCCTGCACCTGGGCCACATGACCGGCCTGGCCCGCAGCGACTACGCCTCCCTGCTCCAGCTCAAGCTGATCCGCTACCTGGAGACGCACTGGTCCGAGCCCGACGAGGGCATCTGGGAGGTGCGCGGCCCGCGCCGGCACTTCGTGCACTCCAAGGTGATGGCCTGGGTGGCCGTGGACCGCACGATCAAGCTGATCGAGAGCGGGGACGCGGACGGCCCGCTGGATCGGTGGCGGGAACTGCGCGACGAGATCCACCAGGACGTGTGCGAGAAGGGCTACGACAAGGAACGCAACACCTTCACCCAGTCGTACGGGTCGAAGGAGCTGGACGCCTCGCTGCTGCTGATCCCGCAGATGGGCTTCCTGCCGCCGGACGACAAGCGGGTCATCGGCACCATCGAGGCGATCCAGCGCGAGCTGTCCACGCCCGACGGTTTCATCCTGCGCTACCCGACGGCGGGCGAGGAGGCCGGTGTGGACGGCCTGGAGGGCGACGAGGGCGCCTTCCTCGCCTGCTCGTTCTGGATGGCCGACGACCTGGCGATGATCGGCCGGGTGGACGAGGCGCGGCGGCTGTTCGAGCGGTTGCTGGCCCTGCGCAACGACCTGGGCCTGCTGGCGGAGGAGTGGGATCCGCGGCTCCAGCGGCAGGTGGGGAACTTCCCGCAGGCGTTCAGCCACGTTCCGCTGATCGACACGGCCCTGCGGCTGACCGCGAGCGGCGCGTACGGGGGCTGAGGCCCGCGGGCGCCCCGTCCGGGCGCCCCGTCCGGGGAGCCGTCCGGGCGGGGCGCGGCGCCCACCGCGCCCCGGTGATCCTCCGGGCCTAGGCTGGAGGGGTCTTATGCCCTCCGTCCGTTGGAAGGGGGCAGCCATGGCTCCCCTCTCGAAGGCGGGCGCGGCCCTGACCGCGCTCCGCGAGGATCTGTCCGGTGAGGTGTTCGCTCCGGACGATCCGGGCTACGACGAGGCCCGGACCGTCTTCAACGCGATGATCGACCGCAGGCCCGCCGTGATCGCCCAGTGCGAGAGCGCGGAGGACGTGGTCACCGCCGTGCGCTTCGCGAGGGACCTGGACCTGAAGATCGCCGTGCGGGGCGGCGGGCACAGCGTCTCCGGTTCCGCCCTCGGTGATGCCGCCCTGGTGATCGACCTCCGCCGGATGCACGAGGTCACCGTCCACCCGGGGGCCCGCGCCGTCCGGGTCGAGGGCGGGGCGACGATGAGCCACCTGGACCGGGCGTGCGCCCCGTACGGGCTCGCCACCACCGGCGGCCGGGCCTCCACCACCGGGGTCGGCGGCTTCGTCCTGGGCGGCGGCAGCGGGTGGCTGGACCGCAAGTGCGGGCTGGCCGTGGACAACCTGCTGGGCGTGGAGCTGGTGACGGCCGACGGATCGGTCGTGGAGACCACCTCCGAGGAGCACCCCGAGCTGTTCTGGGCCCTGCACGGCGGCGGCGGGAACTTCGGCGTGGCCACCGCGATCACCCTGCGGCTGCACGAACTGCCCGCCATGGCGATCGCCTTCGTCCTCTACCTGCCGGAGAACGGCCCCGAGGTGGTGCGGACCTACCGGGACCTCCTCGAGGGCGGGCCGGCGGAGGCGAGCGGGGGCGTGATCTACCTGACCGGCCCCCCGGACGACGACTTCGTGCCCCCGCACCTGGCCGGGAGGCTGGTGTGCGCGGCGCTGCTCACGTACGCGGGCCCGGAGGAGCGGCTGCGGGCGCTCGCCGAGCCGCTGCTGGCACTGCCGCACGAGGCGGCGATGGTCACCGCCATCCCGTACGCCGATCTCCAATGCATGATCGACGACCCGCCGGGGCTGCGGAACTACTGGTCGGCGGAGTACCTGACCGCCGCACCGGACGCGTTCGTCGACGCGTTCTGCTCCCGGGCCTCGTCGATGCCGGTGCCGACCGGGACCCAGCACATCCTGTTCCCGCAGGGCGGCGCGATCGCCTCCGGCCCGGCCGACTACCCGGTGCCGTACCGGGACTCCCCCTGGGCGGTGCACCCGTTCGGGATCTGGGAGGACCCGGCCGACGACGAACGCTGCAGGCAATGGGTCAAGGACGTCCGCGCGGCCGTGCAGCCGTGGAGCACCGGGGCGGTGTACCTGAACTTCACCGGGGACGAGGGCTCGGACCGGGTGGTCTCGGGGCTCGGCGCGGACAACATGCGGCGGTTGGGGCAGGTGAAGCGCGCGTACGACCCGGACAACGTCTTCCGCTTCAACCACAACATCCGGCCGGCCTGACCCCCTGATAGCGTCCCGCGACATGGACGATCAGGGCGGGATCACGGTTCAGCGGGCACTGGAGCTGCCGGGGCTGCGCAGCGGCCTGCCGGAGGTGGTGGCCTGCGCCGACCGCCTGGGCCGCACCGTCCGCTGGGTGCACGCGGGCGAGGTCCCGAACATCGCCTCCCTGCTCAAGGGCGGTGAGCTGCTGCTGACCACGGGGCTCGGCCTGGGCACCCGACCCGCCGAACAGCGGGCCTTCGTACGCCGCCTCGCGGACCGGGGCATCGCCGCGCTGGTGGTGGAGCTGGGCCCGCGGTTCACCCGGCTGCCCGCGACGCTCGTGGAGACGGCGCGCGCGGCGGGGCTGCCGCTGGTGCAACTCCACCGGGAGGTCCCCTTCGTCGCGGTCACCGAGGAGGTCCACACCGAGATCGTCAACGGCCACTACGCCCTGCTCCAGCGGGCCGAGGAGGTCCACCGGCGATGTACGCAGGCCCTGTTGGGCGGCGGGGGCATCCCGCAGGTGCTGCGCATCCTGGCCGACTTCACGGGGAACCCGGTCTTCCTGGAGACCCCGGACGGGCAGTTGCTGTACGCGGCCGCCAGCTCGGCCGGGGACCCGGGTGCGGACCCGCTCCAGGTGTGGGAGGGGCTGCGCGGCCAGCGCGAGGCCGAACCGTCGGCGAACACCGTGGTGGTCGACGTACCCGGCGGCGGCCACGGCACGGGCTCGGTGCGGGCCCGGGTGGTCCTGGTCGGGGTCTCGGCCCCGCTGCTGCCGGTGCACCGGATGGCGGCGGAGCGCACGGCCGGCGTGCTGGCCGTGGTCCTCATGCAGGCGCGCCAGGAGGAGGAGCTGGCGGCGCGCGGCCGCGGCGACTTCCTGACGGACCTCGCGGAGGGCCGCATCTCGGCGGAGGACGCGCCGGGGCAGGCCCGTGTGCTGGGCTTCAAGCCGGGCGCCGGGCCGCTGCTGCCGGTGGTCATGCGGCTGTCGGACCTCGGCCCGTCCGGCAACTGGGCCGTCCTGGCCCGGGCGGTGCTGGAGGAGCTGTCGTCCGTCGGGGTCCCGGTCCTGCTGGGGGTCCGGCCGGTCGAGGGCCGGGTGCCGCTGCTGGTGTCGCTGCGGGCGGAGTCGGAGCGCACGGCGGTCGCCGACCGGGTCGCGGCTGCGCTGCGGGCGGGCGTCGAGCGCGCGGGACTGGACCGGGCCACCGCCCCGCCGGCCGTGGTCGTCGGCGTCGCGGGCGGCTGGGCGGCGGCCTCGTCGGGCCTGCGGCACGCCGCGGAGACCGCCACCGCGGCCCACGGCCTGCCGGCCCGGCCCTGGTACGACGCCCGGCGCCTCGACATCGACCTGCTGCTGTGGCGGCTGCGCGAACACCCGGACCTGGCGGCCTTCGTGGACCGCGCGATCGGCCCGCTGCGCGCGCACGACGCCGCCTCGCGGCCGCCGCTGCTGCCCACCCTGGAGACGTACCTGGCCCATGCGGGCCGCAAGGCGGAGACGGCCCGTGAGCTCCACCTGAACCGGCAGACCCTCTACAACCGGCTGGCGCGCATCTCGGAGCTGCTGGGCACGGACCTGGACGACCCGGAGACGGTCCTCTCCCTGAGCCTCGCCCTCCGCGCCCGCCGCCACGCCAGCCCGCCGCCTCCGTGACGCGCCCTTCGCTCGGCCCGGCCCCTGGGGGCTTCTCCGGCTTCGCGCCGCTGCGCCGGACCCCGTCCGCCGACCCCGCGGGCGACCCCGCCCCGCCCGGGGCGCGGAGCCCCGCCGGATCAGCCGCGCCTGCATGCGCGGCGCGGGGGTTCGGGGCGGAGCCCCGCAGCGGCGCCCCACCCGGCGACGGTGGCGGGGCTGGAGGAGAAGGGCTCCGGCGGGCCGGAAGGCGGGACCCGCGCCAGGAGCGCGACCTGCCACCGCCGGGGGCTATCGGTGGCGTTCCATCAGTTCGTCGTAGACGGACAGGACCTGGGCCACGGTGTCGTCCTCCGACGGCCAGGTCGCGGCCTGGACGCGCCCGGCAGCGGCCAGGTCGGCCCGGCGGGCCGGATCGGCCAGGAGGCCGGTCACGGCCGAGGCGAGGGCCCCCGCCTCCCCCGGCGGGACGAGCACCGCGCCCTCCCCCACCAGCTCCGGCACACCGCCCACCGCCGTGGCCACCAGCGGCACGCCCACCCGCAGCGCCTCCTGCGCCAGCAGTGCCGGCGCCTCCCACCGGCTCGGTAGGACCGCCAGGTCCGCCGCCGCCAGCAGCTGCGCCGCGTCCCTGCGCCGTCCGAGCAGCCGGACCGGGAGCCCCTCCGCCTCGATCCGCCGGGCCAGTTCGGCCCGTAGCGGCCCCTCGCCCGCGATCACCAGCAGCGGTGCCGGTTCCAGGGCCCGCCACTCGCGTGCCGCGTCGAGCAGGACGGAGTAGCCGCGGTGCGCCACCAGGCTGCCGACCGCGATGAGCAACGGCCGTTCCACGACGCCGAGTTCCGCCCGCACCTTGCCCGGGTCCGACATCCCCTCCGGAGCCGCAGGGAAGGCCACGGGCGCCAGCCGCGCGTCCCTGGCGCCGCGCTGGCGCGCCAGGTCCACGAGGTCCGAGGAGGCGCCGAGCACCACCGCGGCGGCCCGCGCCACGCGCCGTTCCAGCATCCGGCTCAGCCGCCCGAGTGCGCCGTGCACCGTCGGGCCGTCGCCGTGCCAGGTCACCACCAGCGGCACCCGGCGCCCGCGTATGGCCAGCGCGGCCCGCAGGCCCGCCTTGACCCCGTGCGCGTGGACGACGTCCGCGCCGGCACAGGCGGCCCGCAGCACGCTCACCGCGTCGGGCGCGAACTCCGCCCCGGCACCGGTGAAGTCGTACTCCCCCTCCGCGTGGACGGGAGCGCACACCGTGACCCGCACCCCGCGCGCGGCGAGCCCGGTGGCGAGCGATCGGACGTGCGTGCAACTGCCCGCGCCCGCACCGTCGCCGAGCACGTGGACGGTGCGCAGCGGGCGCCCGTAGGGCTGTGCCGCGGCGGAGGTGGAGACCGGGGAGCTGCTCACTGGCCGAAGCTCCAGGGTGAGGGAAGAGTCAGAGACGTCGCCAAGGATGCCAGTCCGCACGCGCGTTCCGGGACCATACGGGTGCGGATCCTGTGCGAGATACGGCCGGAGACCTTCCGGCCTCACCCACACGGCGTAAGTGGAATCCGAAGAGTGACGTGCTGATCGGTCCGTTTCGGAGCCGAACCGGTCTTTCACGGACAAGCGGAAGGCCCGGAACGTCGTCCGCTCCGGGCCCTCCAGGTGGTGTGCGGGCTCACACGTCGGCGCGCGCCGCCTCCAGCAGTTCCTCGGCGTGCGCCCGCGCGGAGACGGAGTCCTCGTGCCCCGCGAGCATGCGCGACAGTTCGCGGATCCGGTCCTCGCCCTCCAGGACGGTGACCCCGCTTCGGGTGACCGAGCCGTCGTTGGTCTTCTCCACCAGCAGCTGCCGGTCGGCGAAGGCCGCCACCTGCGGCAGGTGCGTGACGACCACGACCTGTGCCGACCTGGCCAGCTTCGCCAGGCGCCGGCCGACCTCGACCGCCGCCTTGCCGCCGACGCCGGCGTCGACCTCGTCGAAGAGGTACGTGGGCACCGGGTCGGAGCCCGCGAAGACGACCTCGACCGCGAGCATCACGCGGGACAGCTCACCGCCCGAGGCGCCCTTGGCGATCGGCCGCGGCTGGGCGCCCGGGTGCGGGGCCAGCAGCAGTTCGACCTCGTCGGCGCCGGAGGGTCCGTAGGCGACCGGGCGGCCGTCCACGTCCACTCCTTCGGGGTCCTCCGCCTGCCGGACGTCGATCGTCACCCGGGCGTGCGGCATCGCCAGCGACGCCAGCTCCTCCGTCACCGCGGAGGCGAAGCGCGTCGCCGCCTCCACCCGGGCGTCGGTCAACGTCTGTGCCAGCAGGGACAGTTCGGAGCGCAGCCCGTCCCGTTCCGCGGTGAGCTCGGTGATCCGCTCGTCGTCGCCGTCCAGTTCCAGGAGCCGCGCCGCGCCCTGTTCGGCCCACTCCAGCACCGCGTCCACGGTGCCCCCGGTGCCGTACTTGCGCGTCAGCTGCGTCAGGGCGGCCCGGCGCTCCTCCACCGCGGCCAGCCGCAGCGGATCGGCGTCGAGGTCGTCGGCGTAGCCGGCCAGCTCCCCGGCCACGTCGGCGAGCAGGATGCCGAGCTCGCCGATCCGCTCGGCGAGCGCGCCGAGCGCCGGGTCGTGCGACCGTACGGTTTCCAGGGCCCGGTGGGCCCCGGCGACGAGCATGTTCGCATCGATGGCCTCGGGGTCCTCGGGGTTGCCCGCGAGCGCGGCGTGCGCCGCCTGGGCCGCCGAGGCCAGCGCTTCGGCGTGTCCGAGCCGCTCCGCCTCGGCCGCCAGTTCGGCGTCCTCGCCGGCCACCGGCTCCACGGCCGCGATCTCGTCGAGGCCGAAGCGGAGCAGGTCGGCCTCCTGGGCCCGTTCCCGGGCCCTGGTGGTGATCTCCTCGAGTTCCACGGCGACCGCGCGGAGCCTGCGGTAGGCCGAGCCGTACTTCTCCAGCGGGACGGCGACGGCGTCTCCGGCGTACCGGTCGAGCGCCTGCCGCTGCCGGGCCGGCCGGAGCAGGCCCTGCTGGTCGGTCTGCCCGTGTACGGCGACCAGGTCGTCGGCGAGTTCGCCGAGCAGGCCGACGGGCACGGAGCGGCCGCCGACGTGGGCGCGCGAACGCCCCTCGGCGGACACGGTCCGGCTGATCAGCAGGGCGCCGTCGTCGAGCTCGGCACCCGCCTCCTCGGCGCGTACCGCGGCGGGGGCGTCCGGGCGCAGGACGATGCGGCCCTCGACCACCGCCGCCTTGGCCCCGATCCGCACCAGGGCCGGGTCGGCGCGACCGCCGAGCAGCAGCCCGAGGCTGGTGACGACCATCGTCTTGCCCGCGCCGGTCTCGCCGGTCACCGCGGTGAAACCGGGCGACAGCTCGACCACCGCGTCGTCGATGACCCCGAGCGATCGTATCCGCATCTCCTCAAGCACGGGACGACGATACCGAGGTTTCCCGGGTGCCATGTGACGTCACCCGCCCCGAGTTCTCCGAACGCATGTGCTATTAAGGCTCTCGCGACCGGCGCCGAACGGCAACACCGGGAATCTCAGCCGGGCTTGCCGGCGACGAGGGTCGCCGCCGCCCGCCGCCGACTGTGCCGGGACCGTCAGTGGGGCGCGCCCCGCCAGCCCGACACGGGCAGCGCGAACTTCGCGACGAGCCGGTCCGTGAACGACGCGTGGTGCAGCCGGGCAAGCCGCACGGGCACCGCACCCCGCCGGACCTCCACGCGCGCCCCGGCCGGCAGGTCCAGCATGCGCCGGCCGTCGCACCACAGGACCCCGTGCGGGGTGCCGTTCTGCACCTCCACCGCCAGGACCGAGTTCGGCGAGGTCACCAGCGGCTTCGCGAACAGCGCGTGCGCGCTGATCGGCACCATCAGCAACGCCTCCACCTCCGGCCAGACCACCGGCCCGCCCGCGGAGAAGGCATAGGCCGTCGAGCCCGTCGGGGTGGCGCAGACGATCCCGTCGCAGCCGAAGCCGGTCACCGGGCGCCCGTCGATCTCCAGGACCACCTCCAGCATCCGCTCCGGGGACACCTTCTGGACCGCGGCCTCGTTCAGCGCCCAGTCCCGGTGGACGACGTCGCCGTTCGTCCGCACGATCACGTCGAGGGTCATCCGCTCCTCGACCTCGTACGAGCGCGTCACCACCCGGTCCACGACCTTGTCCAGGTCGTCGCGCTCGGCCTCGGCGAGGAAGCCGACCCGGCCCAGGTTGACGCCCAGCATCGGCACGCCCGAGGCCCGCGCGAGCTCGGCGCCGCGCAGCAGGGTCCCGTCCCCGCCGAGCACCACCAGCAGCTCGCACCCGTCGAGCACCCCCGGCGTGGACTCGGTGACGAGCTCCACCTCCGGTGGCAGCGGCAGGTCCACCGCCTCGTGGTCGAAGACCCGTACGCCCAGCCCGCAGCGCAGCAGGCCCTTGACGACCAGCTCGGCGCTGCGGATGGCCGCCGGCCGTCCGGTGTGCGCGAGCAGGAATACGGTGCGTTCCCCCGAAGAATCTGTCACTGCGGCCCCTCCGCCACTGCACGGTCAACATCCGCCGGGTCGAGTGCCGGTGCCCCCGCCCTCAGCCACAGAAAGTACTCGACGTTCCCCGACGGCCCCGGCAGCGGACTGGCGGTGACCCCGAGGACACCCAGTCCCAGCCCCGCGGCGCTGGCCGCCACCTCGCGCACGGCCTCGGCCCGCAGCTCGGGGCTGCGCACCACGCCGCCGCTGCCCAGCCGGTCCTTGCCGACCTCGAACTGCGGCTTGACCATCAGCACCAGGTCCGCGTCCGGAGCCGTGCACCGCACCAGCGCGGGCAGCACCAGGCCGATCGAGATGAAGGACAGGTCGCCTACGACGAGGTCCACCGGGATGCCGTCGATCTGCTCGACCGTCAGCTCGCGCACGTTCGTGCGGTCCTTCACGGTGACCCGGTCGTCGCTCTGCAGCGACCAGGCGAGCTGCCCGTAGCCGACGTCGACCGCCATGACGTGGGCCACGCCCGCGCGCAGCAGCACGTCGGTGAAGCCGCCGGTGGACGCGCCCGCGTCCAGCGCCCGGCGGCCCTCGACCCGCAGCCCCTGCGGCCCGAAGGCCGCGAGGGCGCCCGCGAGCTTGTGCCCGCCGCGCGAGACGTAGTCGGGGTCGGCGTCGTCCTTGAGGACCACCAGGGCCGCGCTGGTCTCGACCTGGGTGGCGGCCTTGGTCGCGGTGGTGCCGCCCACGGTCACCCGGCCCGCGGCGATCAGCTGCGCGGCGTGCTCGCGCGAGCGGGCCATGCTGCGGCGTACCAGTTCGGCGTCCAGGCGGCGGCGTGCCACTCCTGCCACGTTCGGTTCAGCTCCTGTTTTCGTACGGTCCGGGGACGGGCGGTGCGTCCAGCGCGGTCAGCGCCTCACGCAGCCCCCGGTGCACATCCTCGTACACCTCGACGTGTCCGTCCGCCCCGAGGTGGTCCGCGTCCGCCAGCCGCGCCAGGTGCGCGTCCACCCCGGCGTGCCCGGTGGGGGTGCGTACGACGCCCAGCGCCGCGGGCCCCGCGGGCTCCACCGGCTCGGCGGCCTCGGCGGGGGCTCCTGCCTCGACCTCGGCTCCGGCATCGGCTCCGGCCGTGCTCTGGGCCTCGGCCCGGGTCTCGGCTGCTTCGTCGGTCATGCCACGACGCTACCCCGAAGCGCCCCCACGGCGACGCGCGGCTCTGCGGTACGGTCGTGATCACGATGGCTACGATCCAGGAGTGCCGTGAAGCACTCGACCGACTCTCCGACAACCTCGCGCGGGCCGAGGACGGCGTGCGCGGCGCGGCCGCGTTCGACCGCTCCCTCAGCTGCCACATCACGGACCTGGACCAGACGTTCACGGGCCGCCTCGACGGAGGCAGGATCCGGGTGGACGCGGTCGCGCCGGGCCCGCCGGCCCGCAAGGCGGAGATCCGCCTCGCGTTGACCGGCGACGACCTGGTCACGCTGGTCGCGGGCGAGCTGAAGTTCGCGAAGGCCTGGGCCTCCGGCCGGGTCAGGCTGGAGGCCGGCTTCCGCGACCTGCTGCGGCTGAAGAGCCTGCTCTAGGCGGCAGCGGCCGTCCCCGAGCCACTACACCTCGGCGGCCGCCTGGGCGCGGGAGCGGCGCGCCGCCGGGATCACCAGCGGCGTCCCCGTCTCCGGGTCGTCGATGACCTGGCAGCGCAGCCCGAACACCTTCTCCACGAGGTCCGCGGTGACCACCTCCTGCGGCGGCCCCTCGGCGATGACCTTCCCGCCCCGCATCGCGATCAGGTGCGTGGCGTAGCGGGCGGCGTGGTTGAGGTCGTGCAGGACGGCGACGAGGGTGCGCCCCCGGGTCTCGTGCAGTTCGGCGCACAGGTCCAGGACGTCGATCTGGTGCTGGATGTCCAGGTAGGTCGTCGGCTCGTCGAGCAGCAGCAGCGGGGTCTGCTGGGCCAGCGCCATCGCGATCCACACGCGCTGCCGCTGCCCGCCCGACAGTTCGTCCACGGCCCGGTCCGCGAGCTCGGCGACCCCGGTCGAGGCCATCGACTCGTTCACGATCCGCTCGTCCTCGGGCGACCACTGCCGCAGCAGGCCCTGGTGCGGGTACCGGCCGCGCGAGACCAGGTCGGCGACCGTGATGCCGTCGGGCGCGATCGAGGACTGCGGGAGCAGGCCCAGGGTCTTGGCGACCTTCTTCGCGGGCATGGACCCGATGGCCTGCCCGTCCAGCAGCACCCGCCCCTCGGAAGGCTTCAGCATCCGCGACAGGGCCCGCAGCAGCGTGGACTTGCCGCAGGCGTTGGGGCCGACGATCACCGTGAAGGAGTTGTCGGGGATCTCCACCGACAGGTTCTCGGCGATGACCCGCTGGTCGTAGCCGAGGGTCACGTTCTCCGCGGTCAACCGCTGCACTTGCGCACTCCTGAGGTTCATATACGTCCTGCCTTGCGCTCGGTGACGAGCAGCCAGAGCAGATAGACACCGCCGACCAGCCCGGTCACCACGCCCACCGGCAGCTGGTCCGCGCCGAAGGCCCGCTGCGAGGCCCAGTCCGACAGCAGCAGCACCACCGAGCCCATGAGCGCGGCGGTCAGCAGGTTGGCGCCGGGCGAGCGGGTCAGCCGCCGTGCCAGCTGCGGCGCGGCGAGCGCGACGAAGCTGATCGGCCCGGCCGCGGCGCTCGCCGCCGTGGTGAGCAGGATCGCGGCCAGCATCAGCAGCAGCCGGGTGCGCTCCACCCGTACCCCCACCGCGTACGCCGCGTCGTCGCCCATCTCGATCATCCGCAGGGCCCGGCTCTGCCCCAGCACCAGCGGGAACAGCACCGCGCAGGTCACCAGCAGCGGCCACACCTGCGCCCAGTCCCGGCCGGCCAGCGAACCGGTCAGCCAGACCATCGCCCGCGAGGCCTCCACCAGCTGGGCCTTGGTGATCAGGTACTGGATCACGGCCACCAGCATCGCGGAGGCGCCGATGCCCACCAGGACCAGCCGGTAGCCGTGGATGCCCCGCTTGTACGCCAGCAGGTAGACGGCGGCGCCTGCCAGCAGGCCGCCGAGCAGCGCGCCGGCGGCGACCTCGGTCGCCGAGCCCTTCAGCAGGATGATGACGACGAGGGCGCCGACCGCGGACCCGTACGAGAAGCCCAGGAGGTCGGGCGAGCCGAGCGGGTTGCGGGTCACCGACTGGAAGACGGCCCCGGCCATCCCGAGGGCGGCGCCGACCAGCAGCGCGACCAGCACACGCGGCAGCCGCAGGTCGTTGACGATGAAGTCGTTGGCGGGGGTGCCGTTGCCGAACAGGGTCTGTACGACGTCCCACGGCGCGATGTCGAAGTCGCCGGTGCCGATCAGCAGGACGGACATGGCGAACGCGGCGAGGACCAGCAGGGCGCCGACGGCCAGGGCGCGCCGCTCGATCCGCAGCGACACCCCGCCCGGGAGCCGCACGGGACGGGCTTTGGCGGTCACGGTCACAGCTGGGCCATCCTCTTGCGCCGGACGAGGTAGATGAAGACGGGCCCGCCGATGAGCGCGGTGACGATGCCGACCTGCAGCTCGGCGGGCCGGGTGACGACCCGGCCGACGACGTCCGCGCCGAGCAGCAGGACGGGTGACAGGACGGCCGAATAGGCCAGCACCCAGCGCATGTCCGGTCCGGTGAACACCCGCACGAGGTGCGGGATCATCAGGCCGATGAAGACGATGGGCCCGCAGGCGGCGGTCGCCGCACCGCAGAGCAGGGTGATGGCGAGCATCGCGCCGACCCGGGTCCGCGTCAGGTTCGCGCCGAGTGCCCTGGCCGTGTCGTCGCCCATGGCCATCGCGTTGAGCGGCCGGCCGAGCGACAGCGCGAGCACCGCGCCGACCAGCAGGAACGGGGCGACCTGCCGGACGGTGTCCATGTTGGCCGAGGCCAGCGACCCCACCGTCCAGAAGCGCAGCTTGTCCAGCGCCTTGCTGTCCATCAGCTGCACGGCGTTGATGTAGCCGACGAGGGCCGCGCTGGCCGCCGTACCGGCGAGCGCGAGGCGTACCGGTGTGGCGCTGCGGCTGCCACCCAGCACGTACACGACGACCGAGACCACGGCGGCGCCGAGGAAGGCCCACCACACGAACTCGCTCAGCGAGCTCGCGCCGAAGAAACTGATCGCCGAGACCACGGCCGCCGCGGCACCGGCGTTGACGCCGAGGATGCCGGGCTCGGCCAGCGGGTTGCGGGTCAGCGCCTGCATCACCGCCCCGGACAGGCCGAGCCCGAGGCCGACCATCAGCCCGAGGAGGGTGCGCGGGACCCGCAGGTCCCGCACGACCACGTCCGAGGTGGTCCCCGAGTAGTGGAAGAGGCCGTGCCAGACCTCGTCCAGGGGCATCTGCTTGGCGCCCACGGCGATGCTCAGCACCGCGATCAGGGCGAGCACCGCGAAGGCGCCGGCCAGACCCGCGGCACGCGCGGCATGGCGTGGGCGGGCGACGGCGTCCGGCGGGGGCGCCGCGCTTGGCCCGGATTCAGGGGGACTCTCAACCAACACGCAGGTTAGGTTAGCCTAGCCTCCGCCTCGAACGGACCCCCGGAGGTCACTGAAGACCCAGCCTGGCCAGCGCCTTCGCCGCGTCCAGCGTGCACACGTCCTCGGCGGCGGCCGTCCAGGCCGCTGCGCACAGCGCCCGCAGCCCGTCCAGCGGGTCCAAGCCCGTTCCGCCGTCCCCGCTCACGCCGCTCTCCCCGCCCTCTCCGTCGTCCTCGCGCAGTTCGAGCACGCCGTTGTTCAGCGCGACCGCGGTCCAGCCCCCGCAGCGGAACCCCTCCGCGGCCGGCACCACCTCCGGCTGGCCGGCCAGCAGCCCGCGCAGGTCCCGGTCCACGTAGGTCGGCCGGTGCCGGGGCTCGGCCCGCAGCAGCTGCTCCGCGTCGGTCACCCCGGTCAGCACCAGCAGCGAGTCCACCTCCCCGTTGAACGCGCCCTCGATGTCGGTGTCCAGCCGGTCCCCGACGACCAGCGGCCGCTTCGCCCCGGTCCGCAGCACCGTCTCCCGGTGCATCGGGGGCAGGGGCTTGCCCGCCACCTGCGGCTCCGCGCCCGTGGCGATCCGTACGACCTCCACCGCGGCGCCGTTGCCCGGCGCGATGCCCCGCCCACCGGGGATCGTCAGGTCGGTGTTCGACGCGTACCACGGCACGCCCCGGTTGATCGCGTACGAGGCCTCCGCGAACCGGCCCCACGCCAGGTCCGGGCCCCCGTAGCCCTGCACGACCGCCGCCAGCCCCTCCTCGTCGGCGGACTCGACCGGCACCAGCCCGCGTTCGCGCAGCGCGACCCGCAGCCCCTCCCCGCCGATCACCAGCACCTTGGACCCCGGCTCCACCTGCTCCGCGATCAACCGGGCCACGGCCTGCGCCGAGGTGATCACCTCGGCCGCGTCCGTCGGGATGCCCAGTTCGCCCAGGTGCTCCGCCACCGCCTCCGGGGTCCGCAGCGCGTTGTTCGTCACGTACGCGAGGTGCATGCCGTCGGCGCGGGCCGCCGCGAGGGACTCCACGGCGTGGCCGATGGCCCGCCCACCCGCGTACACCACGCCGTCCAGGTCCAGGAGAGCGGTGTCGTACGCCTGGTGCAGACTCTGGTCACACGCCGCAGGACTGGTCCTGATCTGCCGGGTCATTCTGGCCGCTCCCTGTGAGATCGATCTTGTCCGATTCCGTACTGCCCCGATCATCCCGCATGGCGAGACGCGATTTACCATGCACCAATGACCACTTCTGGCACCGCGGACCACGGGCTGCGCCTCATCCCGTTCCATGGCCTGCGCTACGTCCCCGAGCGTGTCGGCAGCCTCGCCGCCGTCACCTCGCCGCCGTACGACGTGGTCGTGCGCCCCGACGGAGTCGACCACCTCGAATCCGCCGACCCGCACAACATCGTCCGCCTCATCCTCCCGCAGGCCGGCACCCCGGCCGCGCGCAACGAACAGGCCGCGCGCACCCTGCGGGACTGGCTCGCCGGGGGCATCCTGTCCGCCGACCCCGAGCCCGCCCTGTACGTGTACGAGCAGCGCCGGGCCGGGCTGCTGCAGCGCGGCATCATCGGCGCCCTCGCCCTGTCCACCGCCGACGCCGGCATCGTCCTCCCCCACGAGGACGTCATGCCGGACGTGGTGACCGACCGGGCGGGCCTGATGCGGGCCACCTCCGCGAACCTCGAACCGCTCCTCCTCACCTACCGCGGCGACGACCCCGGGGCGGGTGCGGCGGCGGTCGTCGAGCGGACCGCCCAGCGCGCGCCGCTGCTGTCGACCACCACCGAGGACGGCTTCCAGCACCGACTCTGGGCCATCACGGACCCGGCCGAACTGGCCGCCGTCACGGCGGATCTCAGCCACCGCCAGGCGCTCATCGCCGACGGCCACCACCGCTGGGCGACGTACCTGCGCCTCCAGGAGGAGCACGCCTCCCCCACCGCGTGGGACTTCGGCCTGGTGCTCCTCGTGGACACCGCCCGCTATCCGCTCCAGGTCCGCGCCATCCACCGGATGCTGCGCCGCCTCCCGGTCGCCGACGCGCTGGCCGCCGTCGCCGGTCACTTCCGGGTCCGCCCGGTCGACGGACCGCTCCCCCTGGCTTTGGACGCCCTCTCGGACGCGGCGGAACGCGGCAACGCCTTCCTCCTCGCCGGCGACGGCACCTTCCACCTGGTCACCGATCCCGACCTGGCCCTCCTCGACCGCACGGTCCGCCACGACCGCCCCGAGGCCTGGCGCCGGCTGGACGCCACCGTGCTGCACGCGACGCTGCTCGACGCCCTCTGGCACGTCCCCGACGCCCCCGACCAGATCACGTACATC
Organism: Streptomyces erythrochromogenes; assembly: GCF_036170895.1. Classification (NCBI taxonomy): domain Bacteria; kingdom Bacillati; phylum Actinomycetota; class Actinomycetes; order Kitasatosporales; family Streptomycetaceae; genus Streptomyces; species Streptomyces erythrochromogenes. Next base: position 6,301,708 of record NZ_CP108036.1, on the reverse strand, counting down.
CACGACGCCGCGTCCACGGTGGCCATGGCCGAGCGGCACGGGGGCACCGCCGTACTGCTGCATCCCGTACGCGAGGAGGTCGTGCGCGACCTCGCCCGCCAGGGGGTCACCATGCCCCGCAAGTCGACGTCCTTCGGACCGAAGCCGGCCACCGGCCTGGTCCTGCGCGGACTGGGCTGAGCCCCTCCCGGACACGGGCCGGACATGAAGAAGGGCGGTACCCCGTTCGGGGTACCGCCCTTCTCCTCTAGGTCAACACGGCTCAGGCCTTGTCGCCCCGGACGTCGGCGTCGGCCGCGGACTGCTCCAGCGACTCGTACTCCTCGTCGTCCTCGTCGTAGTACTCGGTGACGTCGGTGGCGCGCTCGGCCGCGGCGACCTCAGCCGGGTCCTCGTCCTCGATGTCCTCGTCGTCCTCGTCGTCGATGTCCTCGTCCCGGTCGTCCTCGCCGAGGTCGTCGTTCCCGACCTCGTCGTCGTCGGACAGGTCGATCGCGGCGTCGACGAACTCGACGCCGTCGAGCTCGGCGAGACGGTCGGAGGCGTCGGTGGCCCCTTCCTTGTCCGCCTCGAGGGCCTTGCCGAACCACTCGCGGGCCTCGTCCTCACGACCGGCCGCCAGCAGGGCGTCGGCGTAGGCGTACCGCAGGCGCGCGGTCCACGGCTGGACGGCGCTGGACGCCAGCTCGGGGCTCTGCAGGGTCACGATGGCCGCTTCGAGCTGCCCCTGGTCCCGCCGGGCACCGGCCGCGACCAGACGCATCTCGACCTGGCCGGCCTTGTCGAGCTTCTGCACCTCGGGCTCGCCGGCCATGGCCAGGGCGCGCTCGGGACGGCCGAGGCCGCGCTCGCAGTCGGCCATGACGGGCCACAGCTCGACGGAGCCGGTCATGCGCTTGGCGGCGCGGAACTCCGCGAGGGCCTCGCTGTACTTCTGCGTGGCGTACGCGGCGAAACCGGCGGCCTCGCGGACGGCGGCGACGCGGGAGGCAAGGCGCAGCGCGATGCGCGAGTACGCGTACGCCTGCTCGGGGTCCTCGTCGATCAGCCGGGCGACCATGACCAGGTTCTTGGAGACTTCTTCGGCCAGGCCCTTGGGCAGGCTCAGCAGCTCCTGGCGCACGTCGGCGTCGATCTCGAGGCCGGTGACGTCCTCGTCGATCGGAAGCCGCTTGACCGGGTCACGGTCGCGGTCCGAACGGTAGCCGCGGTCGCCGCCACGGTCGTCGCGACCCCGGTAGCCACCACGGTCGTCACGGAACCCACCGCGGTCGCCGCCGCGGTCGTCACGACGGGGGTAGGAGGGACGGTCGCCGCCACGGTCGTCGCGGCGGTCGTCGCGACGCGGGTAGGACGGACGGTCCCCGCCACGGTCGTCACGGCCGCCACGGAACCCACCGCGGTCGTCATCACGACGCGGGTACGACGGACGGTCCCCGCCGCGGTCGTCGCGGCGCGGGTAGGACGGGCGGTCGCCACCGCGGTCGTCACGGCCGCCACGGAAACCGCCACGGTCGTCATCACGACGCGGGTACGAGGGACGGTCACCACGGTCGTCACGACGGGGGTACGACGGACGGTCGCCACCACGGTCGTCACGGCGCGGGTAGGACGGACGGTCGCCCCGGTCGTCACGACGGAAGGAGGGGCGGTCGCCACCGCGGTCGTCGCGGCGCGGGTAGGACGGGCGGTCGCCACCGCGGTCGTCACGGCCGCCACGGAAACCGCCACGGTCGTCATCACGACGCGGGTACGAGGGACGGTCACCACGGTCGTCACGACGGGGGTACGAGGGACGGTCGCCACCGCGGTCGTCGCGACGCGGGAAGCTGGGACGGTCGCCACCACGGTCGTCGCGACGCGGGTAGGACGGACGCTCGCCACCGCGGTCGTCACGGCCGCCACGGAAACCGCCACGGTCGTCATCACGACGCGGGTACGAGGGACGGTCACCACGGTCGTCACGACGGGGGTACGACGGACGGTCGCCACCACGGTCGTCGCGACGCGGGTAGGACGGACGGTCGCCCCGGTCGTCGCGACGGAAGGAGGGGCGCTCGCCACCGCGGTCGTCGCGGCGCGGGTAGGACGGACGGTCGCCACCGCGGTCGTCACGGCCGCCACGGAACCCACCGCGGTCATCATCACGACGCGGGTACGAGGGACGGTCGCCACCGCGGTCATCGCGACGCGGGAAGCTGGGACGGTCGCCACCGCGGTCGTCACGGCGCGGGTACGAGGGACGCTCGCCCCGGTCGTCACGACGCGGGTAGGACGGACGGTCCCCGCCACGGTCATCGCGACGCGGGTAGGACGGACGGTCCCCACCACGGTCGTCACGGCGGAAGCCGCCGCCACCGCCGGCGGGACGCCCACCACGGTCGTCGCGACGGTAGCCACCGCCGCCGCCACCGCTGCCACCGGTGGGTCGACCGCCGCGGTCGTCACGACGGAACGGGGGACGGTCGCCGCCACGGTCGTCACGGCCCCCGCGGTAGCCGCCCCTGTCACCGCCGTCGTTGCGACGAGGCTCGCGCTCCGGACGATCGTCGGGAGAGTTGGACATGGGTGTGACTCCTGTCTTCGGGGTACCGCTAGTCATTCTCGCGCAACCAACCCATGGCCGCGCTTCGGCGTAAAGATGGTGAAAAACAAAAAAGGACCCTTGGTCCAGCGTTGAACGCTGGACCAAGGGTCCTTTGAAAGATTGTTCGGCGGCGTCCTACTCTCCCACAGGGTCCCCCCTGCAGTACCATCGGCGCTGAAAGGCTTAGCTTCCGGGTTCGGAATGTAACCGGGCGTTTCCCTAACGCTATGACCACCGAAACCCTATCGGTTTCGAGCGAACAAGCACACTTTGTAGTTATGTGTTCCAGCTCTAGAAACCAGCAACTGTTCGTTGCTTCAGAACTAACACAGTGGACGCGAGCAACTGAGGACAAGCCCTCGGCCTATTAGTACCAGTCAGCTTCACCCGTTACCGGGCTTCCACATCTGGCCTATCAACCCAGTCGTCTACTGGGAGCCTTACCCTCTCAAGGAGGTGGGAATACTCATCTTGAAGCAGGCTTCCCGCTTAGATGCTTTCAGCGGTTATCCCTCCCGAACGTAGCCAACCAGCCATGCCCTTGGCAGGACAACTGGCACACCAGAGGTTCGTCCGTCCCGGTCCTCTCGTACTAGGGACAGCCCTTCTCAATATTCCTACGCGCACAGCGGATAGGGACCGAACTGTCTCACGACGTTCTAAACCCAGCTCGCGTACCGCTTTAATGGGCGAACAGCCCAACCCTTGGGACCGACTCCAGCCCCAGGATGCGACGAGCCGACATCGAGGTGCCAAACCATCCCGTCGATATGGACTCTTGGGGAAGATCAGCCTGTTATCCCCGGGGTACCTTTTATCCGTTGAGCGACGGCGCTTCCACAAGCCACCGCCGGATCACTAGTCCCGACTTTCGTCCCTGCTCGACCCGTCGGTCTCACAGTCAAGCTCCCTTGTGCACTTACACTCAACACCTGATTGCCAACCAGGCTGAGGGAACCTTTGGGCGCCTCCGTTACCCTTTGGGAGGCAACCGCCCCAGTTAAACTACCCATCAGACACTGTCCCTGATCCGGATCACGGACCGAGGTTAGACATCCAGCACGACCAGAGTGGTATTTCAACGGCGACTCCACACCAACTGGCGTTGATGCTTCAAAGTCTCCCACCTATCCTACACAAGCCGAACCGAACACCAATATCAAACTGTAGTAAAGGTCCCGGGGTCTTTCCGTCCTGCTGCGCGAAACGAGCATCTTTACTCGTAGTGCAATTTCACCGGGCCTATGGTTGAGACAGTCGAGAAGTCGTTACGCCATTCGTGCAGGTCGGAACTTACCCGACAAGGAATTTCGCTACCTTAGGATGGTTATAGTTACCACCGCCGTTTACTGGCGCTTAAGTTCTCAGCTTCGCACACCCGAAAGTGCACTAACCGGTCCCCTTAACGTTCCAGCACCGGGCAGGCGTCAGTCCGTATACATCGCCTTACGGCTTCGCACGGACCTGTGTTTTTAGTAAACAGTCGCTTCTCGCTGGTCTCTGCGGCCACCCCCAGCTCACGGAGTAAATCCGATCACCAGTGATGGCCCCCCTTCTCCCGAAGTTACGGGGGCATTTTGCCGAGTTCCTTAACCATAGTTCACCCGAACGCCTCGGTATT